>JAXHTI010000220.1:0-1806 GCA_034190045.1 Pseudomonadota bacterium
CTACCCGCCTGATGATGTGTTTCAACTATAGTGCAGGAGTTCTCAAGATGAAACCGCGTGTGTTGTTTGCCCTGCTTGTTCCGCTGATGATCGCTCCCCCTTTGTGGGCCGAAGACGAAGAAGAGGCGTCAGACACCCGGGAACAGGCAGCACCGGTCGTGTATACCGCCATGCAACCGCCTCTGGTGGTCAATGTCAACGATAACCAACGGGTCCGGCATATGCAGGTGAGCGTGCAGCTGAAGCTGCGCGATAAAACCATGGAGCAATATATCAAGCAATACAATCCTGCCCTGCGGCACGAACTGGTCATGTTGCTCAGCGATCAGCCGGTCAAGAAACTCACCTCGGCCCAGGGCAAGATTGCCCTGCGCGATGAGGCGTTGACCGCCCTGCAAAAAGTGATGCAAGAGCATATCCAGGTGCCGGCTATCGAAGCGGTTTATTTCACCGAAATGGTCATCCAGTAGCGACGATTGATTATGTCCAACCACCCCCTCATTGCTCTCGTACCGGGCCTGCTGCTACTGCTGGCAAGCGGCCACGTCGCGGCCCAGATGTACAAATATCAGGATGAAGACGGCATCTGGCATTTCAGTGACAATCCGCCACCGGGCGAACAGCGTCCTTCACAGAAAGATTCGCCACCGGACGAAAAACAGGTGATCATTCACCGCCAGGGTGAGGAGGATGCGCCGATCTTCGAAGTCAGCAACACCCTGCCCATGCCCATTCAGCTGGAATTCTCGGCCGGCCAGATGCAGAACATGCGGGCTGACCCGCCGCTGCCGTTGCGCAAGGTGATCGGTGCCGGCAGCCGCGAGCCGCTGACCCGCTTTGCAAAGATCGACCCGAACGCGCCCTGGAGCTACACCTATCGCACCCGCTTTGTCCCGGGTAATCCGGCGGCCGAACACCTGACCGGCAAACCCTATCTGCCGCCATTTTCACCTCACAAGGAATTTAGCATCGCCCAGGCGTTCAACGGTAAAACCAGCCATAACTCACACGCCCTGACCCGTTACGCCATCGATATTCCCATGCCGGCCGACAGTACGGTGCATGCCGCCCGCAGCGGCACCCTGGTGGAGATGAAAACCGGCAAGCTGTCGCCCGAACGGCGCCAGAAGACTTTCTATGTGCGGATTCTGCATCGTGATGGCACCTTCGGGCTGTATGCCCATCTGGTGCCCGATTCGGTCAAGCTGTTCACGGGGATGACCATCAATCGCGGTCAGGTGATCGGACGACTCGGATCCGCCGCGGAGGGGAAATCGCCGCACTTGCATTTCGCGGTACAGAAAAACGTCGGCATGCAACTGGAATCGATTCCGTTCGAGGTCACCTCGCTGGAAGGAACCCCGCAAACGCCTAAAACGGGCTTGTTGCTCCGTCATCCTCTTTGACGGCGGCCGACTGATCGCCGCTGCGCCCGCCCTCGAGCAGCCAGATCTTCTGTAATTCCTGACGCAGGGCCGCGCGCCGGCTCTTGTCCTCGGTCACCCGCAGCAGATGATTGAACAGCGCGCGCGCATCCGCGTACAGGCCGGCCCGCGCCAGCGCCACGCCGGCCTGGTAACGGGCCGTCTGTGCCCAGGGATCCATCGCCTCGGGGCCGATCAGCATGGCGGATTTCAGATAGAGCCGCGCCGCCTCGGCATACTGCTCGCGGGATTCGCGGGAATTGGCCATCCAGTAATAGAGCTCGCGCTTGCGCTTGGTATCGACAGTCAGTTTCTGCAGGGCCTCAAACAACTCCAGCGCCGCCTCGTGAGCGCCGGCGGTCTGCATATCGAACACCACCTG
>JAXHTI010000220.1:1906-3134 GCA_034190045.1 Pseudomonadota bacterium
ATGATGGCGATCCTCGGCCTCGACCCACTTGCCGCGCAGATGGCGTAACCCGGCCTGCATCACCTTGTTGGCCGGCCGGCTGCCACTGCGCAATTGCGCCAGCAGCTGCAACATGCCGGCCTCGGTATCCTGTTCATTCGCCAGCAGTTCCGGCACCTCGTCGGGATGGCCGCTCATCAACAGGATCCGCGCACGCAATAACCGGTCATCCCGATCTTGCGGGGGATAATCCTGATAGAACTGCCGGCTGGCCTGATAGGCATCCTCCGCCAGCCCCAGGCGGACATAACTGATCATCACCAGCTCGCGCCAGCGCCGGCGCCATTGCGCATCCACCTCGCCCTCGCCCGCCCAGATCAGATCGCGCAGCACCGACAGGGCCTGGCGGGGTTCATCGAGTTTCAAAAAGGCGTTGGCCCGCTCGGTCATGGCCCAGCGCACGGCCTGTTCGGGCATGTTGCGGGGAAACCCGGTAAGACGGGAGGCGAGGCGCTGCCACTGACCGCTCTCGCGATAGATGCGCACCCGTTCGCGCTCCAGTGCCAGCCATTCGCTTTGTTCGGAAGGGATGGTCGGCTGGCGCTCGTCCAGCAGATGGACCGCCAGGGTCGCGGCGCCGCTGGCGGCCAGGGCGCGGATTTCATCCAGCGTTTCATCGGCCGGTGCCAGGGCGGTGATCGGCAACAACAGCGCGAGCAGCGCCGTGCGCCAGAACCAAAAAACGGGTAACCCGCGAGGGTTACCCGTTATGGTGTTCACCGGTTTGCGGTCGTTCGACCGGACTGCCATGCCGGACAAGCTTATTTGCTGGTCAGCTTTTCCTTGATGCGCGCGGACTTGCCGGAACGTTCGCGCAGATAATACAGCTTGGCACGACGTACATCACCGCGGCGCTTGACCTGAATCTCGGCCAGGGTCGGGCTGTAAACCTGGAAAACACGCTCGACGCCTTCACCGTAGGAAACCTTGCGCACGGTGAATGAGGAGTTGAGACCGCGGTTACGTCGGGCGATAACCACGCCTTCATAGGCCTGCAAACGTTCGCGATTGCCTTCCTTTACCTTGACCTGAACCACAACGGTGTCGCCGGGACCGAACTCCGGGATCGTCTTGTTCATCTGTTCCGCGTCTAACTGGTCGATAATGTTGCTCATGCTCGTCGCTCCCAAGCTCGTGCCTCGTTATTCAATCTCATGCTCGCGAATAAACTCCGCCAGCAAAGTCTGTT
>JAXHTI010000221.1:0-3113 GCA_034190045.1 Pseudomonadota bacterium
GTTTTATCGCCAGCACAGAACATTGCAATTGATCCAGAATCGCCTCCGCCGTATTGCCGATGATAAAACCTGGAATACCTGTGCGCGCCACTGTGCCCATGACGACCAGATCTGCCTTTAACTCTTTGACCAACGCAGGTATCGCCTTTTGCGCCGATCCCATGGGCAAGTGAACCCGGGGAGTTAAGTACTTGTATGCTTCTGCGCCTATTTGTTCGCTGAGCATTCGAGTCAGGGTATCCATGCTAGCCTTATGCTGTGCGCGGGTGGCCTCAATCATGTTCATCTCGGCTGCTTTTGGATTATCCGCCCATAAACTCACAAAGCCTGCCTCGGGCGCATCCCACCCATGTACAAGATGCAACTGGGCGAAGTCGGATAGCGCGAGTGAACTGGCCAGACCGAGAATCAGTTGATTCAATGCTTGCTCGTCGGATTTGGTCTCGACGGTATCAAAGTCCACGGCGGCCACGATACATTCATAGTTGGATTTCTCTTTTGGTTTCATTAACCAGACAGGGCAGGGACATTTGCGCAGCAGGTGCATATCATCGCAGCCGAACAGCCGCTCGATCCAATCGGGATTCTCAGCGGGCTTGATGACCAGGTCATAGTCGTTTCGCTGCACGGCACGAATCACCTCAAGAAATTTTATGCCGACAAGAATCTCGATACTGAAGTCTAACTGTGTCGTGTAAGACGCGACCAACGATTCCAGCATCTGCCGCCGCTGTGCAATCATCGCCGCCGTCAGATCGACGGAAATAGGACCGCCCGGCGGCATCCCAATCCCCGCCGTTTGCTCGGGAATGACATCAATAATCGTCAGCCGCGCCTGGTTGTTCTGCGCCAGCGACACCCCCCGGGCAATAATGGAATCTTGTACGATGAACTGTTCAAATACATACAGGATGTTTTTAAACCGTTTCATGCTTTTCTCCTGCTTTACCAGGTTTACCGTCAAACCCGCCCGACATTATCCGATCTGCGGCTTCCTTTGCCGCGTCCGCATAGGGAACCAGTATCAGATCGATGCCTTCTTCCTGGAATTGGCGCGCATCCCGGTGGCTGGCGCTGGCTATCGCTACTTTGCCGCGATAGTTATTCTGGCGCAGACCATGAAGCAGCATGCGGTTAATGATCCGGTCACGCACAGTGCTGACCACCCAACGTGTATGCTCCAACGGCAGGGTCGCCACGAATTCCGGATCTTCCGCATCACCGTAGTGAACCCGATAGTCGTCGCGTATGTGTTGCTGTACGATTGTGGGGTCAAAGTCCACCACCAGCAGTCTACATCCCCGGCTGCGCAGATTCCCCGCCAGTGATGCGCCATAGCGACCCAGCCCGATCAGCAAAACATCCACTTCATCTTCCCCCTCCAGTGGGCTATCGAGTTCCCGACGAGGTACCCTGCGTTCAAATATCGACAGCCAGGGCGCGAGGCGTTCATAAATGGCATGGGAATAGAGGATCATATAGGTGGATGCGCTGATGGTGATCAATCCCACCAGTGTAATCAATCCTACGGTCTCTTGTTGCAGATGGCCCAGGCTCAGGCCAAGCGCCGCCAGAACCAGGGAGAATTCGCTGATCTGTGCCACTGTCAGACCGGCGAGAAAGCCGGTACGTTTGCGGTATCCCATATACCCCATGATGATCATTACAATGATCGGGTTGCCGATCAGCACAAACAGCGAGAAGATCAGCGAAGCACCGAGCTGCGCGCCCAGTGTGCTGAGATCGAGGGTCGCGCCCAGTTCAATAAAGAAAAACAGCAACAGAAAATCACGCAGACTCACCAGCCGCGCGGCCACCTGTTCGCGGAATGGTGTCGAGGCAATGGAAACGCCGGCAAGGAAGGCGCCGACCTCCTTGCTGAAGCCCAGAGCATCCCCGGCGACACCACCCAGCACCGCCCAGGCGATGGCGAACAGCATCAATAATTCCGACGAATGGGCCAGACGGTGCAACAGCCCTGGCAGGATATAGCGCATCAACAGGGCTACAACCAGCAGCATGGCGGTCCCCTTGAGAACAACCTTCAGGGCCTCCCAGCCCATGTTGATCTCGTTGCCCGCCTGCCCGAAGGCGGTCAGGCCAATCATCACGAGCACCACCACGATATCCTGTACGATAAGAAAACCGACCGCGATCCGGCCATGCAAAGAGTCTACTTCACGTTTGTCCGATAGCAGTTTGACGATGATGATGGTGCTAGAGAAGGTCAGCGCCACTGCCACATAAATTGCAGCCACATGTGACATACCCAGCAGCAACGCGAGCAGGTAGCCCACAACAGAGGTAAAGATCACCTGTCCGAGGCCGGAAGCAAGCGCCACCGGCCCCACTGTGCGTATGATGTGCAGATCAAGCTTCAATCCTACCACGAACAGCAGCAGCGCAATACCGAGCCGTGCGAACAGTTCGATTTCACTACTGTGCGTGACCAGGCCCAGGGCCGAAGGGCCGACCAGGATACCCACGGCAATGAAGGCGACGATCAACGGCTGACGCAATAGCTGAGCAAGTCCGCCGCTAATGACAGCAAGACCGAGAATGGTTCCGATCTGTACGAATATATTTTCAATCATTGCAAGGGATATCTGTGATTTTCTGCCTAACGCCGCAAATCAGCCGCCGCGGTAGCGGTCGGTTGGATTTGCATGTTAGCTCCGCTCTTTAAGTTTATTCGTTATCCATGCGGGGTCTTTACGCATGGGTAATACAGCTATAATATAAGCGACCGAGTCGACGATCTCGTAATAAATGGAATAGGGAAATCTTTTTCTAGCATTTGATATAATCCGTGCTTCCTACTGTGAACCCCGGCATAAACGGCAAGAGATTCGATATCGGCTACCATGCTATCCCAAAAGTATGCGCCAACCCCTGGTTCGGTATTGTTATAAAACTCTTCGCCATCCCGTAAATCATCGGCAACTTCTTTTAATACTACGATCTCTTCGACTCTCATTTTCTTCGGCTTGCTTTGAGTTTTTCAATCGAAATAAACTCAGCCTCTCCATTCTCGATACTATTTCTTCTCTTTTCTAGAATATCTTTATGCCACTCGGGCGTTTCAATTTCGGATTCATCGTAAAGAAGCGAAT
>JAXHTI010000222.1:0-3065 GCA_034190045.1 Pseudomonadota bacterium
GCAACCTGATCGGCGGCGAGGCCTACGAACCGCACGAAGAGAACCCGATGATCGGTTTTCGTGGCGCCGGTCGCTATATCGCCAAAACCTTCCAGGACTGCTTCGAACTGGAATGCCGGGCGATGAAAAAGGTCCGTGACGAGATGGGCCTGAGCAATGTACAGCTCATGATCCCGTTCGTGCGCACCGTGGAACAGGGCCAGCAGGTGGTCCAGCTGTTGAAGGACAATGGGCTCAAACAGGGGGAAAACGATCTCAAGGTGATCATGATGTGCGAGATACCTTCCAATGCCCTGCTCGCCGATCAGTTTCTTGAGGACTTTGACGGTTACTCCATCGGCTCCAACGATCTCACCCAGTTGACGCTGGGACTGGATCGCGACTCGGAGCTGGTGGCCGATGCCTTCGACGAGCGCAACGACGCTGTCAAGGCCCTGCTGGCTATGGCAATCAAGGCCTGCCGGGCCCGGGACAAATATGTCGGTATCTGCGGGCAGGGCCCGTCGGATCACCCCGATCTTGCCTTCTGGCTGATGGAACACGGCATCGACAGCGTCTCGCTCAACCCCGACAGCGTGATTCCCACCTGGTTGTATCTGGCCGAACAATTAAAAGAGAAGAACCACTGATATGGCACGCCTGTTTATTCTGCTGATCATCGTGGCAGCGTTTGCCATCTGGGCCGGGTTTGCCCTGCGCGACATCGATCGGCGCTATTCGAGCATCGCCTTCATCGTCGGCGCTTTACTCGCCTTACTGGCCGCGGGGGGCTTCTTCGGGTTTTTATGATGTTTCTGTCTCTGGCATTACCGGCGATACCAGATAATCCGTAGTAAACTTTCCAGCCTGGCTTTTACACCCGCTCTCATTAACGGGCACATTGATCTCACTTCCCCCTGCCGGGCAGCTGAAGCGCATCATGTTTCTCTGAATATGCATACCGGTTGTTACAAAATTTAACAGTTCTCCCTTGTATGCTCGGATAACCGCCCTGACACTGACAGGTAATACGAATTATCGGCGCTTTTCAATAAAACCTGGCGAGAATTTTACTATGCGAAAATACTGGTTAACGTTTCCCCTTTTGGGATTGATAACCCAAACGGCGCTGGCGGCGGGTGATGTTAACGCCGGCAAGCAACTTGCCCGCCAGGGTAACGGACAGGGCGCCACGGCCTGTATTGCCTGTCACGGCGCCAACGGTGAAGGCAATGCCGCGACCGGGTTTCCCCGTCTGGCCGGCCTGAATGCCGATTACCTGGCCAAGCAACTGCATGATTATCAGTCCGGTTCGCGTCAGAACCCGGTGATGCAACCATTCGCCAAAGCGATGAGCGACAGCGAGATCCGCAACGTGGCCGCCTATTACGCCAGCCTCGACCCCAAAACCGGAGCCTCCAGATCCGCCACCAACCAAACCGGCCAGGAACTGGCTATGCGCGGTGACTGGGACGCAACCATCCCGGCCTGCATCAGTTGCCATGGTCCGGGCGGCCGGGGCATCGAGCCCGAGTTTCCCGCGCTGGCCGGGCAGCACGCCAGTTATATCACATCGCAACTGCAAGCCTGGCGTAATGGCAAGCGGCATAACGACGAAAATGATCTGATGAAAGTCGTGGCTGAACGGCTTGATTCAAACCAGATTAATGCCGTAGCCGAATACTTTGCGAACCTGTCCCCCGTCAAAAACGACTCCGGAAACGAATGATGAAATATTTTATCCTTATCACTACCCTGTTGCTGTGGTTCTCCGGCATCAACGCGGCCGAGAAACGGGATTATCAGCATGAACTGCCGTCCAGTCCCGACAAGGCACCAACATTCACCCCACCGCCTGAATCAGCAATTCCCGATAATGAATTCGGGCGTATGGTGCGCAAGGGACGGGACCTGTTCATCAACACCCAGCAGCTGCGTGGCAAATATGTCGGCAATGACATGAACTGCGCCAATTGCCACCTGGCTGGCGGACGCCGTGCCGACTCGGCCCCGTTGTGGGCCGCCTATACCATGTATCCGGCCTATCGCGGCAAGAACGACCGTGTGAATACCATGGAAGAACGTATTCAGGGCTGCTTCACTTACAGTATGAACGGCATGCCACCACCGTCCGGCAGCGAGGTATTGACCGCGATGGTGACCTACCATTACTGGCTTGCCAAAGGCGCCCCCACCGGGATCGCGTTGCAGGGCCGGGGCTATCCCAAGCTGGCCAAAGCCGACAAGGAACCGGATATTCGTCGTGGCAAGCAGGTCTTCGACGCGCAATGCGCCATCTGCCATGGTGAGGATGGCCAGGGTCGCACGGCTGAAGGCCAGGTCGTGTTTCCGCCCCTGTGGGGTAAAGGCTCATTCAACTGGGGCGCCGGCATGCACCGCATCAACACCGCGGCCAACTTTATCCATGCCAATATGCCGCTGGGCAAACCTGAATCACTCAGCGAACAGGAAGCCTGGGACGTGGCGGCCTTTATCAACAGCCATGAACGTCCTCAGGATCCGCGCTACCAGGGTGATCTCGCGAAAACCGACAAGACGTTCCATAAGCATCAATGTTATTACGGTGACAGGCTGGACAACCACACGCTCGGCAATCAGGCCTATGGCAACCCGCTCAAATAACAGTTCTTGTTGGATAACGGTCAGCGTGTGATTATTTTGTCGATCACTGGCATAAAAAAAGGCGACATCATGTCGCCCTTTTTTATCAACCAAATGTAACGCTAACAATTAACTGGCTTGCGCGGCACCATCGAGCACGGCCTTGGCGGCCGGGACTGCCACGCCGCTTTTGATCGGCGCGTTCATCTTGCTCAGCACCTCGTCCAGCGAGTTGAGACAGTACTCGATGTTGGCCGGGTTGCTGGCGTGGCCCATCAGGCCGATACGCCAGACCTTGCCGGCCAGGTTACCGAGCCCGGCGCCGATTTCCAGGTTGTAGTCATTCAGCAAAATGGAACGTACTTCGGCATCGTCCACGCCTTCGGGAATGGTCACGGCGTTGAGCTGCGGCAGGCGATCGCCTTCTTTGACCACGAAGGTGATACCCATCGCTTCCAGGCCAG
>JAXHTI010000223.1:0-3055 GCA_034190045.1 Pseudomonadota bacterium
GCAGCAGTTTCAGCGGCTGCTTGCGGTAGAAGGCCTTGGCCTCGTCCAGCGATTCCTGATCGTCCTTCATGGTTTCGTTCAGCCGCTTAAACTGCTGCAGCAGGAATTCGAGCAGGCCAAAGATGCGATGCCGAAGGGCGGCCAGGTTGATGGCAGCGACCCGCATGCGGCCAAGCCGAAAGGCGAGAAGCCGGAAGACCAGAAGGACTACACCAGCCCGCTGGACAACCCGGCACTGAAAGCGGCCTGAACCGGGCGCTGAAACAGGCAATAACGAGAGGACGGAACAATGACTGAGATTCTTTCACCCGGCTACACCGCATTCAAAGATGCGCACAGCGGCGCCACCACGGCCAAGACGCCGTTGCTGATCAACAGCATTCTGGTGATTCCGCTGAACGACGCGGACGCCGACGAGGACAACGTGTTTGTCTACGAGTGCCCGCGGGTCAAGGTGGACAAAGCCGGCAGCCAGGCGTGGACGCCGTTGACCAAGATCTACTGGGACGACACGGCCAAGAACTTCACAACCACGTCAACTGACAACACGTTGGCGGGTGTCGTAGCAGAAGACGCGGCCAGCGCCGATACCGAGGGTGAGATTCATCTGACCCCGTTCGTCAACGCCTAACCGGATAACCCAGAGGGAGGCATAGCGATGTATACCAATATCAACTTCAAGGCGCTGGAAGATAAGCCCAAGGCCGAACGGCTGAAAATGCTGTCCGGCGCGGTGGCCAGGGAACTGCAACTCCCGGCCATGGCACTGGATATGGCTAAGCAGTACAGCGCACTGGCCGGCGTAAAAAAAGCGGGCTTCGACAGCGAGGCCATTAAGGCGCCGGGCGATGAGCAGATCAAAGCCTTCCTTGGCCGCAAGTACGGCACGCCGAGCGACACGCCCGAGCTGGTAGACCCGGCCAACCAGTTTGCCGAGTTCTTCCACACCAATATGCCGGAAATGGACATGGGCTACGCGCTGTTGTTCGGGATGAACGACCTGCGCAACAGCGTCCATGATCATTTCGACATTATGGACACAAACATGGGGATCACCTGGACGCAGCGTGCGCCGGGTGAGCTGACCAAGATCAAGCGCAACATCAGCGAATCCAAGACCACCGTCAGCCTGCTGGAGTTCACCGCGGGCGTCGGCATCCTGGACCGCTGGATCGAGCGGCAGATGTGGTGGAACGTGGACGAGGCGATCGCGGAGTTCCGCGCCAACCACTTCGACAAAAAGGCCAGCTTCCACTATGCGCTGATCACTGCGCTGGGCGCCGGCATTGATGTCGCATTCGACACCGACGATGTGACCACCGCTAACAAGGCCGCTGCTGCCATCATCCGTGCCTGCAAAGGCAAGGGTTATGGTATCGGTAACAATCCGACCTTCTACGCGGTGACAGCGCCGGAGCAGGTCGGACGCCTGGAGAAGATGCTGACCGCTCAGCGCGGCAGCGCCATCGTCAACCAGGGCACCGTGGACCAGCCGCTGGCGCATCGCATTTCCGGCATCATCGGTACCACCGAAGTGGAGTCCGATGATACTGGCTGGTACCTGGTACTGCCGGGCCGCAAGGTGAAGCGTGGCGAGTTCAAGGACCTGACCGTCGAAAGCGACCGCAATATCTATGCGTCCGCCGAGGACATCGTGGGCGTCGCGCAGTACAACGCGGCCATCGGTGACAGTGACCAGGTGCGTCGTTGTAAGTTCTCTGCATAAGAGACGCTGAAACCGCGAAACAAAAGCCCGGCTCGGGAAACTGGGCCGGGCTTTTTTAACAGGAGCAGCATCAGTGCCAAAGGCGACCGCAGCCAACGTGATCAACCTGGGCTTTGCCTCGGAACAGTTCGGTGATCCGACCGGGTTCGAGGACGAAGACACGGGCTATGTTGCGTTGATCCTGGCCGACGTGGCGCTGGAGGTTGAGGCCGAGGTGGGCAGTACGGCGTATACCGATGCCGATGCCGGCGGCACGGCGGCACAAAAGCTGGCATTCAAGCGCCTGAAGCATGCAGAGATGTATCTGACCGCCGCGCAGTTGTGGCGGCGCATTGAGCAGTACGAACGCCAGAGCAAGGTGCAGGGGCGCGAGGGCAGCGGGGCGGAGACCATCAGCAGCCGCATGCTGAACAACGCCAGCGAGTACGAGGCGATGGCCTGGGATGAACTGGCGTTAATCACCGGCACTCGCCGCAGCGGTAGCAGCAGCTTTGGCACGGTGGAAACCGGTCACTTCCCGGAGGCCATCACATGATCCGGTACGGGGGCAACGCGGACAGCCTGGCCAAGCGTTACAAGCGCCGGGCGCAGGCATTGGGCGGGGCGCTGGTCAAAGGCCTGCGCCGTGCCGCGTCGGCGGTCAACCGTGAGCAGATTAAAAACCTGAGCGGGAGCAATAGCGCCGAACCCGGCAGCTACCCGGTACCGAACCGCAGCGGCAACCTGATGCGCGACGCCAACTGGGCGGTGGACGCAGGTGCCAGCCCGGCGGGTTATGTGTTCAACACCGCCGAGTATGCCAACGCCATTCACACCGGTGAGATGGAAACGCCGCAGGGTGTGAAGTACGCGGTGCGCCCGCGACCGTTTCTGGATGATGCGGTGAACAAGGTGGATGTCAGCGCCGAAATGGCCACGGCCTTTCGGCAGGATGTGATGGCGATCCGATGAGCTTGAAAGATTTTAAAACCAATCTCGAAGCGCTGCTGCTGGCGGATACGGATCTGATCGCGTGGGTAGAAGGGCATTTTGGCGCGGGCACCACGTTGACCGTGATCAACAGCAACCGGCCTGTTGCCAACATCAATCCGAAGGAGATGCCGGCGCTGATCTTCGAGCTGGATGACGGCGAATCGAATATCACCGTCGGCAATCACCGGCAGGACAACGCAGTGGCGCTGGCCGTAGCCATCGGCTGGTACGAGCAAAACCCGGACCAGGCATTTATACAGCGCATCGAGCTGCCGGATTTGATGATCACCGCCCTGATGCGCGACCACACGCTGAGCGGCGCGGTCGACGGGGCGTGGATTGATGCGTTCAACGCGG
>JAXHTI010000224.1:0-3023 GCA_034190045.1 Pseudomonadota bacterium
TCTCTGCTGTTCGAAGCCGGGCAACCCGCCGACCGGTTCTATCTGGTTCACAAGGGACAGATCAAGCTTTTCACGCTTTCCATGGACGGCGATGAAAAGGTCATGGAAATCCTCTATCCCGGCGATACGTTTGCCGAAGCCATTATGTTCATGCAGGCCAAACGCTATCCGGTCTCGGCACAGGCTCTCGTTGACACGGAACTGTACAGTTTTGATATGAAGAGTTTTCGCAAGATACTGGAAGAGTCACAACAGACCTGTTTTCGGCTGATGGCCGGCATGAGCCGGCGTCTTCATGCCCGCATCAATGAGATCAGCAACCTGACGCTGCATAATGCGACCTACAGGCTGGTGGTCTTCCTGCTGGAACAATTACCGGAAGATGCGATCGAGCTGGCCGAAATTCACCTCAGCACGCCAAAAAGTGTGATTGCCTCGCGGCTTTCCATTCAGCCTGAAACCTTCTCTCGCATCCTCACAAGGCTTTCGGCCGGTGGCCTGATCGCAGTAAAAGGGAACGATATCAGCTTGCTGGATGTGCAGGGATTGCGCGATCTTCTCTGAGTCTTTCTGCTCGCCTTTTCAAGCGGGTTTCCTGCCCTGAATCCGTTTTTCGGTTTGACGTAGATCAAGGTTGTTGACTATACCCTATGGGTATAAATACAACTGCCACTCAATGGAGGAAGGGGATAATACCATGAGCGAAAAATTCACCAAGTCCATGGCAAGGAACATGTTTTATGGAAGTGCCGTATTTTTCTTCCTGTTGTTCCTGGCCCTGACGTTTGATACCAGCAAGGCACTGCCTGATCGGGACAACCGGGAGGCGATTACCCCCGAGGTTGCCAGGGGCAAGGCCGTCTGGGAAGAGAATAACTGTGTCGGCTGTCATTCCCTGCTCGGCGAAGGGGCTTATTTTGCTCCGGAGCTGGGAAATGTCTACAAGCGCTTCGGCAATAGCGAACAAGCGATTATCGCCTTTATCAAGAGCCGTCCGGAAGAAGGTATTCCGGGGCGTCGCAGTATGCCGCAGTTCAACCTGTCCGATGAGGACCTCGAGGCCGTGGCCGCATTTTTGAAATATGCCTCGGAAATTGATGCTGCCGGCTGGCCGCCGAATATTCAGGGATAAGGGGAGAATCCATCATGCAATACCAATCACAAATGGCTGCAAAGCCCTATTTTATTGCCGCAATTGCCCTGTTCGTCGGTCAGATTGTGTTCGGCCTGATCATGGGTTTGCAATATGTTGTCGGGGATTTCCTGTTCCCCGAGATTCCCTTCAACGTGGCGCGTATGGTGCACACCAACCTGCTGATCGTCTGGTTGTTGTTTGGCTTTATGGGCGCGACCTATTACCTGGTCCCCGAAGAGGCGGAAACAGAGCTGCACAGTACCAAGCTGGCGCATATTCTGTTCTGGATCTTCCTGGTGGCGGGTGGCGTGACCGTACTGGGTTATCTGCTGGTGCCCTACGCTACGTTGGCCAAGATCACCGGTAACGAGATACTGCCCACCATGGGGCGCGAGTTCCTGGAACAGCCGACCATTATCAAGATCGGGATTGTGATCGTGGTGCTGGGCTTTTTGTATAACACGACCATTACTATCCTCAAGGGGCGTAAAACGGTCGTCAGCTGGGTGTTGTTACTCGGTCTCTGGGGTCTGGCCATCTTCTTCCTGTTCGCCTTTTATAATCCGCATAACCTGGTACTGGACAAGTACTACTGGTGGTGGGTCGTCCATCTCTGGGTGGAAGGTGTCTGGGAGCTGATCATGGGTGCCATCCTGGCCTTCGTGCTGATCAAACTGACCGGCGTGGATCGCGAGGTGGTGGAAAAATGGCTGTATGTCATTATCGCCATGACCCTGCTGACCGGGATCATCGGCACGGGCCATCACTACTACTGGATCGGCACGCCGGAATACTGGCAATGGTGGGGTTCCATCTTCTCCGCCCTGGAACCGATTCCGTTCTTCATGATGGTGATCTTCGCCTTTAATATGGTGAACCGTCGCCGCCGTCAGCACCCGAACAAGGCCGCCATGCTGTGGGCCATCGGGACCCCGGTGATGGCATTCTTGGGTGCGGGCGTATGGGGCTTTTTGCATACCCTGGCACCGGTGAATTTCTACACTCACGGCTCTCAGATCACCGCGGCGCATGGCCACATGGCCTTCTACGGGGCCTATGTGATGATCGTGCTGGCGATTATCTCCTACGCCATGCCGATGCTGCGGGGCCGTGCGGCTGCCAACAGCAACAAGTCGCAGGTGCTGGAAATGTGGTCCTTCTGGCTGATGACCGTGGCGATGGTGTTCATCACGCTGTTTTTGACCGGCGCCGGTATTCTGCAGATCTGGTTGCAGCGGATTGCCGAGGATTCCCAGCCGTTCATGGTGGTGCAGGACAAGATTGCCCTGTTCTACTGGATGCGTGAAGTGGCCGGTGTAATCTTCCTGATCGGTCTGGTTCTGTACATCATAAGCTTCTTCATAGGAGGCGAGGAGCGGACTGCACCGGCCAAGGCATAAGGCCGGGAATGTCCGAAAGGAAGGGCTCGGCCAGTAGTTGGTCGGGCCCTGACTTTCTCCGCACAGGCTATGCAACAAACGACAGCACTGACAGCAGGCAAAGAGGATTACCCTCCGGGTGATTTTGTTATCTGGATTGTCATCTACGCCGAATTACTGGCGTTCGGGATTTTCTTTTTGTCCTACGCCTTTGCGCGCAGTCAGAATGTCGAACTGTTCAATGCTTCCCAGCTGCAGCTGAACCGCACCGCCGGGGCGATCAATACGCTGGTGCTGATCACCAGCAGCTATTTCGTGGTTCGTTCTATTGCGGCTATCCGTGAGAGTTTGCAAAAGCAGGCCGCCAGATGGATGTGGGCGGCAATCGGGCTGGGCAGCATCTTTATTTTCATAAAACTGTTCGAGTTTTATGCCAAATACGAAGAAGGTATTACGCTGAGCAGTAATACGTTCTACATGTTTTATCTGTCGATGACCTTTTTCCATTT
>JAXHTI010000225.1:0-3007 GCA_034190045.1 Pseudomonadota bacterium
GCAGCAACTGCACAAAAAACCCCGCCAGCAAGCCCGGCAACATCGCAACATCAACAGCCTTGACGACGCCATCGAAGAGATCGAACGCGCCATCAAAACCTACGAAGACGAAATGAAATAAACAGCTCACCACCAAGACACAAAGACACCAAGTTTTACAAATTAAATATCTTTTCTTTGTGCCTTGGTGTCTTGGTGGTGAATATTTTTCAGACGTTAACGGCCAGAGCCAGACGCGCTATAATGCCGCCTCATTCAAGCGACGAGATTCAACATTATGCGACCCAGTGGCCGAAACCCCGATCAGTTACGCGATATCAAGATCACCCGTCATTACACCAAGCACGCCGAGGGTTCGGTGCTGATCGAGTTTGGCGACACCAAGGTGATCTGCACCGCCAGTGTCGAGGATCGGGTCCCGGGCTTTTTGCGTGGCCAGGGCCAGGGCTGGATTACCGCCGAATACGGCATGCTGCCGCGTTCCACCGGCAGTCGCATGGGCCGCGAGGCGGCACGCGGCAAGCAAGGCGGGCGCACGGTCGAGATCCAGCGGCTGATCGGTCGCTCCCTGCGCGCCGCGGTGGACCTCAAGACACTGGGCGAGTTCTCCATTACCGTCGACTGCGATGTGATCCAGGCCGACGGCGGCACCCGCACCGCCTCGATCACCGGTGGTTACGTGGCACTGGCCGATGCCATCAGTCACATGCTGGAAACCAAACAGATCAAAAAAGATCCCCTGATCAACCATGTCGCCTCCATCTCGGTCGGGGTCTTCAACGGCACCCCGGTGATGGATCTCGATTACGCCGAGGACTCCAACTGCGAAACCGACATGAACCTGGTCATGACCGACGAGGGCAAGTTCATCGAGATCCAGGGCACCGCCGAGGGCGAACCCTTCTCCCCCGAAGAGCTGCAGGCCATGCTGGACCTCGGCAAGCAGGCCATCGATCAGCTGATCGACAAACAGCGCGAAGCCCTGGGGGCCTGAGCATGCAGCGCATCGTGCTGGCCAGCAACAATCCGGGCAAGGTACGGGAAATCGACCAGATCCTGGCCGGGATCGACATGCAGGTGCTGCCCCAGTCCGAGTTCCACGCCGGCGAGGTGGACGAGACCGGGCTGACCTTTGTCGAAAACGCGATTCTCAAGGCCCGCAACGCCGCGCAACACGCCGGCCTGCCGGCCATCGCCGACGATTCCGGCCTGGAAGTCGACGCCCTGGATGGCGCACCCGGCATCTACTCGGCCCGCTATGCCGGCCCCGGCGCCAGTGACGAACAGAACCTGCAAAAACTGCTGGCCGATTTGAAAGACGTTCCCGAGCCAGAGCGCCGCGCCCGCTTTCAATGCCTGCTGGTCTTCCTGCGCCACGCCAACGATCCCACCCCGCTGATCTGCCAGGGCACCTGGGAAGGCGTGATCACCTTCGAGCCGGCCGGCGACAACGGCTTCGGCTATGACCCGATCTTTTATGTCCCCGAACAGGGCTGCACCTCTGCCCAGTTACCCGCCGAAACCAAAAACCGGCTCAGCCACCGCGGCCAGGCGCTACGTCAGCTGGTTACAGCTCTGTCGCACGGCAACAGGGGCTAGTTCCCAGCCGCCAGTGACTGGCCACATTATTTGTAGGCCCGATATAGCAAAGCGATATCGGGCATCCCGATTGCCGGACACCGCTGCGCTATGTCCGGCCTACCGACTGTCAACTAGTGACCGGTCACACTTATCTCTAGGCCCGATATAGCAAAGCGGTATCGGGCATCCCTAGGACTGCTACTGCCCTCTGCCAACTGCCAACTTTTCTTTTGATCCAGATCAACAAAACCCCTCTCTCCTGTCATATCACTGACACAATCTGATCCAGATCAATATTCTTTTCCCTGTCTCTGCCACAGTCGGTGTTAACAACAAATTCCACGACGAGACGAGGCACTATCATGAATTACAAAGCACTGTTATCGACTATTGCTGCCGCCACAGCGCTGGGCCTGGCCAGCCAGCCCGCCACCGCCATCGAAGAAGGCGACCTGCTGCTGCGTTTCGGTCTGGCCAACGTCAGTCCCAATGACAGCAGCGACCCTTCCGCATCGCTCAGTTTGCCCGCCGATGCGGTTGGTGTGGAGGACGACACCCAGCCGTTCATCAACGTAACCTGGATGTTCACCGACAACCTGGGGCTGGATATTCTGGGTGCCACCCCGTTTACCCACGATATCACCCTGAATGGCACCAAAGCGGGTGAAACCAAGCATCTGCCGCCGACCGTGGGCGTGCAGTATCACTTCACCCCGAAATCCGATGTACGTCCGTATGTCGGTGCCGGTATCAACTACACCACCTTCTTCAGTGAAGAAACCACCGGTGCTCTGGCAGGGACCACTTTGAGCCTGGATGACTCCTGGGGCCTGGCCGCCCAGGTCGGCGTGGATGTCGATATCAACGAGGACTGGTTCTTCAATGCCGACCTGCGTTACATGAACATCGAAACTACCGCGACTATTGTCGGCAGCGGCAGTGTTGATGTCGAGATCAACCCTTGGGTCATCGGCCTGGGCGTGGGTACCACGTTTTAAAACAGGTTCTGGTTGCTAGTTTCTGGCAGCTGGAAAAAACCTTTAACAAACTCCGCTCTCTCCGCAAGGTGAGAGCGGTTTTTTTATCATAAGCTCTTATTCTTCTTTAAACTAAACCTTCTCCCAGTGCCTTCCCAGCACCTGGCACCTGGAGACTCGCCCCTTTTGTATGTGGATGGCTTACAATAGCCGCATGCTCCACTTCACAACGCTACCTCCGCTGTCGCTCTACATCCACTTCCCCTGGTGTACGCGCAAATGCCCCTATTGCGATTTCAATTCCCATACCCTGAGCGACGCGTTGCCGGAGCGGGCCTATATCGATGCCCTGCTGCGGGATCTGGAACAGGACCTGCCCCGGATCTGGGGGCGCAGGATCATCTCGATTTTTATGGGCGGCGGCACGCCCAGCCTGTTTTCGCCCGAGT
>JAXHTI010000226.1:0-3001 GCA_034190045.1 Pseudomonadota bacterium
GATCGGTTTACAGAATATTCCTGAAGGCTTCAATGCCTATCGGGAGTTGAAGGCACTGGAGAGTTTCCGGCATATTCGCACACTGGTCGTGATGTTTTTACTGGTACTGTTGGGGCCGTTTTTTGCGCTGCTGGGCTGGCTCTATCTGGCGAATTATCCCATGTTGCTGGGCAGTATCATGCTGTTTGCCTCGGGCGGGATACTCTATCTGATCTTTCAGGATATCGCGCCGCAATCACGGCTGAATCGACACTGGGCGCCGCCGCTGGGTGCCGTACTCGGTTTTGGCCTGGCCCTGATGGGACAGTTGATCATCGAAGGTTAAACCGGACCTACTTTTTAACCCACTGCTCGTCACGTTTGACGTACTTTTTCTTAACCGCCGCCCAGGCCACCTTGTGCGCCGTCGCCTCCCGATCGTCCCGCTCCGCATATTCCTCCCAGGCGTGGTTGAAGGCTTCTTTGTAGATTTGCTGGGCCTCGTTGGGCAGATGACTACGCACGGGGTCGGGGAGTTGATCAATACGGTCGTAAGGCATGATAATAATAGTCCTGAGTGCTGAGTCCTTAGTACTTGGTTTGTAGGCCAGGTTGCGTGTAGCGCTACCTGGCGCTCTGCTTAAGTTCAAGGTTGTGTCACGTAGGCTATCGCCAACGTGACCTACACCATTTAGTACTCAGTACTCAGTACTATCATCGACTGGTCGTGGTTTGCCCTGTTCGTCGATGGCAACGTAGGTGATTTCGGCTTCGGCGACGCGGTCGCATTCGTCGGTGCCGCGGCTGCGTTCGGCGAAACCTTCGATCATGACCCGGATGGAGGTGTTGCCGACGTGGATCACCCGCGAATAGAGGCTGACCAGGTCGCCGACGTAGACCGGGTGGATAAAACGGAATTCGTTGACGGCGATGGTGACAATGCGGCCCCGGGCCCGGCGATAGGCGGCGATGCTGCCGGCGATATCCACCTGGGACATGAGCCAGCCACCGAAAATATCACCGGAGGCGTTGGTGTCGGCCGGCATGGCCATGACCCGGATCTGGGGTTCTTCGCCCTGGGGCAGTTTGTCGGAATGCAGGCTGTTGCTCATTCAGTGACCTTTGTAAAAGCGGTCGATGTCTTCCCGGAACTTGTCAATCAATTCATTGCGCTTGAGCTTGAGGGTGGGCGTAATCAGGCCATCCTCGATGGTCCAGGGCTCCAGGGTTGCCTTCACACAATAAATGTTCGTATAGCCGGGAAAGCCGTGCAGTTGATGATTGATCTTCTCCAGCAGCAGCTTGATGATGGCTTCGTTCTCCAGGCTGGCGCTGTCGTCGGGATCGAGATTGTGATCGCGGGCAATTTGTTGCCAGCCGTCGGGGTTGAGCACAGTGATGCAGCTTAAAAAGGGTTTGCCTTCGCCGATAACCATGGCCTGATCGAAGAGGGAATCATTGGCAATGGCCATTTCGATATCCGCTGGCGGGACTTTTTCGCCGTTGGCCATGACGATAATGTCCTTGATACGCCCGGTGATATAGACAAAGCCGTTGTCGATACGCGCCACATCGCCGGTATGCAGCCAGCCCTGCTCATCAATGATATCGTGGGTAGCCTCCTCGTTGTTCCAGTAGCCTTTCATGATACCAGGGCTGCGCACCAGCAGCTCATCATTGTCACCCAGTTGGACTTCCACGTCGTCGAGCACGGTGCCGACACTGGCCGGGTCGTTATTCTCACGGTGGTTGACGGTGGCCACCGGGCTCAGTTCGGTCATGCCATAGCCCTGCAACAGTGGCAGGCCCAGGCCGATGAAGGTTCTGGCGACTTCGGTGGGCAGCGGGGCACCGCCGCAGACGGCAATTCGCAGGCGTCCGCCGAGTTTTTGCATGATCTTTTTGGCCACCAGCGCCTTGAACAGGGGCCAGAGTAACTGCCGCGGGCGCCAGTGATCGCGACCCTGCTGGTGTTCGAACATTTGCCAGCCGGTGGCCACGGCACCGAGAAACAGTTTGCGAGCCAGGGGCGGTTTGGCTTCCAGCTGTGCCTTGATCTTGTTGTTAACCCGTTCGTAAATGCGTGGCACGGAGATCAAAATGGTGGGCTGAATGGTCAATAGATCCTCGGCCAGTTGTTCAATGGAGCGCGCATAGGCCACGGTAGAACCGGCGACCATGGGCAGATAATAGCCCGCGGTGCGCTCAAACATGTGAGACAGTGGCAGGAAGGACAGATACATATCATCGTTATAAAAGCGTTCGCACTTTGCGCTGGCACAGGCATTCCAGAGAATATTCTCGTGACTTAGCATGACCCCCTTGGGCTTGCCGGTAGTTCCGGAGGTGTAGACAATCGAGGCCAGATCCTGGGGTTTGATATCGGGCAGGGCAAGCTTGTCCGCTTTTTCGGGAACCCATTGACTGACGATAGTGAGGCGTTCGTCGGATTGATTTCCCGGATCCTGCACGCTGATGAAACGCTGGACCTTCGTGAGACGGTTCATGACACCCTGCAGTATTTTCCAGTGTTCCTCGCCTTCGAACAGCAGGCATTTCACATCGGCGTTGTCGATGATATAGGCGATGTTGTCGGGGCGATCGTTGGTATACAGCGGCACGACCACCAGGCCCAGTCCGAGTGCTGCCTGATCGAATTTCACCCACTCGGGACAGTTGCGAAGGATCACCCCGACCCGCGCGCCAGGTTCCAGGTTTTCCAGGGCAAGGGCCGCCTGCCAGCGGGAGACTTCATCGGCCATTTGTTGCCAGCTGATATCCTCCCATTGCCCGCTGTCTGTATTGTAGTGTCGATAGGCAATGCGCTGCGGATTGCGACGCACCCGTTCCTGAAACAGGCCGTGCAGATTGCCGGCCTCTTCCTGGCTGATCAGATCGCTGATTTGACTCATGCGCGGTTCCTGTTAATCAATTAATGTAATTGTGCCCAACCGCTATCCGGCGTGAAACGTGGTCCGTAACGTTGTTGTAACTGGCTGAGCATCTTTTCCACCTGTTCGTA
>JAXHTI010000227.1:0-2996 GCA_034190045.1 Pseudomonadota bacterium
ACTATCGCAACTTCCTCGGCCTGTGCAGCCACGAATACTTTCACCTGTGGAATGTAAAACGGATCAAGCCGGCGATCTTCATGCCCTATGATCTGAGCCGCGAAACGCCGACCCGCCAGTTGTGGGCCTTCGAAGGCATTACCTCCTATTATGACGAACTGGCCCTGGTACGCAGCGGCGTCATCAATACCGAGAGTTATCTGCAATTGCTCGGGCAGACCGCCACCCGGGTCTGGCGCGGTGCCGGCCGCTTCAAGCAGAGCGTGGCCGAAAGCAGCTTTGATGCCTGGAGTAAATTCTATAAACAGGACGAAAGCGCACCGAACAATATCGTCAGCTACTACACCAAGGGCGCCCTGATCGCCATGGCGCTGGATCTGACCCTGCGCCAGGGTACCGACGATGCCCGCTCCCTAAATGATCTGATGCGCCGCCTCTGGCAGGACTACGGCAAACCGGGGATCGGTGTGCCCGAAGGCGAGATCGAACGCCTGGCGGCACAAATCGCCGGAACCGATCTGAGTGAGTTCTTTGCCCGTTATGTGCACGGTACCGAGGATCCCCCTCTGCAATCCCTGCTGGAACAAACCGGCATCGATTTTTGCCTGCGCCCCGCGCGCAGTGTCGATGACAAGGGCGGCAGCGCCGATACGCAGCTGTCCGAACAACGCCCTCCCGTCTGGCTCGGGGCGCGCGTGGCCAATGACTCGGTGGGGGCGCGTCTGACCCAGGTGTTCGATAACGGCCCGGCACAAAAAGCCGGTCTGTCGGCGGGCGATGTGATCATCGCCTGTGATCAGATCAAGGTCGGCAAAAACAACCTGGAAACGCTGCTGGGTGACTATCCTGCCGGTTCAGAGGTGACGTTACACGCCTTTCGCCGCGATGAATTGTTTGAAACCCGGCTGACACTGGAACCTGCACCGGCGGATACGGTCTATTTGACTATCAAGGCCCAGTCGACCACCCGACAATCACTGGCCCGTGAACGCTGGCTGGGACAGAATCGGGAGACACAAACCGCCAGAGCGGCCGTTAATCACTGACAATAACAACATTCGCCATGCAACCGACTTACGATCCATACCGGGATCCGCTGGACAACCTGATCAAGCTGACCCATATCGTCTATCTCCTGCAGGCATTGACCTATGTCACCGCCATCACCTATGTCGTTGCCGTCATTATCAACTATGTGAAACTGGATGATGTGCGCGGCACCTGGCTGGAATCTCACTTTCGCTGGCAGATACGCACCTTCTGGATCAGCCTGGTCGGCCTGATTATCGGTACCCTCGGGGTGTATATTCTGATCGGCTGGCTGATCCTGGCCGCGACATTTTTCTGGGTCGTTTATCGCATTATCAAAGGCTGGTTGTACCTGTATGAAAAACGACCAATGAACGCCCCGGCAACCTCCCCCCATGCAGGCACCTGAGAGGCGCCTGTGGTATTGTGCAATGCGTTGCGCCACAACAAAAACCGGACAGTTATGTTCAACGGTCTGAAAACCCGTTGTCTGTAAAAGGATAAAACGCGACCCATGAGTCTGCTGGGACTGGTACTCACAATCTTTGTCGGCAGTGTGCTGGCGGCCGGCATCGCCCGCCTCGGGCGCCTGCATTCGGCCTGGCTGTCCGGTGTGGTGGTGATCGTCGCCCTGTTCCAGCTGTGGCCCATGATTGCCCCGGTCGCCGACGGCGCCATTATCATCCAGCGTCTGGGCTGGATGCCGGCGATTGGCCTGGATCTGGTCTTTCGTCTCGACGGGCTGGGCCTGCTGTTCGCCCTGCTGATCCTCGGTATTGGTCTGCTGATCATTCTCTATGCCCGTTACTACCTGTCCGAACGGGATTGTATGGGCCGTTTCTACGCCTACTTGCTGCTGTTCATGGGCGCCATGCTCGGCATCGTGCTGTCGGAGAACATCATCCAGTTGCTGATCTTCTGGGAGCTGACCAGTCTCTCCTCCTTCCTGCTGATCAGTTACTGGCAGGAGCGCAGCGATGCGCGCAGCGGGGCACGCATGGCCCTGGCGGTCACCGGCGCCGGCGGGCTGGCCATGCTCGGGGGGTTTGTCCTGCTCGGCGAGATCGTCGGCAGTTACGAACTGTCGGTGATTCTCCAGTCCGGGCATATCATTCGGGATCATCCCCAGCATCTGACGGTATTGATCCTGATCCTGCTCGGCGCCTTTACCAAGTCCGCCCAGTTTCCGTTTCATTTCTGGCTGCCCAATGCCATGTCGGCGCCCACCCCGGTATCGGCCTATCTACACTCGGCGACCATGGTCAAGGCCGGGGTGTTTTTGCTGGCCCGGTTCTTCCCGGCCCTGTCGCAAACGCCCGAATGGTCCTGGCTGGTTGGCGGCGCGGGCCTGGCGACCCTGCTGGTCGGTGCCATCTTTGCGCTGTTCAAGCACGATCTGAAAGGGCTGCTGGCCTATTCGACAATCAGCCACCTGGGGCTGATTACCCTGCTGTTCGGGATCGGCACCCCGCTGGCGGCGGTTGCCGGGGTGTTTCACATTATCAATCACGCCATCTTCAAGGCGTCGCTGTTCATGGCGGCCGGGATCATCGATCACGAAACCGGCTCACGGGATATGCGCCAGCTCAACGGCATGTGGAAATACATGCCGCATACGGCCTTGCTGGCCATGGTCGCCGCCGGCGCCATGGCCGGGGTGCCGTTGCTCAACGGCTTTCTCTCCAAGGAAATGTTTTTCGCCGAGGCGGTCAGCGCCTCCACGCATCTGCAACTGGGCTGGTGGTTGCCGGCGCTGGTCACCCTCTCCGGGGTATTCGCGTTCGCCTATTCCTTCCGCTTTATTCACGATGTCTTTTTCAACGGGGAACCGCTCGAACTGCCCAAGACCCCTCACGAGCCGCCGCGCTGGATGAAGGTGCCGGTGGAAATGCTGGTCGCTCTGTGTCTGCTGGTCGGCATCCTGCCGACGCTGACGGTGGAACCGTTGCTGCGTATCGCCGCCCAGG
>JAXHTI010000228.1:0-2973 GCA_034190045.1 Pseudomonadota bacterium
GTATTGATACAGGGTGAAACCGGCACCGGCAAGGAGCTGGTGGCCGAGGCGATTCACAAGCAAAGCGGCCGTTCCGGTCCGTTTGTGCCGGTCAACTGCGGATCGATCGCGGCCGATCTGCTCGAGAGCGAACTGTTCGGCCACGCCAAGGGCGCCTTTACCGGTGCCCAGAGTGCACGCCAGGGGCTGTGTTATTTTGCCGATGGCGGCACCCTGTTTCTGGATGAAATCGGGGAGATGCCGCTGGCCATGCAGGCCAAGCTGCTGCGCATGCTGGAGACACACAGCGTACGGCCGGTCGGCACGGAGCGGGAACAGAAAGTGGATTGTCGCATCGTTGCCGCGACCAACCGTAACCTGGAAGAGCTGGTAAAGAATAACCAGTTCCGCGAAGACCTGTACTATCGCCTGAATGTCGTGACCCTGGAGGTCCCCGCCTTGCGGGAGCGTCACTCCGACATCCCCATCCTGACCCGGCACTTTGTTCACAAGCTGGCCAGCGAGCTGGGTCTGCCGGCCTATCCGCTCAGTCAGCAGGATATTCGTCAATTACAGGACTATGAGTGGCCGGGCAATGTGCGTGAATTGCGTAACGTGATCGAACGAACCCTGCTGCTGGGCAAGTTGCCGACCGAACTGCTGGCCTCAAACCGGTCGGCTGATAACGCGACAAAGGAGTTCCTGGTCCCCGAGGGCTGGACATTGCACGATGTCGAACAGCGTTATTTGCTCGACATGCTGGCCGTTGTCGAGGGTAACAAGTCAGAGGCCGCCCGGCGGCTCGGGATCTCGCGCAAGACCATCGAGCGCAAACTGAGCGAATGGCAATCTGATTCCCGGCAGCACGTCTGAGTCGGATGTTGATCCGTTTCTTCGAGCGGGTTCGAGACAGCTTTCGTTACAAGTTGCTATTGCTCGTCCTGCTGCCGTTGCTGATATTCATCCCGGCACTCGTTATTTTCACCCTGGAGCGGACCTATTCATTTGCCGAGGCGCAGCTTGCGCACAAGGTGCACACCGACATCAATGTGGCCCGGGCCTCTTTCATGCGCCAGCAGGAGAAGTACCTGCAGGCTATCAGTCGCCTGGCCGAGTCACATGCCTTTTACCTCGCCGTGAATCGCAAGAATGAAGAACGCATCAAGAACCAGTTGCAGTTACTCAAGGTGACCGAGGGTTTTGATTTTGTCCATGTGGTGGATCTCAAGGGCGGCTGGTTATTTGATGACAGTACCTTCGTGGGTGAGGCGAAACCCTCGCCGTTGATCGAGGACGTGGTTCACAGCGGCGTGCCCAGGGTCGGGCTGGAATTGTACAGCTCCGCCTATCTGATACGGGAACACGCAAGCCTGGCCAGGCAGGCCCGGGTGGTGCTGGCCGATGACGGTCGGGCGGAGGCAAACAACATCGAACAACGTGCCCTGGTGGTACGCGCGGTCTATCCAATCAAAAATAACCGGGGTCAGACCATCGCGCTCATGGAAGGTGGCGTGCTGCTGAATCACAATGCCGCCCTGCTCAAAACCATCCATAGCCTGGTCTATGGTCCGGGTGCTCTGCCAAAAGAGGGCAAGGGCCTGGTCAGCGTGGTGCTGGACGATGTGCGCGTGGCGACCAATCTTTCACAAAAAAGTCCGGAAGAGGCCCGCACGCTGGGCAGTCATATTCCGCAAGCGGTTCACGAGCAGGTGGTAGAGCGCGGAGAGAGCTGGGTCGGTGAGGTGACTATCCCCGACGGCCGTTATCTGACCGGCTATCAGCCGCTGCATGATTACCAGAACAATGTCATTGGCATGCTGGAAGCCGGTTACCTGGTTGCGCCGTTGAAACAGGCCTATCTGCGGGACATGGCCATGTTCGGTGTCTTGTTGTTGATGATCGTGGTATTTGTCACCCTGCTCGGTATTCTTGGTGCCCGGCGCATTTTCAAGCCCATCGAACGTATGGCTGATGTGGTTCGCGCCCAGGGGGAAGGTAAAGACCTGCGTATTGGCGAGATGCAGAGCCGGGATGAGATCAGCACACTGGCCCGGCGCCTGGACCACATGCTTGATCTGCTGCACGAACGTAATGCCGAGATTCAGCGTGCCGCCGATAACCTGGAGCAGCAGGTCGAGGAGCGCACCCGCGAACTGAAACTCAAAAATACCCATTTGAAAAACAGTCTGGAGCTGCTGCACAAAACCCGCAGCCAGCTTGTGATGGCGGAAAAATTTTCCGCCCTGGGTGAACTGACGGCAGGTATCGCGCACGAGATTAACAATCCCACCGCGGTCATCCTGGGGAACATGGACATTGTGATCGAGGAACTCAATGGTATGACCGATCCCGTCATGCTGCGGATATGGACCGGTGTGAACCAGCCGG
Organism: Pseudomonadota bacterium; assembly: GCA_034190045.1. GTDB lineage: Bacteria > Pseudomonadota > Gammaproteobacteria > UBA6429 > Thiohalophilaceae > Thiohalophilus. The sequence goes on from JAXHTI010000228.1 coordinate 2,368, forward strand.
TGCGGGCGAGCTGCGCCAGCCCTTCAGCATCGGCGGCATCGGATTTGTTCAGACGGGCCGAAAGGGCCTTGTGCGCCTTGCGGGCATCGATGCACGTGGCCGGAAGGCCCAGTGCGGCAAGTCCGCGCTGCAGCCAGATCGCGAGCATCCCGCTCTCATGTACGATCCGGTGCGGCGCAAGCGACCTGGTACGAAACCAACCCGCCACGCCTTCAGGATCGGCGGGGCAAGCGCCGTGGGCGATGGTCTTGCCATCCTCGTCCACGACACAGATCCAAATTTCTTTCAGCGACACGTCCAAACCGGCATAATGTTCCATAGGTCGTTCTCCTCACGGCTATTATCCATGAGGCCAACATACCGGACCTCGTTCGCCCCCGGAGAGCGACCGCCGCAATCACACCATGTCGTTTTCGCCCCGCCCTTCACAATTGCTGCCGTTCGCTCGGATTGCCGCGAAGGCTTCAGATGAGCCCGCTTCGCCACATGCTGCACCCAGCTTGAATGTCCGCTTCACCTTTTCCCATACTCGGTCGCCTCGGACCTTGGATGTTCGTGATCTCATCTTCGAACCTATTGCGTGGCTCGGCACCATGCTGCGATGGC
>JAXHTI010000229.1:0-2962 GCA_034190045.1 Pseudomonadota bacterium
CCCGGCACCAGCCTGTCGCAATCGATCGAGATGCAACAGCATGTCGAGGCGAAGGTACGCGAGTTCGCCGAGGTCAAACATGTATTCAGCAAGATCGGCACGCCGGAGGTGGCCACCGATCCCATGCCGCCCAACGTGGCCGACACCTTTATTATCATGAAGCCGCGCGAGCACTGGCCCGATCCGCGCAAACCCAAGGCGCAACTGGTGCGCGAACTGGAAGCGGCGGTGAGCGACCTGCCCGGCAACAAGTACGAGTTCACCCAGCCGATCCAGATGCGCTTCAACGAGTTGATCTCGGGCGTGCGCGCCGATCTGGCGGTCAAGGTCTATGGCGATGATCTCGATACCCTCGTGGAGTTGGCGCATCAGATCGAAAACACCGTGCGCGGCGTACCCGGCGCCGCGGATGTGCGTACCGAGCAGACCACCGGCCTGCCGTTGCTGACCATCACACCCGATCGCGAACGCCTGGCGCTGTACGGGCTGGATGTCGCCTCGGTCCAGGAGGTGCTGCACACCGCCACCGGCGGCAGCAGCGTCGGGCAGATCTACCAGGGCGATCGGCGTTTCGATCTGGTCGTGCGGCTGCCCGAAGGTCTGCGTACCGATCTCGATGCGCTGGAACGCTTGCCCATCCGTCTGCCGGCTGACCCGCAGCGCGAAGTGGCAGGCGATGCCGACATGCTGGGCGTGGGTCATGGCCTGGAGGAAAGTATCCCGCTGGGGGAAGTGGCGGAGATCAGCTTTCAAACCGGGCCCAGCCAGATCAGCCGCGAGAACGGCAAGCGGCGCATCTTTGTCACCGCCAATGTGCGCGGCCAGGATCTGGGCAGCTTTGTCGAGGCGGTCAGTGCGGCCGTGCGCCAGCAGGTCGATCTGCCCGCCGGTTACTGGATCGATTACGGCGGGACCTTCGAGCAGCTGATCGCCGCCGCGCAGCGCCTGTCGCTGGTGGTACCGTTGACGCTGTTGCTGATCTTCGGCCTGCTGTTCATGGCGTTCGATTCGGCACGCGATGCGGGCCTGGTGTTCAGCGCCGTGCCGCTGGCGTTGACCGGCGGCATCGCCGCCCTCGCCCTGCGCGGCATGCCGCTATCGATCTCGGCGGCGGTCGGGTTCATTGCCCTGTCGGGGATCGCGGTATTGAACGGCGTGGTGATGCTCTCTTATATCCGACAGCTACGTAACCAGGGCACCGCACTGGATCAGGCGATTTTCGACGGCGCCATGCGCCGGCTGCGCCCGGTGATGATGACCGCGCTGGTCGCCAGTCTCGGTTTCGTGCCCATGGCCTTCAACGTCGGCATCGGCGCCGAGGTGCAACGCCCCCTGGCCACGGTGGTGATCGGCGGTATCGTCTCTTCCACATTGCTGACCCTGGTGGTATTGCCGGTGTTGTATCGGCTGGCCTATGCCAGACAGGCATAGTTGGCAGAGGTAGGGAACTTGTAGGAGGCGATTCCATCGGCGACCGGTGTGCCACTTGTCCGTCGCGGCTGAAAGCCCCTCCTACATCTGCCCTTTGGGCAGGAACGAGGTGGAAAAATAGTGGGCAGTTGGCGGATGGCAGTCGTCAGAGTAGGCCGGATCCGGCCCCCTTCGGGGCAAAACGCCGCGGATCCGGCGCTTTCGTTCTAAACAGGTATTCCGAGTGTCTGGTTACTTGTTCAAAAGATTGCTTCGTTTCACTGCGGCTTTGGCTTCCTGCGTCGCTCTACCACCTACATCCATGTAGGCGTCGCAATGACTGAAACAGACAGGTCATTGCGAGGAACAACGTGACGAAGCAATCTCTCCGGACTGGTATTCGGAACACCTGTTCAGATGTTTTCATCAAGAACTTATTCTTCAGGGAGTTGTAACAAGCGTTCGCTACGCCATACCCGGACAACTTTTATATGCTCGGCATCCCGGCGGTAAACAATACGAAATGGCGGATGAATGAGTTCTCGAAGGAACGGCAGGTCGAATTCCGGAACGATACGACCCATATCGGGATGAGTGGCAAGGTTCTGGCTCTTTTCGATGATTTCCGTGATAAACCGGGTGCCAACATCAGGCACCCCTTCGTCCTGATACCACTGTTGTATAGCTTGCAGATCGGCCAGCGCCGATGCCGCAAAACTGATACTTGCCGGGTTCACGGCTTATTTCAGTCCCAGTTGTGATTTGACCTCGTCGAGTGAATATTCGCGCCCTGCCTCCAGATCCGCGAGGCCTGCCACCACGGCACGCATGAAGGCCCGCTCTTCCTCGGCTTTCTCGTAATCGGCAACAGACTGCACCACGGCGACACCGCGGCCGCGGTTGGTCAGCAATACCGGTCGATGAGCTTCGGTGGTCTGTTTGACGATCCGGGCGGGATTAAGCTTCAGCTCGGTCAGGGGAACCAGATCTTCGGAGAATTTAATCGCCATTGCTATCATCATCAGGTCGTTTAACTGGTCTTATAATAGCACCAGTTAAATGAGCTTGCCAGAGGTAGATACCATCTCCCTCCTTCAGGCACAACGCCGGTTTTCGGCGTGCACCCGAAACGGTTGCTGGTGTTTCAACACCCCATAACAGATATGCACCAGCTTGCGCATGGCGGCGACCAGCGCCACTTTCTTGGCTTTACCGTTTTTCAGTAGTTGCCGATAGAACGCCCGGATGGTTGGGTTGTGTTGTATTGCGACCACGGCCGCCATGTAGAGCTTGGCGCGCAGGTTGCCGTTGCCGTTTTTGCCAATGCTGGACGGGCCGCGCACGCTGCTGCCCGATTGGTGATGCAATGGCACCAGCCCGATATAGGCGCTCGCTTGGGCGGCCGATTCGAATGACCGGCTGCGGAGCATCACGGTCATATAGCGACTCACTACCGGACCGACACCGGGGATGCTTTGCAGCAGTTGGTGGTCGTTTTTCAGATGAGGGTGCTGATCCAGGTGCTGGTCGATGTCCTTGAGCAGGCGCTGTT
>JAXHTI010000023.1:0-15198 GCA_034190045.1 Pseudomonadota bacterium
CGTTACACTGGCGCCCGGACACAAATTACCGGATGATGGCAGGCCATCTCCGCAGAGCCCTATGCAGTTACCATGACAGAGCGATTCGATTTACACACCCATTCCACCGCCTCCGACGGCACCCTGAGCCCCGCCGAGCTGGTTACCCGGGCTGTCGAGCGGGAGATTGATCAGCTGGCATTGACCGATCATGACACCACCGCCGGGCTCGAGGCGGCCCGGGCGGCGGCGCGGGAACAGGGGCTCGGACTGATTCCCGGGATCGAGCTGTCGGTCAGCTGGGCGCACCAGACCCTGCATATCGTCGGTTTGCACATCGATCCGGAGCATCCTGCCATGCAGGCCGGCATTGCCCGCCAGCTCGATTTTCGACGCTGGCGGGCCGAGGAGATCGGGCGGCGACTGGCCAAAGCCGGTATCGACGGGGCCTATGACGGGGCCTGCGGCTACGCCGACGGGGAGCTGGTGGGGCGGACCCATTTTGCCCGTTATCTGGTGGAGCAGGGGCACGCGCGGGATCTGAAGCAGGTCTTCAAACGCTATCTGGTCAAGGGCAAACCGGGCCATGTGCCGGGCGAGTGGGCGACGCTGGAGCAGGCACTGGGGTGGATCCGCGAATCCGGCGGACTGGCGGTTATCGCGCATCCGGCCCGTTACAAGCTGAGCGCCACACGGCTGCGCCAGCTGCTGGGGGAATTCGGTGAGCTGGGCGGCGCTGCCCTGGAGGTGGTCTCCGGCAGTCACAGCCGGGATGACATGCTGCGCTTCGGCCAGCTGAGCCAGACCTGGAACCTGGCGGCTTCCAGTGGCTCCGACTATCACGGTCCGGAGAATCCCTACCGGGATATCGGCCGCCTGCCCGAGCTGCCGCCTGGTTGTCGGCCGGTCTGGGAATCCGATGCCTGGGCCCGTTGCAGCAGGGCGGCGGCATGAGCCAGTTTTTCCAGATCCACCCGGTGACACCCCAGCCGCGCCTGATCCGCCAGGCGGTGGAAATGCTGCGCCAGGGCGCGGTGATCGTCTATCCCACCGACTCGGCCTACGCGCTGGGCTGCCACCTGGAAGACAAAAAGGCGATGGAGCGTATTCGTCAGATTCGCCGGGTCGATGACAAGCACAACTTCACCCTGGTCTGCGCCGATCTCTCCCAGATCAGTGCCTATGCCAAGCTGACCAACAATACCCTGTTCCGGATTCTCAACAGCTACACACCGGGCCCGTACACCTTTATTCTCAACGCCACCGGCGAGGTGCCGCGCCGCCTGCTGCACCCCAAGCGGCGTACCATCGGGATTCGCATCCCCGATAACCCCATTGCCCAGGCACTGGTGGCCGAGCTGGGCGAGCCGATCATGAGCTCGACGCTGATCCTGCCCGGTCAGGAGATGCCTCTGACCGACCCCGAAGAGATTCGCGAGCAGCTGGAGCACCAGGTGGATCTGGTCATCGACGGGGGCCATTGCGGCTTCGAACCCAGCACGGTGGTCGATATGACCGACGAGCTGCCCCGGGTGATCCGCCAGGGCAAGGGCGATCCGGCGCCGTTCGAGACCGCCTGAGCCACCCCGATTTGCCCGCCGCGGGGGCCAACAGGGTATAATGCCCGGCCTGTCCCGCCGATGCCCGGCGCGGCAGAATAATGATAATACTTAAGCGTTCCCCGTGGCCGGCGACGGCCCGACCATAAGTATGGCTTGTGCCCCGGGCACGACCCGCGATTTTTCTATTCTGGAGCCTGAATTGACTGCCTTGCCCAATCAGAAACAACGTGTGCTGTCCGGCATGCGGCCAACCGGCGCCCTGCATCTGGGCCATTACCACGGTGTGCTGAAAAACTGGATCAAACTGCAGCACGAGTACGAGTGCTTTTTTTTCGTCGCCGACTGGCATGCTCTGACCACCCATTACGAGGATCCGCAGATCATCGAGCAGAGTGTCTGGGAGATGGTCATCGACTGGCTCTCGGTGGGCGTCAATCCGGGCTCGGCTACGCTGTTCATCCAGTCGCGGGTGCCGGAACATGCCGAGCTGCATCTGCTGCTGTCGATGATTACCCCGCTGGGCTGGCTGGAGCGGGTACCGAGCTTCAAGGATCAGCAGGAGAAACTGCGCGAGCGGGATCTGGCCACTTACGGCTTTCTGGGCTATCCGTTGCTGCAAAGTGCCGACATCCTGATGTACAAGGCCGGGCTGGTGCCGGTCGGCGAGGACCAGGTGGCCCATGTGGAGCTGACCCGCGAGGTGGCGCGCCGGTTTAACTATTTATATGGGCGTGAGCCGGGCTTCGAAGAGAAGGTCGAGGCGGCGATCAAGAAAATGGGCAAGAAAAACGCCAAGCTCTACCAGGAGCTGCGGCGCCGTTTTCAGGAGCAGGGCGACGACGAGGCGCTGCACACCGCCCAGGCGCTGCTCGACGATCAGCAGAACATCACCCTGGGGGACAAGGAGCGGCTGTTCGGCTACCTGGAGGGCAGCGGGCGCATTATCCTGCCCGAGCCCGACAGCCTGTTGACGCCGGCGCCGAAGATGCCCGGCCTGGATGGACAGAAGATGTCCAAGTCCTATCACAATACCCTCTCGTTACGCGAAGATCCCGCCGAGATCGAGAAAAAACTGCGTACCATGCCGACCGATCCGGCCCGGGTACGGCGCACCGATCCGGGCGATCCAGAAAAATGCCCGGTCTGGAAACTGCATCAGGTATACTCCCCGGACGAGGTGCGGGATTGGGTGCAGCAGGGGTGTACCAGCGCCGGTATCGGCTGCCTGGAATGCAAGGCCCCGGTGATCGACGCGGTCAAGGCCGAGCTGGAACCGATCCACGAACGTGCCATGGAATATCAACAGGATACGGGACTGGTGCGCAAGATTATCACCGAGGGCTGCGACAAGGCCCGGGATACCGCGCGCCAGACCCTGCAGGAAGTCCGGCAGGCTATGGGCCTGGAGTATCGCTGACACATGACCGAAACCATCGAGCACCACGACAGCCAGGAAACGCCCGAGCAGCAGGAAATGCCCTTCGCCGTGGTGCAGGGCACGCCCATGACGGCGCTGCCCAAGGACCTCTATATTCCCCCCGATGCGCTGGAAGTGTTCCTCGCGGAAACCTTCGCCGGGCCGCTGGATCTGCTGCTGTATCTGATCAAGCGCCAGAACCTGGATATTCTCGATCTGCCCATCGCGACCATCACCGCCCAGTACATGGAGTACGTGGAGCTGATGACCGAATTGCGCCTCGAGCTGGCCGCGGAATACCTGGTGATGGCGGCCATGCTGGCCGAGATCAAATCGCGCATGCTGCTACCGCGGCCGGTTAGCGAAGAGGAAGAAGAGGGCGATCCTCGGGCCGAGCTGGTGCGCCGTCTGCAGGAATACGAACGATTCAAAAAAGCCGCCGAGGATATCGACGAGCTGCCGCGGGTCGGTCGTGATGTGTTCCCCGCCGAGGTCAAGGCGCCCGATCTCAAGGTCGTGCGCACCCCGCCGGAAGTGGATATCAAGGATGTGCTGGCCGCGTTTACCGATGTCATGCGCCGTGCTTCCATGTATGAACACCATCATATCCAGATGGAGCCCTTGTCTGTACGCGAGCGCATGTCGCGGGTACTGGGCGCCGTTAAAAGCGACAGCTTTACCGACTTCAGTGCGCTGTTTACCATCGAAGAGGGACGCAGTGGCGTGGTCGTAACATTGCTGGCGATTCTGGAGCTGCTCAAACAACACCTGATCGAAATGGTCCAGACCGAGGTCTATGGACCCATTCACGTCAAAGCCAGACAAGCCGAGAATAACCCCGAGTAATCAGGAACAACCAGGGCCGAAATGATCCATGACTGAACAGGAACTCAAACGCATCATCGAATCCGTGCTGTTTGCCGCCGACGATCCGGTGAACCTCAACCAGTTACAGGGCGTGTTCAACGAGGACGACGCGCCTGAGCCTGATGCGATCAAGGCGGCGATTGCCGCTTTGCAGGAAGACTATGCCGACCACAGTCTGGAATTGCGCCAGGTGGGTTCCGGATACCGTTTCCAGGTGAAACAGGATTACGCCAACTGGGTGTCGAAGCTGTGGGAGGAAAAACCGGCCCGGTATTCCCGCGCCACGCTCGAGACCCTGGCGTTGATCGCCTATCGTCAGCCCATCACGCGCGGCGAGATCGAAGAGATTCGCGGCGTCAGCGTCAGCAGCCAGATCATCAAGACCCTGCAGGAGCGCGAATGGGTCAAGGTTGTGGGGCATCGTGATGTGCCGGGTAAACCGGCGTTGTATGCCACCACGAAAGAATTTCTCGATTACTTCAATCTGCAAAGCCTGCAGGATCTGCCGCCGCTGGCGGAACTGCGCGATATCGATTCCATCAATGCCGAACTGGACTGGGGTGAAGAAAGCCAGCAGCAAGAGGATGCCTCGCAAACAGACACGGCTCCGGATGAACAGTTTGACGCACAAGCGTCGGATGAGGCGGCAGCAATGAATGACGCTGACGCCGTCGAACATGAAGTTGACGAAGCCGCCGGGTACGAAGACACTGAAGCCGAAGCCGAAGCCGAAGCCGAAGCCGAAGCCGAAGCCGAAGCGCAGAGCGATGCCGATGATGAGCCCGAAGAAACCGACGATGAAGAGAGCCGCACATCCCGGGTACTGAGCGCCGAGCACTGACGCCTGATGGCCGAACGCGTACAAAAAGTCCTGGCCCAGGCGGGCTACGGTTCCCGCCGGGAGATCGAATCCTGGATCGAGCAGGGCCGTATCGACATCAACGGCAAGCCGGCCCGGCTGGGTGACAAGGTGGAACCGAGGGATGAAATCCGGCTCAATGGCAAGCCGGTGCGGCGCACGCTGGATCCCGCTCCGCGCCGGATCCTCGCCTACAACAAGCCCGAAGGCGAAATCTGTACCCGTGAAGATCCCGAAGGCCGCCCGACGGTGTTCGCCAAACTGCCGCCGGTCAAAAACGGTCGCTGGATCATCGTCGGCCGCCTGGATATCAACTCTTCCGGCCTGATTCTCTTTACGACCGATGGCGAACTGGCCAACCGGTTGATGCACCCTTCTTATGAAATCGAGCGTGAATACGCCGTGCGCGTGCTGGGCGAGCTTTCCGACGAGCATTACCGGCAGTTACGCGAGGGCGTGCAGCTGGAGGACGGCCCGGCCCGGTTCGATGATATCGTCGCCGGTGACGGGCAGGGCGTGAATCACTGGTATTACGTACTACTGCACGAAGGTCGCAATCGCGAGGTGCGGCGCCTGTTCGACGCCGTCGGGGTTACCGTGAATCGCCTGATTCGCACCCGCTTCGGCAACCTGTTCCTGCCCCGTAACCTCCCGCAGGGACAGTGGCGCGAACTCGGCGAGAAGGATATCAACCATGTCCTGGAGATGGTCGGCATGGACGAAGCCCTGCCCGACACTCCACGCCCGGCCAAAAAGAAAACCGGCAAGAAAACGTCCCGCAAGAAAAAAGGTCCCAGGTTCTAGGTCCTAGTATCTAGCACCTGGCCCGAAGGGCCTAGCTTGCCTGTTTGATCTGGTGTTTGGAGCGCAGGGTATAGGGCTTGAGTTCTTTGGGCAGTTCGATGTACTCGCTCAGCAGGATAACCACCTTGCGTTGATCACCGGCGCCAATGTGTTTGAGTTTATCGACGACATTCTTATCTTCCATCGCTGCGTTGAAATCACGCAGGATATAAATCCCGAAGTGGGGGGTATTGTTGATGTGTTCCAGCACTTCCAGCGGGGTGCGGGTGCGGGGAATGGTGATGTGGGCGGCACCCAGACGATGCATGCCTTCATCCGGCAGGTGCATGTAAAACGCCTTGTTGCTGAAGCGGCTGAGCTGGGTGAACAGCTCGGCGACCCGATCGGTATCGTAGGTTTCGATACTGACCAGCTTGAAGCGGCTGTCGAGGACTTTTTCCAGTTGTTGCAGGTAATTCATTGGCGTTGTGTCCGGGGCCGGGTTTGGTTACCAGTATAGCCGGTTTGCCTTTCGCCGACAGTATGCGGTTGTGACGGCGTTCAAATTCCGGCGATCAGCCTGCCTCGCTCTGTTGGGTCTGCTCCGCGTAGAAAGCGACGACCCGGTTGCGGCCGGACTTTTTGGCTTCATACATGGCATGGTCGGCCTTGTCGAACAGCGAGGTGCTGTCGTCCTTGCGCCCGAGGCTGGCCAGCCCGAAGCTGGCGGTGACCGGAATATTCAGGCCGTTACTGCTGAAGATGGTCCGGTTGACCGCCTCGCGCAGTCGCTGGGCAACGAGTGCGGCACCTGCCCGATCGGTGTTGCTCAGCAGGATGACAAATTCCTCGCCGCCATAACGATAGACGATATCGCTGCTACGCATGTTCATCATCAGGGTTTCGGCAAAAATGCGCAGCACATCGTCGCCCACGGCATGACCATGTTCATCGTTGATCAGCTTGAAGTTGTCCAGGTCGGTGACTACCAGGGACAGGGGCGTCTGGTTGCGGTGAGCCAGATCGACTTCGCGCACCAGGCTGGAGTCGAAGGCCGCCCGATTGTGCACGCCGGTCAGCTGATCGAAATGGGCTGCATGCAGGGCTCGCTGGTACCAGATACCGTTGCGCAGGGGATAAATCAGCTGGCAGAGCAGGTTTTCGATTTTCTGCAATTCTTCCTCGGCAAACCGCTGGCGACGAGTAAAAACCAGCTCACCGAGGAATTCACCGGCAAGTTTTAGCCGGTAGGAACAACTATGCCGCTTGCGGTTGCCCTGTTCGAATTCCAGGTCCAGCACGTCATAACTGTAATGAGCGCTGTCAAAATCAACTCGCAGGCGTGCGCTGTCGAGGAAATGCCCGAGTATCTGGTTGATTTCCAGGCTTGTTTGCAGCAAACCCGCCAGTTCCAGCGTCTGTTGCAGGTCAGTCGGCGCAATGCCAAGCTGGTCCTGGCCGAGGTTCCCGGCGGTGACGGAAGTGTCCTGGCTGCCTGTTGTCGTATTTATCGCCATGTTTTCGCCCTTCACATGCATTGCTGAACTGAATATGCGAAAAATGTGCCAGACTTGGTTATGATATTAAATCCATTAAAAACAAATAGATAGAGTGGCTTTGCAAAGGAGCAGGGCAGGACGTCAATACACTGACGCGCCGGGGCTTGTATTTGCGGAACGGCTGGGTGACAGTGCGGTCTAAAAAAATCATCAGCATAGCGATTCAAAAAGGGGGGAGAGACATGCTGTTCAAACGATTCTGGCGTTTTGTACCGGTAGTGCTGTTGCTGGCCGCACAACAGGGCCTGGCCGCGGAAGGCGACGGCCTGGACGAAGGGATGACCAACCCGGGCTATCACGAAAAGCCGGCCTGGTTCAAAAACTCGTTCCTGGATATCCGCGAAGACATCGAAGAGGCCGCGCAGCAGGACAAGCGGCTCATGCTCTATTTTTATCAGGACGGCTGTCCTTATTGCGCGAAGCTGCTGCGGGATAACTTTGGCCAGAAGTCGATTGCAGACATGACCCGGGAAAACTTCGATGTCATCGCCATCAACATGTGGGGTGATCGGGAAGTGACCGATCTGAATGGCAATATGCTTACCGAAAAGAAATTCGCCGAGAACCTGAAAGTCATGTTCACCCCGACGCTGTTGATGATGAATGAAAACGGCCAGGTTGTTTTGCGCATCAACGGTTATTATGCCCCGGACAAGTTCATGGCCGCCCTGGAATACGTCAGCCAGAAAAAAGAAACCCAGCTGAGTTTTCGTGAGTACTACAGGCAGCAGGGTGGCGAGAAAGCCAGCGGTAAACTCCACCAGGCCGATTTCCTGATGGAACCACCATATAACCTGCAAAAACTGGCCAGCAGGAACAAACCGTTGTTGTTAATGTTCGAACAAAAGCAATGCAAGGCCTGTGACGAGCTGCACGGGGATATCTATCCACGCGAGGCGACACGCGAACAATTGAAGCGTTTTGACGTGGTACGCCTGGATATGTGGAGCGATCAAAAAGTTGTCGGTCCCGATGGCAAGACCACCACCGCCAAAAAACTGGCCGCAAAACTGAACGTCAAATATGCCCCGACGCTGGTATTTTTCAATCGCGACGCGGAAGAAGTCTTCCGGGCCGAGGCCTATCTACGTGCCTTCCACGTCCAGTCAGTGATGGATTACGTGGCTTCGCAAGCGTACAAGGAACAGCCCAACTTCCAGCGCTACATCTCCGCCCGCGCTGACAAACTCGAAGAGCAGGGCGTGCATGTTGACCTCTGGGAATAAAAACAGGGGCTAGATACTAGCTGCTAGGTCCTAGTAACTTCTTGTGCATGCAGGATCTGGCCGTTGACGTTTTCGCTGTCGGGGCCGAGCAGGTAGAGGTAGGCGGGCAGGAGGGTTTCGATCTCGGGATGCTGGTTGGGATCTTCGCCGGGAAACGCGGTGCGGCGGGTCTGGCTCTGCACCGGGCCGGGAATGAGGCTGTTGACGCGGATGGGCGTGTTGGTTTCCAGTTCGCTGGCCAGCAGTTGCATCAGGTTATCGGCACCGGCCTTGCTCACGCTGTAGGCGCCCCAGTAGGCGCGTCCGCCCTGGACTTCGCTGGCGGAGGTAAAGATCACCGAGGCCGCTTTTGACTGTTTTAACAATGGCAACAGGGCGCGGGTCAGCAGGAACGGCGCGGTCAGGTTGATTTGCAGGACCCGGGCCCACAATTGCAGATCATAATGTTCCACCGGCATTAATGCGCCAAGGTACGTGGCGTTATGCACCAGGCCGTCCAGACGACCGAATTCCTGTTGCAGGGTGTCGGCCAGTTCCTGGTAATGCTCGGCCGTGGCCCCTTCCAGATCCAGTGGCACGATGGCCGGTTGCGGATGGCCCGCGGCGACGATCGTATCGTAGACCTTTTCCAGTTTTTTAATCGTTCGCCCCAGCAGGATCACGGTCGCGCCGTGAGCCGCGAGCGAGGTGGCCAGAGCGGCACCGATACCATCACCGGCGCCGGTGACAAGGATGATCCGGTCCTGCAACAGATCCGCAGCGGGCTGATAATCAATGAGTGATGTTGTCATGAAATGATGTCTTGTTCCGAAGTCTGCAGCGCCCGGTGGGCCAGGGTGGCGCATTGTAACCCACTTTTGACCGCGCCTTCGAGCGTGGCGGGATAATCGGTGCGGGTATAATCTCCGGCCAGCCACAATCCGTTGATCGCCGTCTGCGGTGCCGGTCGCTGCTGATTGATGCCAACCCGGCTGGCAAACGTGGCGCGTTTTTCCCGGATCACCATGGCCTGTTCGTGCGCGGGCCAGTCGGGAAAATGGCCTTGCAACTCGGTGGCGATGCGGGCGATCAATTCGGCATTGGTCAGGCGCATGTGGGAGCCTCCGCTGCTGATCACCACTGCCATCAGCCCGGCCTGGTCATACAGGCGTCGATCGAAGATCCATTGGCCCAGGCCACCGAGCAGCCCCAGCATAGGTTGCGGTAGTTGCACCTGTCGGGGGTATTGCAGATAAATCGTGCAGATCGGCTCGTATTCAAAGGCGTTACATTGTTGTTGTAATTCGGCCAGTTCGGGATGGGATTCACACAGGGCGGCGGCCGCGCGCGGCGGCACCGCCAGAATCACCTGTGAAGTCCGGATTTCGCCGTTGCCGGTCACCACTGCCCGGATTTGCTGATGTTCGATATGCAACTGCAGGACACGCCGTCCCAGCCGCACTTCGCCGCCCTGGCGTTCGATGTATTGCATGGCCGGCTCGCTGAACAGCTTGCCCAGATCCCGGCGGGCATACAGCAGATCCGAATCCTCCCGCTGGTGTAAAAAAGCATCCTGCAAAACCCGGAGAAACAACTCGGCGGAGCTTTCCTCGATCGGCGTGTTCATAATCGCCAGGCATAGCGGGGTCCAGAAGTCTTCGATCAGTTCCGCTGGCTGCTGCCACTGCTCCAACAGGGCCAGCACGGACTGATCGGTTTGCGCCAGGGTCTTGTGGCGCGACAGGTGCCAGCCAAATTTTAACGCCTGCCAGCGACTGCGGGCCGACAGACCCTGTGCGCCAAGCAACGCCCACAGCAGATGTAAGGGCGCGGGCAGGCGCGGAGCGCGCAGGGACAGTTTTTTACCCCCGGGGTATTGCAGGGTCAGCTGCAGTGGCTGACGTTCGAACAGCGCATCGACAGGCAGATCAAACTGTTTCAGCAGGCGCAGGATATGCTGATAGGCGCCAATAAACAGATGCTGGCCGTTGTCCACGGCCTGGCCGCCGAACGCGATCTTGCGGGCCCGGCCGCCGGGTTGTTTACCGGCTTCCAGCAGCAGGGGTTGATGGCCGCGAGCAGCCAGGTCCGCCGCGGCGGCCAGACCGGCCCAGCCACCACCGACGATAACCACCGGGGCCTGTTTCATTGGGAATGTTCCCTGTTCGGTTGAGGGCGTCGCCGGCGTTGTTCACGCCACACGGTGGTCCCGGCCAGCCATAACTTGGCCAGTGCCGTCAGGTTGATGCGTCGGGTCAGAACATGAAATCCGTCTTTTTCCAGCTCGTCCAGCAGGCGTTCATAAATGCGGCTCATGATCAGGCCGGCACGCTGGGCACGACGATCGGTTTCCGGTAAATGGGCATGGGCACGTTGATAAAACTCGCGGGCCCGTTGTGCCTCGAAGGCCATCAGCTGATAAAACTCCGGGCTTTCCTTGCCCTGTAACAGATCTTCTTCCCGAACCCCGAAACGCTGAAGATCTTCCCGGGGCAGGTAAATACGCCCGCGACGAGCATCTTCCCCGACATCCCGCAGGATATTGGTCAGCTGAAATGCCAGCCCGAGATCGCGCGCATATTTGAGTGTATGGCGATCCCGGTAACCGAATATTTCCGCCGATAACAATCCGACCACACTGGCGACCCGGTAACAATACAGTGACAGTTCCTTGAAGGTGGCATAACGGTGTTGTTCGAGATCCATTTCCATGCCGTCGATGATCTCGATAAAGTATTCGCGGGGCAGATCGAATTCGGCAATCGCAGACTGCAGGGCCTGGGTTACGGGATGCTGTGGCTGACCCTCGAACAGGCGATCGACTTCTGCCTTCCACCATTGCAGTTTGACCCGGCTGACTTCCGGTGTCTTGTTATCGTCGACCACGTCATCGACTTCCCGACAGAAGGCATACAGGGCAGTTATCGCCCGTCGCCGGGGGCGGGGGAGAAACAGGAAGCTGTAATAGAAACTGGAGCCGCTGGAGGCGGCCTTGTCCTGACAATATTGATCGGGGGTCATGATGCAGCCAAGTGTATCAGATTCCACAGCCCGATTTGCCCGGGCGCTTGCGAGCGGTGATGCGGGGCAGGGCCGCCTGCGCCACCATGGCGAGCTTGTCACGCGAGGTGAGACGGGGGCGGGCGAACGCATCCTGGCTGTTTTCATGCAAGTGTTTGAGAATACGGGCGCCGCCGGCGATGATCAGCCGCAATTCGAAGCCAAAGCGTCCGCCAAGGTGCAGGCCCAGCGGGGCGCCGGATTCGAGCAGGCGGCGGGCCCGTTCGATCTGATGGCGCATCAGTCCCTGCATGGCAAAATCGGTCGTACGGTTGGCGATATGTTGTTCGCTGACACCGAAGCGCTGCATCTCATCCAGTGGCAAATAGATACGGTTGTTTTCCCGGTAATCCTGGTCGATGTCCTGCAGAAAATTGATCAACTGCAAAGCAGTACAAATGGCATTGGAATAGCCGACGTTGCGTTCGGTGGCGGCATTGTTGAGATGCAGCAACAGCTCACCGATCGGATTGGCGGAACAGCGGCAATAGTCCATCAGCTCGCCAAAATCGGCATAGCGCGTCTTCTCGACATCCTGGACAAAGGCCTGCAACAAACGCTGGAAAGGCTCCAGGGGCAGGTGGTGGCGTGCGATGACATCCTGCAGGGCGATGAAGATCGGGTCATCCAGGGCTTCATCCGTCTGTAATTGTTGCAAATGGCGTCGATATTCATCGAGTCGGTCCAGGCGTTGTTCGCGACTTAGATCGCCTTCATCGGCGAAGTCATCGGCGCTGCGGGCGAACGCATAAATGACGGTCACTGCCGGTCGTATTCGTGCCGGCAGCAGACGACTGGCAACGGGAAAATTCTCGTAATGATTACGGGCCATTGCCGCGCAGTACGCGTAGGCATTGGGCAGTCGGTCACTTGTCATGGTGATAGTCTGTGGTATGGTTGTTTTATTGGCAAATTGGGGATAACAATATGAAAAAGCTGAAGCTGATCATTTCGGGCATTATCATCGGACTGGCCGTGGGGCTGTGGTTCGGTGTCAACATTGGCAAGGGCAAACCGTTTTATACCAATCCGTTTGAAGAGCCCACGCTGGCCGAGCGGTTGAAAAAAGGCACCGGCGAGGCGGTGGAAAAGGCCGGCAAGAAAATGGAAGAGCTCGGGTCGGACATCAAGGGCCAGGATAATCAATAGATAAGGTTACTGGTCGTTGTCGGTTTCGATCTGACGCACGCCGCTTTCGACCTGTTCCTGCGCCTCGATCTCCTTGCTGGAGCTGATACCCATCTCGCGAAATTTCTGCACGCTGGGCAGGATGCGGCTGTCAAACGATCCCACCGTACTGTTGAAGTGTTTGACGGTCGTATCCAGGCTACGCCCCATCTTTTGTAAATGGCCGGTAAAGGTTGCCAGGCGCTGATACAACTCCTCGCCGATTTTTTTGATCTGCTCGGCATTTTTCGCCAGCTGTTCCTGACGCCAGCCATAGGCCACCGCGCGCAGCAGGGCGACGAAGCTGGTGGGGGTCGCAAGAATCACATTTTTACTCAGCGCATCTTCCATCAATTGATAATCGGTTTCCAGCGCCGCGCTGAGGAATTGATCGCCGGGAATAAACAGCACCACAAACTCCGGTGACTGGCTGAACTGACTCCAGTAAGCCTTGCTGTGCAGCTCGTTGATGCGCTGGCGTACATTTTTGGCATGGCGCTGCATGTGCTGTTTACGCTGTTCCTCGTCACTGCTTTCAATGGCACTTAAATAGGCATCCAGCGGTGTTTTGACATCCACCACGATCTCACGCCCGTCGGGCATGCGTACGATCATATCCGGCCGTTGCCGACCCTCGTCGGTCTGGATGTTTTCCTGCTGGTAGAAGTCGCAATGCTCGACCATGCCGGCCAGCTCCGCCAGCCGCTTGAGAGTCAGCTCGCCCCACTGGCCACGGACTTCCGGGCGACGCAGTGCCTGCACCAGGTTATGAGTCTGGTTGCGTAACTCCTGCTGGGTCAGATTCATGGTCTCGATGTGTTTGTGCAGCGCGCCATAGGCTTCCTTGCGCTCTTTTTCGATACTGTGGATCTGTTGTTCGGTTTTCTCCAGCGAATCGCGGATGGGCTTGATCAACTGTTCGATCGCCTTTTCCTTCTGGGCCAGGTCACCCTTGGCCTCGTTCTGGAATTTTTCCAGGTTCTGTTGCGCCAGCCGCAGGAACTCCTCGGAGTTGTGTTTCAGTGCCTGGCTGGAAATAGAGGAGAAAGTCTCCTTGAGCTGTTCGCGGGCCTGGCTCAGCGTTTCCAGTTTCTCTTCGGCGTGCCGGCGTTCCAGCTCCAGCGTCGTGCTCAGCTCACTGTTTTCCCGTTGCAGGGCACTGATGCGCCCCTGCAACCACAGATAGACCCCCAGCGCCCCGACCAGCAGGGAACCGGCAGCAATCGCGGCATATATCAGTTCCTGGTTCATTATTTAAAGCCCAATGCAGAGTCGCAAAGAAATTTGTTGTTTTGTCTGTAAATCATGGCGTTCAATCGCTATGCGAATACCACTGCGAAACGCAGAAATCGTTGGTTACTTCGTGTCTTGGTGTCTTCGTGGTTGGATTTTCAATCATCCAGCCATTGCAGGATTGCTTCGGGGGATTCCACCATCCCGTCGGCGCCCCAGGTGTCCGGCTGTTCATACTCGCCAATATAGCCGAACAGGGCAACCAGTGTCTGCATGCCGGCGCGACGGCCGGCTTCGATGTCTCGCTGTGCATCGCCGACGTACAGGCACTGGTGGGCCTCGCTTTGGCACTGCTGGCAGGCATGCAACAGCGGCGCGGGATCGGGTTTGCGTTGTGGCAGGGTATCCCCGCTGACCACGCAGCTGGCGCGCTGGTCGAGATTCAAGGCTTCCAGCAAAGGGTCGGTCAGCCAGCCGGGCTTGTTGGTCACCACACCCCAGTTATGGCCGCGGGTTTCCAGGGTCTCGAGCAGCGTCGCCATGCCGGGGAATAATACGGTGTGTGTGGCCAGATTGTTGTGATAATGCTGTAGCAGTTGCTGGCGTAACGTCTCGAAGTCGGCGTCGATATGGGTTTCGGCAAAGCCCAGTTCGATTAACGCCTTGCCACCGTGCGACACCACAGGGCGGATCAGGTCAAACGGCATGGCCGGCAAATCGTGGCTCAGACGCACGGCATTGAGGGCATGGGCCAGATCCGGCGCGGTGTCGGCCAGCGTGCCGTCCAGGTCAAACAGAACTGTTTTGATCACGACTTCTGGGTGTGCATCAGATAATTGACGCTGACGTCGTGCCCCAGGGAATAGGTTCGGGTCAGCGGATTGTAACTCATGCCAGTCAATTCCCGCGTTTGAAGGTCCGCAGCGCGCACCCAGCCTTCCAGCTCGGCGGGACGAATGAATTTGGCATAGTCGTGGGTGCCCCTGGGCAGCAGCTTGAGAACATACTCGGCGCCGATGATGGCAAACAGGTATGACTTGGGATTGCGGTTGATGGTGGAGAGAAACACATGGCCGCCGGGTTTGACCAGCTGGGCGCAGGCACGAACGATCGAGGCGGGATCGGGTACATGCTCGAGCATCTCCAGGCAGGTGACCACGTCGTATTCACCGGCTTCCCGCCCGGCCAGTTCCTCGGCGGTGATCTGCTGATAATCGACCTCCACGCCGGACTCATGCTTGTGCAGCCGGGCGACGCTCAACGGCGCCTCCCCCATATCGATACCGGTCACATCGGCACCGCGCTGCGCCATGGCCTCGGACAGAATTCCGCCACCGCAACCCACATCCAGGACTTTCTTGCCGGCCAGTGTTACGCGCCGGTCGATATACTCCAGACGTAACGGGTTGATTTCATGCAGCGGTTTGAATTCGCCATGAGGATCCCACCAGCGCGAGGCAAGATCCTCGAACTTGGCGATTTCCTGATGATCGACATTGGTGTTTGT
>JAXHTI010000023.1:15298-30659 GCA_034190045.1 Pseudomonadota bacterium
GCGTTCGGGTCGATGGTCGTCAGCTCGCGTTCCTTGAGCAGATGGCGTCCGGCGACCCAGACGTCGGTGACCTGTTCGCGTCCGGCGGTGTAGATCAGTTGGGAGACCGGGTGATAGACCGGCTGGCTTTCCAGCGTGCCAAGATCCACGGCAATGATATCGGCGGATTTGCCGGCTTCCAGCGAGCCGATCTCCTGCTCCAGTCCCAGCGCGCGGGCCCCGTTGATGGTTGCCATGCGCAGTACCTCCTCGGCGGGCAGGGCACTCGCATCACCGGCGACAGCTTTGGCCAGCAGGGCGGCGCTGCGCATTTCGCTGAACATGTCGAGATCGTTGTTACTGGCGGCGCCATCGGTGCCCAGGCACAGGTTGACCCCGGCGTGGGCCAGTTCCTGCACCGGGCAGAAGCCACTGGCCAGTTTCAGGTTTGATTCGGGACAATGCACCACGTGCACCCCGGCTTCGGCCAGGCGCGGAATCTCTTCCTGATTTAACTGGGTCATATGTACGGCCAGCAGGTGCGGGTTGATCAGGCCCAGTTTCTCCAGCCGCTGCAGCGGCCGTTCGCCGGTGTTGTTCAGACTTTCCTCGACCTCATGGACGGTTTCATGCACATGCATATGCACGGGGATATCCAGTTCCTCGGCATAAGTGGCAATCCGTTGCAGCGGCTCGTCGGAGACGGTATAGGGCGCGTGCGGCGCAAAGGCGGTGCGGATCAAGCTGTTGCCGCGTAATTGATCGTGCAGGGCAATGCCCTTGCTGAGGTATTCATCCGGGGTCTGTGCCCAGGGTGTCGGAAAGTCGATCATGATCAGGCCGACGCAGGCACGCATGCCGGCCTGTTCCACCGCGCGCACGGTCTCTTCGGGGAAAAAGTACATATCGTTGAAACAGGTGGTACCGCCGCGCAGCATCTCGGCGCAGGCATGCAGCGTGCCGTCGTAGACGAACTCCTTGCCAACCCACTGTTGTTCCGCCGGCCAGATATGTTGCTGCAGCCATTCCATCAATGGCAGATCATCAGCCAGTCCGCGCATCAAAGTCATCGCGGCGTGACCGTGCATATTGATCAGCCCCGGCATCAGGATATGCTGTTCAAAATGCTGTACATGGTCCGCCTGGTAGCGTTGTTCGGCTTCATCGACAGGCAGGACGGCCTCGATACGTCCATTATGGATCGCAATCGCATGCTGCTCGAGCAGCACGCCCCGGGGTTCGACCGGCAGTACCCAGCGCGCGGATAACAGGGTGTCAATCTTCATGTCGGGAAAGATACAGGCATTGGATTCACGACTGCAAGTATTTAGGAGAGCTTGATGGGGATTTCAGGTTTGCAGTCCGCTAATGAACGCGAATAACGCAAATAAACAAATACTCTGTCATCGCTAAATAAACGTTCCGAATACCAGTTCATTTCATGAGTAGCCTGGATCAAGGAGCAACGCGACGGATCCAGGTTTTCTGGTTCAGGTGGAACCGCTGCGCTTGTTCCACCCTACACAGAGTGCTCGGGGAATGGGAACTTTTGTATAGTTATCGATGTTAGGCCCGGTTAACCTGATTTGCGTATATTCGCGTCCATTGGCGGACTGATTTGAAAGCAACCAAAGTTGGCGTTTATTCGCGTGCATTTGCGGACTACAATGGGTACCCCGAAACAACCCCGAATTTTTTATGCTGGAACAATACGATACCTTCAAACCGGTGATGTGGGATGACGAGGCGGTCTGTCTCCTGGATCAGCGTCTGTTACCCGATCAGCATCAGTACCGGCATTATCGCAGCGTTGGCGAAGTGGCCCAGGCGATCCGCGATATGGTGGTGCGCGGGGCACCGGCTATCGGAATTACCGCCGCCTATGGTGTGGCGCTGGCAGCGCGGCAGCGTTACGCCGAGTCAGCGACACACTGGCGCGATAACCTCGAAGCGGACCTGCAACAGCTGGTCGAGGCCCGGCCGACAGCTATTAACCTGTTCTGGGCTATCGAGCGCATGCGCCGCAAGCTGGATACTATAGAAGGCGATCCCTTTACATCGCTGCTGGCGGAAGCCCGGCTTATCCATGAAGAGGATATTGCCGCCAATCTGAAAATGGGCGAGTTCGGTGCCTCGCTGATCGCGCCGGGCGAGAGCGTGCTGACCCATTGCAATGCCGGAGCACTGGCCACCGGTGGCCACGGCACGGCGCTGGGGGTGATCCGCAGTGCCCATGCGGAGGGCAAACTGGGAACGGTCTATGCGGATGAGACCCGGCCCTGGTTGCAGGGGGCGCGCCTGACCGCCTGGGAATTACTCCAGGATCGGGTGCCGGTGACCCTGGTGGCCGAGGGGGCCGCCGCCTGGCTGATGCGCCAGGGCAAGGTGCAGTGGGTGATTGTCGGCTCGGATCGGATCGTGGCCAACGGCGATGTGGCCAACAAGATCGGGACCTATTCGCTGGCGGTGCTGGCGCGCCAGCACGGTGTCAAATTCATGGTGGCCGCGCCGACCTCCACCATTGATATGGCAATCGGCGAGGGTGGATCAATTCCGATAGAACAGCGGGACCCCGATGAATTGCTGAGTTGCGGCGGACAGCGGGTGGCGGCCCAGGGGGCCGGGGCCTGGAACCCGGTTTTCGACGTCACCCCGGCACAACTGGTGGATGCCATCGTCACCGAGCGCGGCATTATCGAACAGCCCGATGCCGGGAAGATGGCCCGGCATATGGCTGAACACCGCTGATTTTCTGCTCTGGCCGGGCATCAAAACCGTTTTCAAAACCGCGCAGTCCTCCGCGATACGCCCGCAACGGGTTTCTCACGCGTTTTTCCAAAGATGCAGTAGGTAGCCCTGCTATGGTATAGTGGCCGTCTAAAATCGTCTCAAGAATTAACGAGCCACACTAACCTGACTGAAGCCGACGCATGAGCGAATTTGCCAAGGAAGTCCTCCCGATCAACATCGAGGAGGAGATGAAGCAGTCCTACCTGGACTATGCCATGAGTGTGATTGTCGGGCGCGCCCTGCCCGACGTGCGGGACGGCCTCAAGCCCGTTCACCGCCGTGTCCTGTACGCCATGCGCGAACTGGGCAATGACTGGAACAAGCCCTATAAAAAGTCGGCCCGCGTGGTCGGTGATGTCATCGGTAAGTACCATCCCCACGGCGACAGTGCGGTATACGACACCATCGTGCGCATGGCCCAGCCTTTCTCACTGCGTTACATGCTGGTCGACGGCCAGGGTAACTTCGGTTCGGTAGACGGCGATGCCCCGGCCGCCATGCGTTACACCGAAGTGCGTATGGCGAAGATCGCGCACGAATTACTGGCGGATATCGAAAAAGAGACCGTCGATTACACCCTCAATTACGACGAAACCGAGTATGAGCCGGAGATCCTGCCGGCCCGCATTCCCAACCTGCTGGTCAACGGCTCGGCCGGGATCGCGGTGGGCATGGCGACCAACATCCCGCCGCACAACCTGACCGAAGTGATCAACGCCACCCTGGCGATGATCGACAATCCCGATATCACTATCCAGGAACTGATGGGCTATATCCCCGGTCCCGATTTCCCCACCGCGGGCATTATCAATGGTGCCCGCGGCATCGCCGAGGCGTATGCCACCGGGCGCGGCCGTATCTATGTGCGGGCGCGCATCGAAGTCGAAGAGATGGCCAACGGGCGGGAACGAATCGTGGTCACCGAATTACCTTATCAGGTCAACAAGGCACGCCTGCTGGAGCGTATCGCCGAACTGGTCAAGGAAAAGAAGATCGAGGGCATCAGCGAACTGCGCGACGAATCGGACAAGGAAGGCATGCGCGTGGTGATCGAGTTGCGCCGTGGTGAGGTGGTCGAGGTGATGCTCAATAATCTCTACCAGCACACCCAGATGCAGACCGTATTCGGTATCAACATGGTGGCGCTGGTCGAGGGCCAGCCGCAATTGCTCAATCTGCACCAGATTCTGGCGGCGTTCATTCGCCATCGTCGCGAGGTGGTGACCCGGCGTACCGTCTTCGATCTGCGCAAAGCGCGCGAGAAAGCCCACGTACGCGAAGGCCTGGCAATCGCCCTGGCCAACATCGATCAGATCATCGCCCTGATCAAGGCGGCCAAGAACCCGGCCGAAGCCAAGGAACAGTTGATGTCCACAATGTGGGAACCGGGTGTGGTCATCCAGATGCTCGAGCGCACCGGCGCCGAAGCCTCCCGACCCGAAGGGCTGGATCCCGCATTCGGTCTGGTCGAGGGACGCTATCGTCTCTCCGATGCCCAGGCCCAGGCCATCCTGGACATGCGTTTGCATCGTCTGACCGGACTGGAACAGGACAAGATCCTCAACGAATACGAAGAACTGCTCAAACAGATCGAGGAATTGCTGGCAATCCTGGCCAGCAGCGAGAAACTGATGCAGGTCATTCGTGATGAGCTGGCGGAAATGCGCGATCAATACGGCGATGAACGGCGTACCGAGATCATTGCCAGCCAGGAAGATCTGACCATCGAGGATCTGATCACCGAAGAAGACGTGGTCGTGACCCTCTCGCACGAAGGCTATGCCAAGGCCCAACCGATTACGGCCTATACCTCGCAACGGCGCGGCGGCAAGGGCAAAGCGGCCACTTCGGTCAAGGACGAGGACTTTATCGACAAGCTATTCGTGGCCAGCACCCACGACACGATCCTCTGTTTCTCCAGCCGCGGCAAGGTCTACTGGCTGAAAGTCTACGAGCTGCCGCAGGCCGGACGTACCGCACGCGGACGCCCGATTGTGAACCTGTTACCACTGGAAGAGGGCGAGCGTATCAATGCGATCCTGCCGATTCGCGAATACCTGGAAGGCCAGTTCATTTTCTTCGCCACCAGTAACGGCACGGTCAAGAAAACGCCGCTGACCGATTTCTCCCGCCCACGCGCCTCGGGGATTATCGCCATCGAACTGCGTGAGGACGATCATCTGATCGGCGTGGAACTGACCCGCGGCGATCAGGATGTGTTGCTGTTCAACAACGCCGGCAAGGCGATCCGCTTCAACGAGCAGGATGTGCGTGCCATGGGTCGCAGCTCGGTCGGCGTGCGTGGCATGAAGCTGCAATCCGAGCAGCATGTTATCTCGCTGATCATCGCCAGCGAAGGGCACATCCTGACCGCCACCGAAAACGGTTACGGTAAACGCACCGGGGTGGACGATTATCCCCGTCACGGACGCGGCGGCCAGGGGGTCAAATCGATCCAGACCTCGGAACGTAACGGCGAAGTCATCGGCGCCGAACTGGTCGGCGAAGAGGATGAAATCATGCTCATCACCAGCCGCGGCACCCTTGTACGCACCAAAGTCGACGAAGTCTCGATCATGGGCCGCAACACCCAGGGCGTGAAACTGATTACCCTGGGCGAGGGCGAAAAACTCTCCGGCATCGAACGCATCGCCAAGATCAGCGATGAAGAAGAGGCTATTGAAGAATAAAATCCAACGCAGAGACGCAGAAATGCAATTTTGAATTCTGAATGTTGAATGTTGAATTAAATACAAATTCGCAATTCAAAATTTAAAACTCAACATTCAAAATTATATCGTTATACCTCCGCGTTGAATGAATAAAGTTTAGAGATGGCATGTTCCTGCAGTCTGACCGGAATATGTGAAATAAATTAAAAACAGGAGTTGTGTATGTCACGTGTATTTAATTTCAGCGCCGGCCCGGCGATGCTGCCCCAGGAAGTTCTGGAGCGCGCTCGCGAGGAAATGCTCGACTGGCACGGGACCGGCATGTCGGTGATGGAGATGAGCCATCGCGGCAAGGAGTTTATGTCCATTGCCGAGAAAGCGACGGCCGATCTGCGCGAGCTGATGGCGATCCCGGAAAATTACGAAATTCTCTTTTTACAGGGCGGTGCCAGCAGCCAGTTCGCCATGGTGCCGATGAACCTGTTGCGCGGCAAAAACAAGGCTGATTACGTCAATACCGGTGCCTGGTCGAAAAAGGCGATTGCCGAGGCAAAAAAATTCTGCGATGTGAACCTGGCCGCGTCCAGCGAAGCCGATGGGTTCAGCAGCGCTCCCGAACAATCTGAACTGCAACTGAGTGGCGATGCCGCCTATGTGCATTACACTCCCAATGAAACCATCGGCGGTGTGGAATTCAACTATATTCCCGAGACCGGTGATGTGCCGCTGGTGGCAGACATGTCTTCTACCATTCTGTCCCGACCCATCGATGTTTCCAAATACGGGGTCATCTATGCCGGCGCCCAGAAGAACATCGGTCCGGCCGGCCTGACCGTGGTAATCGTGCGCAAGGACCTGATCGGCGAGACGCTCGACAAGACCCCGGCCATGTTCGATTACCAGGTGCATGCTGAAAATGATTCCATGGCCAACACCCCGCCGACCTACGGCTGGTACCTCGCCGGGCTGGTATTCGAATGGCTGAAAGAGAAGGGTGGCCTGGCCGGTATGGCCGAGATCAACAAGCGCAAGTCGGACAAGCTCTATAATGCGATCGACAACTCCGACTTTTACGCCAACCCGGTCAAGCCCGATTGCCGCTCGTGGATGAACGTGCCGTTTACCCTGGCCAATCCCGATCTGGACAAGACCTTCCTCGAGGAAGCCGCTAAACAGGGCCTGACCACCCTGAAAGGCCATCGCTCCGTCGGTGGCATGCGCGCCAGCATCTACAACGCCATGCCCGAAGCCGGTGTCGATACCCTGGTCGAATTCATGGCCGACTTCGAGAAGCGCAACGGCTAGCCGTTATTTGATAGATGACTGATTAATAACGCAGAGGTCGCGGAGTCGCAGAGGCGCAGAGAAAACAATTGCAAGATAATAAATAAAACTCTCCGCGGCTCTGCGTTCTCCGCGATAAATTTACGACAGCAAGAAAAGTGAATAATCATGTATAAGGTTCTGACGTTAAATAATATTTCCCTCGCCGGTCTGGAACGGCTGCCGCGTGACAAGTACGAAATCGCCTCCGAGATCGGCCATCCCGATGCCATTCTGGTGCGTTCGGCCAAGATGCACGATATGGATGTGCCTGCCAGTCTCAAGGCCATCGGCCGTGCCGGCGCCGGGGTGAACAATATTCCTGTCGACAAGATGTCGGATCAAGGGATTGCGGTCTTCAATGCGCCCGGCGCCAATGCCAACGCGGTAAAAGAACTGGTGCTGGCCGGCATGCTGATGGGGTGCCGTAATATCGGCCCGGCCTGGGATTTTGCCCGTTCGGTGGAAGGGTCCGACGCCGAGATTAACAAGGCCGTGGAAGCCGGCAAGAAAAACTTTGGTGGTTTTGAATTGCCGGGCCGTACGCTGGGCGTGGTTGGTCTTGGTGCCATTGGCCGTAACGTCGCCAACATGGCGCTGCAACTGGGCATGCGTGTCGTCGGTTTCGATCCGGGCATTACTGTGGAAGGCGCCTGGCAGCTTTCGTCGGAAGTGGAAAAAGCCGCGAGCATGGATGAGCTGGCGGCGAAGTCAGACTTTATTACGTTTCATGTGCCGTTGGTCGATGCGACTAAAAACCTGATCAATGCCGAACGGCTCAGGTTGATGCGTGACAATGTCGTCATTTTGAATTTCGCACGCAATGGGATCGTCGATGACGAAGCGGTCAGCGCCGCAATCAAATCCGGCAAGGTCTATGCTTATGTCTGTGATTTTCCCAGTAACCTGCTGAAACATCATGAACGCGTCATTACCCTGCCGCATCTGGGCGCTTCCACCGTCGAAGCGGAAGAAAACTGCGCCATCATGGTCGCCGAGCAGGTCCGCGATTACCTGGAGAATGGTAACGTGCGCAACTCGGTTAACTTCCCGGAAGTCTATATGGAACGCACCGAGGGTCAGCGCATTGCCATCGTCAACCGCAATGAGCCCAACATGGTGGGTCAGATCACCGCGGCCCTGGCCGATCAGAACCTGAATATCGTGGACATGATCAACAAATCACGCGGTAACATGGCCTATAACCTGATTGATGTTGATGGCAGTGTGGATGAAGGTCACCGCGATAAGCTCACCGCGATAAATGGTGTTTTGAAAGTCCGCTTCATTGACTGAACACGAGTTACTGACTTGAGCGACGATCTGAAAAAATTGCGTGAGAATATCGATCAGCTGGATGAACAGATCCAGTCGCTGATCAGCGAGCGTGCGCGTCTGGCCGAGGAGGTGGCCCGTACCAAGCAGGCCAATGGCGATGACGTGTTTTATCGAGCCGAGCGGGAAGCCCAGGTCTTGCGCAATGTCATGCAACGTAACCAGGGCCCTTTGAGTAACGAGGAAATGGCGCGACTGTTTCGTGAGATCATGTCCGCCTGCCTGGCGCTGGAACGGATCATGAACATCGCTTTCCTGGGACCGGAAGGGACCTTTACCCAGGCGGCGGCGCTCAAGCACTTTGGTCATTCGGTTCAGACTCTGCCGTTGGCCACCATTGGCGATGTCTTTCGTGAAGTGGAGTCCGGCACGGCTTCCTATGGAGTGGTGCCGGTGGAAAATTCGATCGAGGGGGTCATCAACCATACCCTGGATGAATTCATGACCTCGTCCCTGTCGATTTGCGGCGAGGTGGAGCTGCGTATTCATCATCACCTGTTAAGCAAAAGTGCCGGCATTGGTGATATCCGCAAGGTTTATTCCCATCGCCAGTCTCTGGCCCAGTGCCGCAAATGGCTGGACTCGCATCTGTCCGATGTGGAGCAGGTCGATGTCAGCAGCAATGCCGAGGCCGCGCGGCTGGCCAGTAGTGATCCGGCCTCGGCGGCCATCGCCGGTGAAAGCGCGGCGGACATTTACGAGCTCGACTATCTGGCAAAAAATATCGAGGACCACCCGGAAAATACCACCCGCTTTCTGGTCGTCGGTCGCCGGGTGACGCCGCCCAGCGGCAACGACAAAACCTCGATGCTCGTGTATACCCGCAACCGCCCGGGCGCGCTTTATTCGATGCTGGAACCGTTTGCCAAGCACGATATCTCCATGTCACGCATCGAATCGCGCCCCTCACGCCAGGGAATGTGGAATTACGCGTTTTTCATCGACATCGAAGGTCATGTTGATGACAACAATGTCAGCCAGGCGATCAGGGAACTGGATGAAACTGCCAGCATGGTCAAGGTACTCGGTTCCTATCCGCGGGCGGTCTTATAAAGAAAGCAGGCAGTTTGCAGATGGCAGTTGGCAGATTTGATGTGTGCTTATTACTTAGTAAGCTGGACATAGCGGTGTCTGGCAAATGCCTACTGGCAGAGTCTCTGGAATAAAACGCGGAGATCGCAGAGGCGCAAAGGCGCAGAGAAAAACGATTAGTAATAAACGAATCACCTGAATGATTCATTGTTCAGTAAATCGAATTGAAAATGATTAACTCCGCGGCTCCGCGCCTCTGCGCACTCCGCGTTTAAATAAGATTCCTTAAAAGAGTGATGTACCAGAACATGCCGCAGTCCGTCCAACAATTTGATGTGTGCGATCTGGCCGCCCCGGGGGTTCGTGAACTGACACCCTATCAGCCGGGCAAGCCTATTGAAGAGCTGGAGCGTGAGTATGGGCTGTCGGGGGTTATCAAACTAGCCTCGAATGAAAATCCGCTGGGGCCGTCACCGGATGTGCTGAAAACCATCAGCGGCAGTCTGGGTGAACTGAGTCGGTATCCGGATGGTAACGGTTTTATCCTCAAGCAGGCGTTGTGCAAGCGTTTCGATCTCGAACCGGGGCAGATTACGCTGGGTAACGGTTCCAACGATGTGCTGGAACTGATCGCCAGGGCTTTCGTGACGCCGGACAATGAGGTCATTTTTTCGCAGCACGCCTTTGCGGTCTATCCGCTGGTCACCCGGGCCATCGGGGCTAAAGCCGTGGTCACTCCCGCAAAAGAATGGGGCCATGATCTTGATGCGATGGCCAACGCGATTACCGATCGTACCCGGCTGGTATTTGTTGCCAACCCCAACAACCCGACCGGGACCTGGCTCTCTAAACAAACGTTGCATGATTTTTTAAAGCAGGTACCGCCACATGTACTGGTGGTGCTGGATGAGGCCTATTTTGAATACGCCTCCGATTCGGTAATGGGGCTGGCGCAATATCCCGATGGCCTGCAATGGCTGAGCGAGTTCCCCAACCTGATCGTGACACGCACTTTTTCCAAAGCCTATGGCCTGGCCGGGTTGCGAGTCGGTTATGCGGTTTCTCATCCCGATGTGGCCGATTATTTAAACCGGGTTCGGCAACCGTTCAATGTGAATCACCTGGCCCTGGCCGCAGCCACAGCCGCATTGACCGACACGGCACATCTGCAACGCAGTGTTGCCCTCAATGCCGCCGGGCTGCAGCAATATTATGCGGCGTTTGACCGGCTGGGACTGGATTACATACCCTCGGCGGGTAACTTTGTGACGGTGAGGGTCGGTGCGGCCGCCGGGATCAACGAACAGTTATTACGCCGGGGAATTATCGTGCGCCCGGTGGCCAATTACGAGCTGCCGGAACATCTGCGTATCTCGGTCGGTAGTGAGAAGGAAAACCAGCGCTGCATCGAGGCGCTGGAAGCGATTCTGCAAACACCGTGACAGGACATCCCGTGATCATCAATAAACTGACCATCATCGGTGTTGGCCTCATTGGCGGCTCACTGGCCCGGGCGCTGCGTCGGGCCAATGCCGTGACTACCCTCGTCGGTGCCGGCCGTAATCGTGAACAACTGGAGATTGCCCGCAAGCTGGGCGTGGTGGACACTGTCGAGACCGATCTGGCTGCAGCCTGCCAGGGGGCGGATGTGGTGGTGCTGGCTGTGCCACTGGGCGCTATTCGCCCGGTACTGGAACAGATTGGCCCGACTCTCTCGGCGGACACGATCATTACCGATGCAGGCAGTGCCAAGGGCAGTGTGGTAGCCGACGCGGAGCAGGTATTTGATGGTTTGCCGGCCACGTTTGTGCCGGGCCATCCCATCGCCGGGACCGAGCAGAGCGGGGTGGAAGCCTCGTTCGCCGAACTGTTCGAACACCGCCGGGTGATCCTCACACCCGGAGCCACGACAAGCCCCGCGGCCGTGCAAACTGTCCGTGGGCTCTGGGAAGCAGCCGGTGCCGAGGTGGTGGAAATGAGCGTGGCCCATCATGACGCGGTACTGGCGGCCACCAGCCATTTGCCACACATGCTGGCCTATGCGCTGGTCGACAGCCTGGCTCGTCAGGATGACAGCACGGAGATCTTCGATTATGCTGCCGGCGGTTTTCGCGACTTTACCCGCATCGCCTCCAGTGATCCGCAAATGTGGCACGACATCTGTCTGGCCAATCGCGATGCGCTGGTCGAGAGCCTGGAACGCTTCACCACCGATTTACACGCCCTGACCGAAGCGATACGCCGGCAGGACAGCCAACGATTGCTTGAAATCTTCCGCCATGCCAAACAGCGGCGGGATGATTTCTGCCAGTGACGGACAATTTAAAACGATCATGATGTTAACTGCCCGTTTGTCCCGGATTACCCGCTATTTTCCGCTGGAATCGTTGAGTCTTATTCGCCTGTGGGTGCTGCTGTTTCCCATCGGTGTTATTTATGTAGAGCACTGGGCCAGCACGTTCTTTGGCCTGCTGATACTCACCGGCCTGGTCCTGTGGCCGATGAAACGGGCTTCTGCGCCACCGCTGCATCACGAAGAGAAAGTGCTGCTCTGGATTCTCGCGGTCTATTTCATCGTCGCCATCCTGTCGATCACCGCGAATGGCTGGGATGACGCCGGCCAGAAGGCGCTGGGCAATGAACTGAAATTCCTGTTTATCATTCCCTTTTATCTGGTGGCCCGTCGCTGCGAGGAATTGTGGCGTTATCTGTGGGTCGGTTCCTGGCTGGCGATCGTGGTGACCGTGGGGTTCGGGTTGCATGAGCTGTTTGTGTTGGATCGTTCTCGCGCCACCGGGCCGTACAGTCCGCTACTGCTCGGGCCGATATTGTTGATGATGATTGCCCTGCAACTGCCCTGGTATCGGCATCTCGCCCGCTATCACTGGCGGAATGCGATTGGGGTGCTCATAGCGCTGGCTGGCTTTTATATTGTTGTCATGTCCGGGGCGCGAAATGCCTATGTCGCATTGCTGGTAATGAGTCTGGTTGCTTTTGTCTATTATTTTCGGGCTCGCAATTCCCTGCTTATTATCGTTGCTACCTGTATTTTGACTGCGGTGAGTTATTTTCAGGTCGATCTGGCCAAGCATCGAGTCGATCAAGCGGTTAACGATGTAAGCAGCTATCTGGAATATATGCTGGAAGAACCGGTCGGGCCGAATCGAAATGCCAACAGCAGTGTCGGCAAGCGACTGGAAATGTGGCGGGCTTCGGTATTTGCCGCCGCCGAGCAACCCCTGCTGGGGATTGGCCGGTATAATTTTCATGACAAATTAAAGCAATACGGTAAAGATGGCCGGATTCACAAGGCGGCAACACACCATGCGCATCCCCATAGTGTTTATTTCGAGGCGCTGGCGTCAAAAGGGGTTCTGGGGCTCGCCGCAGTTCTGGCATTGTATCTGTATCCCCTGTATTTTTTCGTGCGCACCCGGCAGGGCTCAAGGGAAAGTGCATTTACCGGTATTTTGCTGATGACATCGATAATGGTGTTCTCGATTACCGATGCGGCTCCGGTTTATCACAACAACTACACGGCGACATTCCTGACCTACCTGACGGTAATTTTTGCCTGGCACACCCGCCAGATTCACAAGACGAACAACGAAGAAAACGCCAGCACGGCCTGATGCTGACGCAAACCGGTAATGGTTATGACTCAACATACATCTCCTTCTTTATTTACAGTCCGGCCCGGCGGGAAGCTGCAGGGGCGGTTACGTGTGCCGGGTGACAAATCGATCTCCCATCGCAGCATCATGCTCGGCGCCCTGGCCGAGGGCACGACCCGGGTCAGCGGGTTTCTCGAAGGGGCCGATAATCTGGCCACGCTGAATGCGTTTCGGGCCATGGGCGTCACGATCGAAGGCCCCGAAGCAGGGCAGGTGGTGATCGAGGGGGTTGGCCTGCATGGCCTAAGGGCACCGGCCGCACCGCTGGATCTGGGCAACTCGGGCACTTCCATGCGCCTGCTTGCCGGTCTGCTGGCCGCCCAGCCGTTTGATTCAACTCTGCTCGGGGATGCCTCTCTCAATAAACGGCCGATGAAACGCGTCACCGATCCACTGGCCGAGATGGGGGCCCGGATTGATACCAGCGAGGCCGGAACGCCGCCGTTACGGATTCACGGCGGTCAGCCGTTGCACGGGATTCACTACAACATGCCGGTGGCCAGTGCCCAGGTCAAATCCTGCCTGTTGCTGGCCGGCCTGTATGCTGACGGTGAAACCTGTGTGACCGAGCCGGCGCCGACCCGGGATCACACCGAACAAATGCTGGAAGGCTTTGGTTATCCGCTGCAACGGGATGGCGCCACCGCCTGTGTCTCCAGCGGCGGCAAACTGACGGCCTGCAATATCGATGTGCCGGCGGATATTTCCTCGGCCGCGTTTTTCATGGTAGGCGCCAGCATTGCGCCGGGCTCGGACATCACGCTCGAGCATGTGGGGATTAACCCGACCCGTGTCGGGGTAATTACCATCCTGCGGCAGATGGGGGCGGATATCACCCTGAGCAACGAGCAGACGGTCGGGGGCGAGCCGGTGGCCGACGTTCGGGTACGCAGCGCGCCGCTTACAGGTATCCATATTCCCGAGGACCAGGTGCCGCTGGCCATCGACGAGTTTCCGGCCCTGTTTATTGCCGCCGCCTGCGCCGAGGGCGAGACGGTGTTAACCGGGGCCCGCGAGCTGCGGGTCAAGGAGAGCGATCGGATCCAGGTGATGGCCGACGGCCTGCAGATACTGGGGATCGATGCCCGGCCCACCGAGGATGGCATGGTCATTCGGGGCGGGACCCTGGGCAGCGGCACGGTCGACAGTCACGGTGATCACCGTATCGCCATGGCCTTTGCGATGGCGGCGCTGCGGGCCGAGGGGGCGATTACCATCCGGGATTGTGAGAATGTGGCCACCTCGTTTCCCGGCTTTGTGGATCGGGCCGCCGGGGCCGGGCTGGCGATTGTTCAGGAGGCGGGGACATGAGCAAAACGGTTCCGGTACTGACCCTGGACGGCCCCAGCGGCTCCGGCAAGGGCACCATCGCCAGTCGCGTGGCGCGAACTCTGGGTTGGCACCTGCTCGACAGCGGCGCGCTCTATCGGCTGGTGGCACTGGGTGTCGCCCGGCGCGGCATCGATATGGCCGATGAGGAGGCCCTGGCAGACTATGCCGCGCAAATGGACGTGGATTTCGAAGTGCTGCCGGACAGCGGCGAGGTGGTGGCCAGGCTCGACGGCGAGCCGGTGGGCAATGCCATCCGCACCGAGCAGATCGGCAACGATGCCTCGAAAGTGGCGGCGATGGGGCCTGTGCGTGAGGCCCTGTTGCAGCGCCAGCGCGATTTTCGCCAGCCCCCGGGGCTGGTGGCGGACGGGCGCGATATGGGCACCACCGTCTTCCCCGACGCCGGCCTCAAGATCTACCTCACCGCCAGCGCCGAAGTGCGCGCCGAAAGACGTTATAAACAGTTGAAAGAAAAGGGAATAAGTGCTAGTCTGGCCGGCCTCCTCCGGGAGATCACCGAGCGGGATGCGCGCGATACCGAACGCCAGTCCTCGCCGCTGAAACCGGCCGCCGATGCCATTGTGCTGGATACCTCCACGCTGGACATCGACCAGGTGGTCGAACAGGTGCTGGCCTGGTGCCGGGACCGTTTTGCCGTATAGCGGCCTATGAAGTGGGCGGAACCCCGGGGTTCCGCCTGTGTGTTTAATCAACCCCGCAGTTTCGACTGCAACCAGACAAGGTCACGCTGTGACCTGAGGCGAAATCCAACATGAGCGAAAGCTTTGCACAGTTATTTGAAGAAAGTCTGAATCAAACCCAGATGCGTCCCGGCGCGATCATTACCGGCACCGTTGTCGATATCACTGATGACTTTGTCGTCGTCAATGCCGGACTCAAGTCCGAGGGCGTGATCCCCGTTTCCCAGTTTTTTGGCGAAGAAGGTGAACTCGAAGTCAGTATCGGCGACAACGTCGAAGTCGCGCTGGACTCGGTCGAAGACGGTTTTGGTGAAACCCGTCTGTCACGCGAGAAAGCCAAGCGCGCCGAAACCTGGACGAAACTCGAAGCCGCTCATGAAGCCGGTGAAACCGTGACCGGTGTCATTACCGACAAGGTCAAGGGCGGGTTTACCGTCGAGCTGGATCATATCCGCGCTTTCCTGCCGGGTTCCCTGGTAGATGTGCGCCCGGTGCGTGACACCAGTTATCTCGAAGGCAAGGA
>JAXHTI010000230.1:0-2931 GCA_034190045.1 Pseudomonadota bacterium
CGCCAGAATCAGCAGGGGGATCAGGCCCCGCGCCAGTATTTAGGCTTTTTGAAAAACAGAATGAGGAGATGGATTACATTGTTCGATGTGTCAATAAATGGTTAGAGTCTGGTCAAGCTCCGAATGAAGTTGCGATACTGGTGCCTGGAAATAAGCAGGCTGAAACAATTTCTGATCATTTAAATAAGGCAGGGATACCTAACTTATGTATGGTCGGTAAGGATAAAAAGTCTGCTTATAGTCCTGACAATCCAGTGGTAACTGTCCTGACAATTCACAGTAGTAAAGGGCTTGAATTCGATACAGTAGTTTTGGCTGGCGTCGATAGAATTCAGTATGTCGCTGAAGAATTAGTTGATCAGGTGCGATTGATGTATGTTGGGATGACGCGTGCAATGTCTAAATTACTGATAACGGCTAGTGGCGACACAGTGTTCACGCAACGACTAGTAGATATGGTGGCACCATAAGTGTCGTGAGCGAAGTCGGGCCTTTATAAGGTAATTAACTACAGGTTTTAAGCGCGCGACACAATTATTTCTGCTCTTATAACCCCCCCCCCTTGTTGTCTGACAATATTCCCTTTTGAACCCTAGCGCTGATGTAGTGTCTTATTCACAACGCCTCCGTATGCATGGCATAGTGAAGATCAGATTAAACAGTGTCTAATTACCTTATGAAAAATCAAGTATTACAGCAGCCAGCCCCCGAGATCTCGACGCTGGAAGAACTCGCCGAATGTGCGGATTACTCCTTCATGGACACGCTCAAGCGCGATCCCAAGGCGAGTGAACACGGCGCGGATCACGACCCGCGCCAGGTCTTCTCGGGCCATTATGTCCCCGTGAAACCCACGCCAATCGAAAACCCCGAGTACGTTGCGCACAGTTGGCAGTTTTTCCAGGAACTGGGTTTGGCCGACAGCCTGGCAGAGTCCGCTGATTTCATGCGGGTGTTCAGCGGGGATCTCTCAACGGTGCCGGCACCGATGCGGCCGGTGGGCTGGGCCACGGGCTATGCCCTGTCCATCTTCGGCACCGAGTACACCGCGCAGTGCCCGTTTCGCACCGGGAACGGCTATGGCGATGGCCGGGCGATGTCGGTGCTCGAAGCGGTCATTAATGATCGCCGCTGGGAGATGCAGTTAAAAGGCGGCGGTCGCACGCCCTACTGCCGCGGCGCGGACGGTCGCGCGGTGTTGCGCTCGAGTGTTCGCGAGTTCCTGGCCCAGGAACACATGCACGCCCTGGGGGTGCCGACCTCCCGGTCGTTGAGCCTGTATGTGTCGAAAACCGAGACGGTCGATCGACCCTGGTATTCAGAAGGTTCGCACTCGTTCGAACCCGACCGAATGGTCGAGGAGAACGTGGCGATCTCCACGCGCGTTGCGCCGTCATTCATTCGGGTGGGCCAGCTCGAGCTGTTCGGTCGCCGGGCGCGCAAGCAGGAACACCCTGATGCGCTGGCGGAACTGGAACAGCTGGTGTTGCACCTGGTCGAGCGTGAGTACGCGGCGGTCATCGACCCGAACCTGGGTACCCCCGAGAAGGTGGTCCTGCTCGCACAGGAGTTTCGCAGTCGCCTGACCTCGCTGGTGGCCAACTGGATCCGGGTCGGTTATTGCCAGGGCAATTTCAACAGCGATAACACCCAGGCCGGTGGTGTGACCCTGGATTATGGCCCCTTTGGCTTCATGGAAGTGTTTGATCCTTACTACCAGCCCTGGACAGGCGGCGGGGAACACTTCTCGTTCTGGAACCAGCCCGTGGCTGCCGAACGCAACTTCGAGAGTTTCTGTACCGCCTTGCGGCCGTTACTGGAATCGGATCACAAGGCGGTGCAACAGCTTGATGAGATTCGAAACGGCTTTGCCAACGTGATGCAGGAAGAATTGCAAAAGATGTTTGCGGCCAAGCTGGGGTTGGAGACGCTGGACGTCGACCTGTTCAATGAGCTCGCCAACCTGATGATGCAAACCTCGGTCGATTACACCATCTTCTTCCGCGAACTCTCATCGATCCCGGACGATATCGGTGCGCTCAAAAAGAGCTTCTACGGCCCGTTGAATGACGAGCTGGAACAGCAGTGGTCACAATGGCTGAGCCAATGGAAGTCGCGGCTGAGTGATGAGCCGGGCACGCTCGAAGATATCTCCGTACAGATGAAACGCGTGAATCCCAAATACAGCCTGCGCGAATGGTTGCTGGCCCCGGCTTATCAACAAGCCGCCCGGGGGGACTACGAACTCATCAGGGAATTGCAGGAAGTGATGACCCAACCTTACGCCGAGCAGTCGAAAGAAGTGGAAGAGAAATACTATCGCCTGAAACCCCCCGAGTTCAGTGAGCTCGGCGGGGTGTCGCATATGAGCTGTTCGTCATGATTAAAAATAGTTGGCAGTTGGCAGTTGGCAGTTGGCAGTTGGCAGGTACTGAGTAGGAGGTAGGCCGGATCAAGCAACGCGGATCCGGCATTCTACTAACACCCAAAACACTCGCCTTGCTCGCGGGGTGGGCTCTGTCGCGGAAGGCATGGATGACTGGAGCAACGCGAAGGAATACTGAATGAAACCCGAAGGGGTTCTAGAGTGAGCCGTGAGCGACGCATCGGCGACCGGTGTGCCTCTTTTTCGTCGCGCATGCAATGCCCTCCTACAGGTGCCATCGGCTGAGCGGGGCCTGACCCGTGTAAGGTGACCGGGCTGAGCCAGTTTTATACAAATATCAATGTTTTCAGAGGGTTGGGCTGGCATGACCCTCAAGCTACCCACCCACTTTGCCTGTAATGCTTGACACCGGGAAAATTCCTGGTCTAAGGTGTTTTCTGATTCGAAACAGGAAACGACGTGGCTCTCAAAGCTCAGGATACTCTGCTGGCGCTCAAATACTGGTCGTTGCGTCAACACGGCCAGCAAATCGGCATGCGCGCAAT
>JAXHTI010000231.1:0-2899 GCA_034190045.1 Pseudomonadota bacterium
ATGTCGATTCGGAAAGCGGCAAGCGCCTGCAATTGCCCAGCGGCGAGCGCATTACCGAGCATGAAGTCGGCACCCGTTACAACGCCTTTGTCACCCCCGTATTCACCTTCATGACACCGCAGGGCAAACCGTTGAAACGCCTGGTCGGCGTCCAGCGGATCGAGGATCTGCTCAACGCCCACGAGGAAGTCCAGGCAAACAGCGGTAACTCGTCATGATGTTTCGGCTGAGTTCATTCGTCCTGCTGCTCGTCGGTTCCAGCCTGGCCATGCCCGCCACTGCCCAGCCCTGGGAGTTCGAGCAACCGGTCGCGGTGACCGACGTGCAGGGTGAGGGGATCTTTCATCACCTGGCATCATCGGGGCGACGCAATATCGCCGTCGCCGGCGACACCGTGGCGATCAGCTGGGAAGATAATCGCCATGACAACACGCCGGCGATCTTTTTCGCCCACAAAACCCGCCATAACGAGACCTTCAGCCCGGCCATTCGGATCAGCGGGCCGGGGGAAGCCTACGAACCGTCACTGACAGCGCTGGGCGCGGAGCGCTTTGCCATCGCCTGGGAAGAAGCGGGGCACGTGCATCTGCGTCTCAGCGACGGCCGGCAACTGGGCCCGGTCATGAAACTCGACGCCCCGCGGGCCGGCCAGGCCAGTCTTACCGCCGACGGCGACAGGCTGCTGCTGGTCTATGCCGCGGCCGATCCGAACAGCCGCCACCGGCGGATCTATCTGCAGCAATTCGAGACCGACGGTCTGAGCCTGCAGGCCGGTGAGCCCTGCAAGGTGGATCCCGCACCGCTCAAACAGGCCCAGCTCTATCCCACCGTGAACAGACTGCCCGGGCGCACCGTGGTTGCCTGGGAAGATCGCCGTCACGGTCATACCATCATCATGGCCGCCGAAAACCGCCAGCCCGGCCACTGCCGTTTTGATCAACCGCAACGGATCAGCGAACCACTGCCGGGCCCGCGTCCGCCCTATGGCGAGGGTCACGGCGTGACCCGGGTCGCCATGGACGCCTATGGGTCACAACAGCTGCTTGCTGCCTGGGCCGACAAGCGCGACTTTCGCGAGGGTTATGACATTTATGCCAGCCATTATCCGGCCCAGGGCGAGGCCCTGTTCGGTCCCAACCAGAAAGTCCAGGATCCCTTCGGCGGCGTCGCCCAGCAGTGGCATCCGAGCGTGGCCGGTGCTCCGTCCGGGCAGGTAGTGGTGGCCTGGGATGACGGCCGCGATGATCAGACCAACATTCTGCTCAGCTGGTACCGCGACGGGCAATGGAGCGACGATCTGTCGGTTCCCGGTGCCAGCGGCAGCGCGATACAGAATCATCCGTCTGTCACCCTGGACGATAACGGCCACCTGCACCTGGCCTGGGTCGAGCGGGAATACGTCGGCGGTCCCACCCGGTTGCGCTACCTGTTCGGCAAAGCCGCATCGCCCCGGCGTTGAGCCTCACAAACATGTTCACCCGCCCCGTTCGGATCACCGGTTTGGTCCGGGCGCTGTTGCCCGGGCACCACCCCGGGTTAGCCAGCCTCTTCGCGCCGCTGCTAATGCTGGCATCACTGCTGGTACTGCCAGCCGGGCAGGCACTTGAGACAACGGCGGTGATCCTTGCCGGTGAACAGTTCCAGGTTGAGCTGGCAGTCAGCCGCGCGGCAAAGCAGCGCGGGCTCATGCACCGGGAGCGACTGGCACAGGGCACCGGCATGTTATTCATCTATGCGACCGCCCGGCCGACCCGCTTCTGGAACAGGAACGTCCGTTTTCCCATCGATATACTCTATTTCGATACAAATCAGGCTTTCCTGCGCGCGGACAGCCATGCTCCTCCCTGCCCCGAATTGCCTTGCCCTGTCTATCACAGCGGACAACCGGTCAAATATGTGCTCGAATTGCCTGCCGGCAGTCGCGAACGGCTTGGCCTTCAACCCGGGCAGACATTCAGATTTCGCTCGCCAGCCAGACCGGCGGGCGGAACGCCGCAACGTTAATTGCGACAACCGGCTCGCGACCCATACACGTTACAATTGATGTTCCAAACCTTATCCGGAGGATCCTATGTTATTACCCCGTCATGTAGGCACACTTGTTCTGGCTATCTGGCTGATTCTGACCGGCCTGTCGGCCTTTGTGA
The DNA here is from genome assembly GCA_034190045.1 of Pseudomonadota bacterium. GTDB lineage: Bacteria > Pseudomonadota > Gammaproteobacteria > UBA6429 > Thiohalophilaceae > Thiohalophilus. The sequence goes on from JAXHTI010000231.1 coordinate 2,148, forward strand.
ATCTCGGCGATCTGCGCAAGCTGCTGGACGTTCTCGCCATTGCCGCCGGGGTGCTGTTACTGTTGTCACGTTGAAGTGCCGTTTGTCACTGCTCAAGGTCGGCATTTTTATACGTGACGACGAGGCCATTTTTACAGTAACGTGACCCCTGACAATGAAACAGCACAGAGGAACATGATCGATGTCAAACGAAGGTTTTCACGAAGCGATTGATGAATTGTCTGACGAGACCCGCGACATGCACCGTGCCATCGTCTCGCTGATGGAAGAGCTGGAAGCGGTGGACTGGTACAACCAGCGCATGGATGCCTGCAAAGACGATGAACTGCGCGCGATTCTCAAGCATAACCGTGACGAAGAAAAAGAACACGCCGCCATGGTGCTGGAATGGATTCGTCGCCGCGACAGCAAATTCGACGATGAACTGAAAGATTACCTGTTCACCGATAAAGAAATCGCGCACCAATAGGTCTGTCCGTCCTCGCCGATCCTGCAATCCCGTCGTGCATATTGCATGACCCGGGTCCGGCATGGCGACGCTATACAAGACTATCTTATTGTTTTTACTGGCCCTTATATTCTGGCCCGGAAATTGCGATATAACCATTACCTGTATAGGAGGAGTATAAATATGCAACGTAGAACCTTTCTGAAAGGCAGCCTGGCCAGTGGCACCGTCGCGGTCGCCGTCAGCGCCGGCCTGCTGACCCCCGGCGCCGTCATGGCCGCCTGGCCCAAGACGGCTTTCGAAA
>JAXHTI010000232.1:0-2888 GCA_034190045.1 Pseudomonadota bacterium
GGGCCATGAGCCGACGTCAGGCCACTCGCCAGTGGCAAGGCCGGGCCCTGGTCGACGAGCTGGCCGAACGGGGGATTCTGATCCGCAGTCCCAGCCTGCGCGGCGTGGCGGAAGAAGCGCCTGGTGCCTACAAGGTGGTCTCTGAAGTTGTACTGGCTGCCGAACAGGCGAACCTGGCCAGACGGGTTGCCCGCCTCGCGCCGCTGGTTTGTATCAAAGGTTAGGCGTTAAAAGGTTAGCTGGTTACTGCAGACGACCGGCAACCAGGCTGACATCAGGCAATCTTCAGTCCCACTTTAACAATCTTGCCCTGTTCGATCTCCAGTACGATCAGTTCGACTTTGTCCAGCCGGGCCCGATCACCGACCACCGGTTTGTTGCGAAACTGCTGGGCCAGGTATTCACCGACAGTCATCGTGTCACATCGCTCGGGGACCGAAACGCCATAGGCATTGGAAAGATCGCAGAGTTTGGCGGCGGGCTCGAGAATAAAGTCGCCGAAGAATTGATGATCCGAGGCGTATTCCAGCGTAGTAAACAGGCGATTAATCTGATCGACCTCATCACTGGCGGCAAGAATATGCAAATAATCGCCCTCCTCAAAACGACTGATATCTTTCGCATCATAGGAAACACCGCCACGAATGACCGAGGTCAGACGTGCCGTGCCCGGTAAAATAAAATAATCCGGCGAGCGACTACGCAGCGGGCTGTTGCGACCCAGGCGATAGACCAGGATTTCACATTCCGGATGCCCCGGGATCAGGGTGTCTATCTGCATGACCGGCTCGGGCCCGGGCGGAATATCAAGGCGTAACCAGCGAGCGACGGGGGCCACGGTCCAGCCCTGTAATAACAATGAGATGAGAACCACGAAAAAAGCGACATTAAAATAAAGCTCGGCCTGCTCCAGTCCCGCCAGTAACGGAAACAACGCCAGAATAATCGGTACCGCCCCCCGCAGCCCGACCCAGGCAATATAGAGCAGTTCGCGCCAGGCAAACCGAAATGGCAGCAGGCAGGACAATACGGCCAGTGGACGTGCCACAAAAATCAGCACCAGTGCAACCAGTAGCGCCTGTCCGGCCACCGGGTAAAGCGCCGAGGGCGTCACCAGCAATCCCAGGATCAGGAACATGCCGATCTGACTGAGCCAGGCAAGACCATCATGCACCCGCAGGATATTCTGACCGGCATGCAGTTTGTTATTGCCCAGAACCACTCCCAGCAGATAAATGGCCAGGAAACCACTGCCTCCCAGCTGATTGGCCAGGGCAAAAATCAATATCCCGCCACTGGTTACCAGCAAGGGATACAATCCGTTAGCCAGACTCAGGTGGTTAATCATGAACCTGAGCAAGCGGGCGCCCAGAATGCCGGCCACGGCGCCGATGCCCATCTGGATGACAAACAGCCCCAGGTTCTGCCAGTTGAATAATGATTCCTGTGTCAGAATCAGCTCGATGAGCATGATAGTCAGGAACACGGCCATCGGATCATTGCTGCCGGATTCGATTTCCAGTGTCGCCCCGACCCGGCGCTCGATATTCATCCCCCTGGCATGCAGCAAGGAAAAGACTGCCGCGGCATCGGTCGATCCGATGATCGCGCCGAGTAACAGCCCCTGCATCCAGTGCAGTCCAAATACCCAGCTGGCAAACAGGCCGACCAGGGCGCTGGTGATCAGAACCCCGGCCGTGGCCAGGGTTAACGCCGGTCGCAGGCCGACACGAAAGCTTTCAACCTTGGTATGCAGTCCGCCATTTAAAAGGATAATCCCCAGTGCCACCGAACCAATCAGATAGGCTGTGCCGACATCATCAAACACCAGGTTTCCCGGTCCCTCTTCGCCGGCGAGCATACCAATGATCAAGAAGATCAACAGCAGCGGCGCACCAACCCGTGCCGATATGGAACTGACGACGATACTGCCAAACAGCAGCAAGGCTGAAATCAGTAACAGGTTATTTAGCAGTTCCATTTATACAGATAGCTCGCGTCGGGATTGAGAAGCAATGTCTAAAATAAAATTGGATGTTTTTATCTTATCACATGCAAGCCCGCCGGGAATGTACGCAGATGCCGGGATTTATTTGCCGGTCGAGTTGCGGGCTTCATCCAGGCTATACTGAAACGTCTTTAATGTTGCTGGTTTTGTAGCAACTGAATCTGGAACAGTGTGGTGCGTTCCTCTTCTTCCAGCGTTGACTCGATATAACGGATCGTATCCTGGTAGCGCGGAATAACATTGTATTTGAGCGCATTCACCCGTTTCTGGGTCTTGCGTTGCTCGACCAGCAGGCGGCGTAGTGCGGTTTCGGCCTCGCCCAGCTGCACCAGTACCAGTGCCAGTTCTGTCATCAGTTCGCGGGTCCGATCGAAACTGGCATCGGTACCGAACAGCCCCAGCGGTTGAAAGGGCCGTTTTTGGGCGCTGACAGAAAGATACTGTACGCCCAGGCTGCTCATCGGCAGGATCCGCAATTCAATCGCCGGCTGGATCCCCAGGGTAGTCTGTTTGAATTGCGCCCGCCCCATGCGCATATGGGTAATGGCCAGGGAATGATAGGCCTGTTTCAGCAATGCCTTGCTTTGTTTGCGCAGCGTGCGGTAATTGGCCAGCCGTTCATAAACCAGGCGGGTCAACAATTCCCGTTTGCGTTCCAGCAGGCTGTACCCCTTGTCCAGGAAGTTCACCTGTTGCTGCAACTGCAACAGGTTGTTTTTGGTTGGCGCAACTTTGAAACGCGCCGGCATTACTCGTCCTCCGCGGCCGTGCGGGCCGTTTTTTGCGACGACCGGCTCCAGTGATGATACTTGTCGAGATCGACATCACTGACCCGGTTCAGACTGTCGGCCGGTAACAGTGACAATAACTCCCAGGCCAG
>JAXHTI010000233.1:0-2849 GCA_034190045.1 Pseudomonadota bacterium
GCCTGTTTGAACCATTCCATAGCGGTACGCGCATCCTGTTTGACGCCCTTGCCATGCATATACAACAGGCCGATATTGAACAGCGCGTCGGGATCGTCCTGTCCCGCCAGCGTCTGCCAGTGACGCAGCGCCTCCTGATAATCCCCCGCTTCATAGGCCTGCCGACCGTCTTCCAGCGGTCCGGCGATTGTCGCCGAAGTGAAAATAACAAGCAGACAGGGAAAAAGAAATCGAATCGACAATGACCGCATGCACCGCCTCCTTAGTACAGACACTCTTTTATAACGGCCACCAGAGAGCAAATCTTTATAGTGAGCTCCGGTGCAGAAGAGTATGAACTGAATCCGCCAATAAACGCGAATTAACGCAAAATACTGTAATGCGCTTTGAATTTATTCGCGTGGATTGGCGTTCATTCGCGGACCAGAGTCATTATCCGGTTTTTCTCCGCGCCTCTGCGCGATGTACACGGATGTACAAGTGTCGCGGTAGGCAGGATGCCGAGAACGACCCTCCGCGTTAATTTCCAGTACGGCTGATAAGCGAATCAACCTCAGCGCAGCTGCGGTTCCAGCTCGGTCGGCACGGCCAGCAGGTGTTCGAGCAGGGCCTTCTGGCTGTGCAGGCGGTTTTCCGCTTCTTCCCAGACCACGCTCTGCGGGCTGTCCATGATCTCGGCGGTGACTTCCTCGCCGCGATGAGCCGGCAGACAATGCATGAAAATGGCGTCCTTGTTGGCCAGCGACATCAGCTGACTGTTGACCTGGAAGGCCTCGAACTGTTGCTTGCGCAGTTCCTGTTCTTCTTCCTGGCCCATGCTGGCCCAGACATCGGTGGTGATCAGATCGGCGCCCCGGGCGGCGGCTTCGGGATCGTGGCTCACGCTGATCCGATCCCCCGCGGCGGCGACGATTTCCGGGTCCGGTTCGTACCCGGCGGGGGTAGCGACCTGCAGCTGAAAATCGAACTGGCGCGCGGCGTTGATATAGGAATGGCACATATTGTTACCGTCCCCGATCCAGGCGACAGTCTTGCCCCGGATGGCGCCGCGATGCTCGCGGAAGGTCTGCATATCGGCCAGCAGCTGGCAGGGGTGATAGAGATCGGTCAGCGCATTGATCACCGGCACCTGCGAAAATTCGGCAAAGCGCTGCACGGTATCGTGGGCGTAGGTGCGGATCATGATGATATCCACCATGCGCGACAGTACCCTGGCACTGTCTTCCACCGGCTCGCCGCGACCGAGCTGGGTATCGCGCGGCGACAAAAAGATCGCATGGCCGCCGAACTGGGCCATGCCGGTTTCGAACGAGACACGCGTGCGGGTGGAGGATTTATCGAAGATCATCCCCAGCACCTTGTTTTTCAGCGGTTCATACACGGCACCGCGGTGCTGCATCTGTTTGAGTTCGATGGCCCGGTCGATCAGCTGATCGAGTACATGGCCTTCAATATCCAGCAGGGTCAAAAAGTGTTTCACCATCGTGCTTTTCCTCTTGTGGCGCGATGTCAGGCCAGGAAGCCCTGAATCAGTTCAGTCACGCCATTGATAATCTGTTCGGCTTCTTCATCGCTGAGTATCAGCGGCGGCAACAGGCGTACCACGTTGCCAGCGGTGACATTGATCAACAATCCCCGTTTCAGGGCCTGTTGCATCAGCTCCCCGCAGGGCCGGTCCAGCTCCACTGCGAGCATCAGGCCCTTGCCCCGGCATTCGACCACCCCCGGGGTTTGTGCCAGCGATTCATACAGCCGGTTGAGCATGTACTGCCCCAGCCAGCCGGCCCGCGCGCCCAGGTGCTCCTGTTCGATGGTGTCGAGCACCGCCAGTGCCGCGGCACAGACCAGCGGGTTACCGCCGTAGGTGCTGCCGTGTTGTCCGGGCTGGAACAGACCGGCCGCCTGGCCGCGGGCCAGACAGGCGCCGATAGGCACACCGTTACCCAGGCCCTTGGCCAGGGTCATCACATCCGGCTGAATACTGCTGTGCTGAAACGCGAACCACTGGCCGGTACGGGCCATGCCGGTCTGAATCTCGTCGGCGATCAGCAGCCAGTCGTGTGCATCGCACAGGCGGCGCAGCTGTGGCAGGTAATCGTCGGCAGGGATCCGGATTCCGCCTTCACCGGTGATCGGCTCGACCATGATCGCCACGATGTCATCCCGTTCGGCAGCCAGCTGCTCGATGGCGTCCACATCGTTATAGGGCACATGCACAAAACCGGGCACCAGCGGTTCAAAGCCGGCCTGAACCTTGGCGTTACCGGTGGCGGTCAGGGTGGCCATGGTGCGGCCGTGGAAGCTGCCGTCCATGACCACGATTGTCGGTGTCTCGATCTGTTTCTGCCGGCCGTGCAGACGCGCCAACTTGATCGCCGCCTCGTTGGCCTCGGCGCCGGAATTGCAGAAAAAAGCATTGTCCATCCCGGCAATCGCCGTCAGCCGCGCGGCCAGTTCTTCCTGTTTGGCGATGTGATACCAGTTGGAGGTATGCACCAGTGTACGGGCCTGTTCGGCAATGGCCCCGGCCACCGCCGGATGGGCGTGTCCCAGACCGCAGACCGCGACACCGCTCAGCGCATCCAGATAGCATCCGTCGTCGGTATCCCACAGCCACGCCCCTTCACCCCGGACAAAGGTGACAGGCAACGGCGCATAGTTGTGCATCAAATGATCGGCCATTTTCAGGTTCCGCTAATTTACCGGTTCAGGAAAATAAAACGGCAGCCCTGCGCGGACTGCCGGAAAACCGTTAATTCTAGCCCCCTGCGGCCCGAAGTCAACAAAACCTGTTGACTTCGGGCGGGGCTAGTAACCAGGCGCTAGGGGCCAGGTGGGTTAAAAGCTGG
>JAXHTI010000234.1:0-2822 GCA_034190045.1 Pseudomonadota bacterium
TTGATACCACTGAAACAGGTGATGATGCATTGGAAAAACTTTATAGCGGTGGTTACAGGTTGGCAATACTCGACATGCATATGCCCGGCATGGATGGGACCGATGTACTGCGGCAATATCGGATGATGCGGCCCAAATCATCGCTGCCGGTGATCGTGCTGACTGCCAATGCCAGTTTCAGTGCCCAGCAGGTCTGTGCTGAAGTCAACGCAAATGCCTATCTGGCAAAACCGGTTACAGCACAGCAATTGTTGAGCGAAGTCCAGCGCCTTCTGGAAGAGACTCAGGTTGAAATACTTCCCTGGTGCAAACCTCAAAGCGGCGCTGCAATAAATTCACCCGCATCGAGCCATGAGGACAAGGATGAGATCGATGTCACCGTGCTTGCCGAACTGGACCGTCTCTATAATAGTCCGGATGAGCTTACATCGATGACCGGGGAATATGCCAAGGAGGGCAGTGAAATACTTCAGCGGATTGCCAATGCCTGCCGCGCGCAAAACCACCCGGCATTTTGTGACGAGGTCTATGCCTTGAAGTCCAATGCAGCCAACGTGGGAGCCCGCAATCTGATGGACATCTGCAGTACAGCCGGTGCGGTGGATTTTATCGAATTCAAGCGCAACCATATGAAACTTCTGGCGCAACTTCAGGAATCCTATATCAAATCGCTTTCCGCGCTACGCCAAATCGCCGGGGTATCACCACAAGGGGATCAGGATAAGTGGGCCTGATCCCCTCGTGGTTGATACGGTTCAAGTCCTGGTAGTGTCAGGCGTGTACTACTTCCAGGGCATTAGCTTCAGCAGGCTGATAGCTCGGGGTGAGCGCAGACTCTTCCGGTTCGAGGCGATTTTGTGCGGCCACAATCCTGGACATCATTCGCAAGTCACGCGACGTCAGGCGCAGCGCGGCATCTACCCAGAGTTCGGTGATGTCGATTAACTCCTGATGAGTTACCGGCGCAATACGCTGGCTTGCCTGCCGAATGGCCAGACGAGCGTTCGAGGCACGTTGATGCTGACGAATAAACTGGTTTATAGCCTGAGTTCCTTCACCGTCGGCGGCCAGCTCATCCACAATCCCCATTTTCGACATCGCGAGGGCATCGTGCATCGTTCCGTCCTGAACCAATCGTTCAGCCTGCGTAAGACCGACTCGACGCGACAGGAAACTCATCGCACCCATCCCCGGGAAGAGATTGAACAAAATCTCGGGGAAACCCATTTGTACATTCTCTTCGGCGACCATGTGGTTACAGGATAGCGCACACTCAAAACCACCCCCCAGCGCGGAGCCCTGTACCAGAGCCAGGGTGGTTAAATCGGGAATGCCAAAACCGATGGCATTTGAATATACCGCGTCGACACAAAGACGGGCGTAGTGGTACAGAGCATCCCGATCTCGGTTAGTGATCAGCTGAATGAACAGGTCGACATCACCGCCCAGATTGAATACGCCTCGTGTGGCAGAGGCATAGACAAAATAATGGATCGGTTCATTGATATTGCCTGAGTTCAAATAGCTAATGACTCTGTTTTGCAAATCGTGGATCTCTGCCAGTAGAGTCAGGTTAAATGCCGGTCTGGGGTTTGGATTCATGTAACACCACAGAGCGGTACGCTCTGCATCGTAACATGTCATCAGTTGCTGGTAGTTCGGGGTTTCAAATGGAAGTGAAGTATTGCGATTAAAGGCAGTCATAGCGCTCCTCCTTGCGGGATTGGATTGTGATTAGCCAGCCCGAAAATCGATAAATTATTCGGGGCTAATGTATTTAATCTAGCCGTCCTGCATGGTTCGGGCAATTCTGTGCGCAATGTTACGAATGATTTTGTGGGTATAGTTCCGATTCTCCTCCGCTTTTTGCCCGGTTCACGCTGGTTTTCCCGATTTTTCTTCTCGCGATGTATCCGGATAGTTTCCCGCCAATTGCCTCCGGATTCCGGGTATTAGCTGCGGGTCGGCGCCCGTTAAATTTTGGGCCTGGCTGTCGCAGGATGTCTCGAATATTGACTAAATATTCTGACTCATTTCTGTTCTGATTCCTGTCAGGGCGTAGCAGAAATACGCCAGTAATCGACGTTGTTGTAGCTGTTTTGTAAATCTATACTTTAATTCAGGGTTAGCGGGCGTGACTTCGGGACACCAGTCACAGGACCCGGACTTTCAAAGTGATGCTGCAAGCCAAAAGACGGAGTTTACAGGTACCTCTTATACCTGAGTTCAGTAATGGAGTAATACGAATATGGTTCAAAATATCTTTGTCGTCGGCGCCGATGATTTCAACTGCAAGTTGCTTGGCGATATTCACGCGAGTCGTGGCTATGAATTTCACAACCTGCTTACTTTCGATGAGGTCAAAGGGGTTGATAAGTATCCTTCTTTTGACGGGCTCATCGAGCAGGCTGAATCCGTGCTTGCTAATTATGACGGGACTATTGACGCGATAGTCGGGTATTGGGATTTTCCGGTCAATTCCATGGTGCCTGTCCTGGCCGAGAAACATCACCTGGTGTCACCATCGCTCGAGAGCGAGCTGAAATGCGATCACAAGTACTGGAGTCGTTGCGAACAACAAAAAGTCATCCCTGAGCACACACCGGCATTTGAATCAGTAGACCCTTTTGATGAAGATGCTGCAGACAAGATCCGAATGCCCTTCCCGTTCTGGATCAAGCCAGTCAAATCAACGGATTCCTTTCTGGCATTCCGGGTCGAGAATCGCCAGGCGCTGGACGAGGCGCTGGGCAAGATTCGCGAAAAGATTGACTATATTGGCGCACCTTTCAATGAACTGCTTGCCCATGCCTCCCTTCCTG
>JAXHTI010000235.1:0-2797 GCA_034190045.1 Pseudomonadota bacterium
TGGGTTGAGCCCCGCTTTCTTGCTTGTCTATTCTCCCAACTGTTGTACTTTGCGCCCGGTTAACCGGGCGTTTTCTTTTCCGCTTTTTTCCTTGTAGAGTGCCACAAGTCCGGTGCATGGGTGGGAGTATTGGTTTAAAATCAGCTTGCGCCTGTTTCAGGCAGGCAAATCATTGTAAATATAAGAGGATGTCGAATGGAAAGGCGGGCCTGCGTCGTCTGCGAGACGAATGAATTCGCGCAACAATATTGCCACCTGCAAGATCAGGACTATCTGCGTTGTGACAACTGCGGTCTGATCTATGTGGACCGGTTGTTAAAACCGGAAGAGCTCTACAAGGCCTATAGTGGCAACAGCTTCAAGTCGTTGCGCCGGAAACTGATCGCACCGTTCAGAAAATTCAGCTGGAGCAAGTCGTTCGGCAAATCCATGCGCCGCGCCCGGGGCATTTTCGAGTTCGGACAGAAACAGGTAACTGTCGGCGGCGAGAAGCGTCGTTACATGGATATCGGCTGTAACAAAGGATTTTTGCTGGCTACAGCGCACGAACATGGCTGGGATGTTTATGGTATCGAACTGGTCCGCGAGCTGATCCGGCCGTTTATTAACAGTTACCCGCAGTATAAAGACCATGTGTTCTCGGAACGATTCGAGGACGCAAAAGAAAACGTTGAAAAGGCCAGTTTCGATCTGATTACGGCAATTGATGTGGTCGAGCATTTCGAAGATGTGACCGGTGACCTGCAGGGGGTTTATGAATTGATCAAGCCGGGTGGTGTATTTTTGATTCAGACCCCCGATACCGCCTGTGAGCGGGCTGAACGGGAAAAGTGTGACTGGGGCGCACTCAAACCACTCGAACATTTACATGTGTTCAATTGCGAAAACTTTACTTCACTGGCGAAGCGTGTCGGGTTTACCGAAATCGAATGTTTTGCGCCGTTCGAGGAAGCTGACGGCAACTTTGTTGCCGTGCTGCGTAAATGATAACCGGGTACCGAAAGCATTGCCCGGGTAAGGGTTGCAAGCTATTCTGATGCTTGTGAACGCGACCGGGCTTTGATATGAGTACAGATCATCAGCGCATCATCCGGCTTGTGGAACAGGGCCAGATTCCGACGGACAAGCTGGAACAGGCGCTGTCAGTCAGCGGTGTTTATCCTGACTCCCGTGCCTGGCAGCGGTTCATCGATCATCTCTTTTTATGGCTGGGCGGGCTGGCGCTGGCGTTCGCGGTATTGTTCTTTGTCGCCTATAACTGGTCGGAACTGGGCCGTCTGTTTCGTTTTGCCCTGGTGGAAGTACTGATTATCGCGGCGACAGTCGGTTACTGGAAACTGGGCACGGAGCGTATGGCCGGCAAGGTGGCCTTACTGGGCGCAACGATCTGTCTGGGTGTGTTGCTGGCTTTATACGGACAGACCTACCAGACCGGCGCCGATCCCTGGCAACTGTTTTTCAACTGGTCACTGCTGATTCTTCCCTGGGTGGTAGTGGGTCGTTTCGCACCGTTGTGGCTGGTCTGGCTGGCGCTGCTCAATCTGAGCACGCTGCTGTATTTTCAAACCTTTCCCGGTGCCTTCGGTATGCTGTTGCCGTACTGGGATACCGGTATGTACTGGATGTTGTTCCTGCTGAATACCCTGGCGCTGGTGTTGTGGGAGTGGGCCGCCACCCGCTGGTCGTTTATGAATCAGCGCTGGGCGATTCGGCTGGTGGCGCTGGGCAGCGGTTATACCATTACCTGGCTGGCGCTGATCAGTATCGTGGAGAACGCACTGACTGAACCTGCCGGATTGCTCGCGGGGATCATCTGGCTAATCTGGCTGGCAGGCATGGGTGGGATCTACCGCTATCGGATTCGCGATCTGTTCATGCTGACCGGTGGTTCGCTCTCCGCGATTGTGGTGGTGACCACCTTTTTGGCGCGGCACATGCTCGAAGGCGATCCCGTCGGCGCGTTTTTGTTACTGGCACTGGTGGTGATGGGCGCCGGTAGTGGTTCGCTAATCTGGCTCAAGCGCCTGTACAGGGAGTGGCAGACATGAGCTCACGCGAACCGCTCTGGGCGAAGCTGGTCGAGGCAGGGATTGTCGAGGGAACCCTGCCTGAAGAACAGGAGCTGGATTCGCCCTGGTACATGCGCCTGTTGACCGGCTTCTCCGGCTGGCTGGCAGCGTTGTTCCTGCTCGGTTTTGTCGGCTCGGCGTTCGTCTGGGCCGTGGAAAACGCCATGCTCTCACTGGTCGTAGGCGCGCTCATGGTTCTGGGGGCCTATACGATCCTGCGCCATGCGCAAAATGAATTTGTCGAACATCTGGCCCTGGCGTTGAGTCTGGCGGGGCAGGCGCTGATATTCTGGGGGATCTTTCGACTTAATACGCCGGGGTGGTCAGCATCTTCCTGGTTATGGATCGCGTTGCTGGAGATGATCTTGACCTGGTGGATGCCCAGCTTCGTGCACCGGGTCTTTTCCGCGTTTGTTGCGGCCACGGCGTTATCCATCGCCTTTGCCATGATGCATGTGCCCTACGTGATGGACAGTATCTTGCTGCTGGGGATGGCCTGGCTCTGGTTGCACCTGTTTCGTTACCCGCAGCAGCCTGGAGGAAGAGCTGCCCCCGGTGGACGTCATCTTCCTCTACAAGATCATCGACTGGATCGGGGATCTGGCCGACCGCGCCCAGAAAGTCGGCGGCTATCTGCACATGCTGCTGGCGAGGTAGGGGGTAACATGGAGTGGATACTGGATCACAGCTACCTGATGCTGCTGCTCGCCGGCACCTTCGGTTTTCTC
>JAXHTI010000236.1:0-2786 GCA_034190045.1 Pseudomonadota bacterium
CCGGGGTGCGGGCAGGAGCACTGCGCGAAAGCTGACCGCAGGTGCCGTCCACCTTAGGCGCCCTGACTGGGCGCACTGGGCTCGACAGACGAACGCATCGCTCCTGGGTCAACCCCATCACACGGAGCCGCGGCGACCGATCCCAACAAACCTGCCTAGCCGTGGTGCGTCATTCTTTTAGGCGCGCAAGCAACGTGTGGCGCGCACGAGTTTCGCCAGGACATCCCAGGCAGTTGACAGTCCCGATAAACGATTTTCGGTGCTCATTGTGCTCAGCGATCAGATAGGGCGCGATGCCATCCGGGTCCCGCGGGCGGCTGCGTTTCCTGGCCGGTTTTACTGTCGGTCCCGGATTTCAGCGCCTGCCTTGCGGCTCTTGTCCGGCAAACGGTAGGCCAGTGTTCGGTTGGCCACGCCCAGCTTGAAGTGGTCGATCAGTTCCAGGTGGTTGAGGCCGCGCTTGTTGAGGTACTCCAGGGCGTCGGGGTTTTGCTTCAACGCCTGGTGGTAGTAGTCCACCACCTGCATCAACAGCGCCTGGTCTTCGGCGGCGGTATTCAACGGCAAGTCCAGCTCGGGAACGGTGGAACGTTTGACGGGTTGCGCGGCTAAAGAAGTAAAGTCACCCTCGCGCAGCAGCTCCACCGCATGTCGGAAGCTCACGCCCTGGCTCTCCATCATCCAGGCGATGACATCGCCGCCCTCGCAGCAGGCCCCCAGGCTGTACCAGAGATTCTTTTCCGGGCTGATCACCAGCGACGGTTCCCGGTCATCGTGGAACGGACATAGCCCCAGATAATCCTTGCGGTGCTTTTTCAGGGCAATACCCTCGCGCGGCCAGGCGCTGCAGGGAGATGTCTTGCTTGAGCCGTTCGATCTGCTCGTCGGAGATGCGGGCCATATCCGGGATTACTCCAAAGTGTTGTCAATAGCTACCACCAAAAAAATAACGTTGTTTGAGATTACTACATTTTGTGGTATTGCCAACCACCAGAACGGGCTTTGCTAAAAACCGGGGTTATCCTTATGCCATCGATCACTTACAGCTTACTGGATGAACAGATGACCCAGGACGACAAGGTTTTTTTCAAGAAGCTCGGCAAGCGCGTGGCGCAACTGCGCAAAGAAGCGAACATCACCCAGACGCAACTGGCCGAGTCGTTGGCGATTTCACAACAACTGATCGCCGCCTATGAGAGTGGTTCGCGCAAGATACCGGCCTCGCTGCTGCCGACACTGGCGCGGCTGTTTGCGGTATCACTGGAAGAACTGATCGGCATAGAGAAGCTACCGGCCAAGCGCGGACCGGCCTCCGTGCTGCAACGGCAGATGGAACAGATCGGCTCCATGCCCAGAGCCAAGCAGAAGTTTATTACCGAGATGCTCGATGCATTGATCAAGCAACAGCAGTCGGCATCCGGTTAACAACGAGCGGCTAAAACAACAAGCCCCGCGACAGCGGGGCTTGGGTGGGATATTCGCGGCTAAAATAAAGATTAAACAATCAGAAACTTTATCAATCAATCTTGCCTGACCCCGTCGATCCCCGATCTTTCTTTAGCAGCTTATTAAAAATACTGTCGATCACAACAGGAATGAAAAACCACCATATTGTCCCAAGTACACCGTGCACAAAATAGGGAAGCCACATCCTAACAAAACTCCCAATATGGCTATCAGGCGAAATCAGATCAAACCCTTTAATTACAACAAGAGATACCGGGAAGTCCAGCGGCAACCAAAGCGTCCATAATAGCCGCGCCTGACCTTCAGTAGATAAATACAAATAAAGTGCAAACAGAACAAACGCTGCGAGATGTACCGCGGCAAAACCAACCCCAATCTTTTTTGCAAGTGACATAACGACTCGTTCTCCTAGTTACAGCCACAATCATCGGCATTCGGGCCGGCACCAGGATTGGAGTCTCTCATATAATCATCGATCCTCTTCTGCGGGTTACCAAACAATAGAATCATTGGCGATTGGCCACCGCCAGCACCCGCCGAACAACTACTCAAACGCCTATCTGCATCTTGGAAGCATTGTTTCCTTGTTTTAGCATCGCAAGGATATTTGGCTCGGCAATCAGCATAAGTAATATCGTGCGATTGGCAACACCGGTCCAAGTTATCAATCGGTGGTAAAGCTGCCGATCGTTCTATGGCGTCCATTTTGTCATACGACTTACGGAAACCTCCTGTCCAATCCGGTCCACACCAGCTTCCATAAAGTTTTACCAACCCAGTGGGGTCGATTGCACTGACTGGATTATTCTCAACGTAGGCGTACGTATTTAGACCGCCATTCAGTCCGATGGGGTCCGAAGTCACGTAACGACCTGTGGACGGGTCGTAATACCGGAAGTAGTTGTAATGCAGCCCCGTCTCCTGATCATAATACTGGCCGGGGTAGCGCAGGTTCACGATGGCGCCCTGGCCGTCGCCATCGGGGTCTTCGGCGGGCAGGGTGCTGCCGAAAGCGTCCGACGCCCAGCGCCACACCAGCGTGCCGGCTTCGTCGCGGGCGGCGCGCGGAGTGTTCAGTGGGGATGTGATTGTGTCCACTTATTCATCGCTTGTATCGGCGGTGATGTTTGAGGGCTTGTTGTGGCGAGCGGTGGTTGTTCAGTCAGACACAGCGCTTTAGCGTGCTTTCTAGGTCGTTCCGGCTCTCGAAACGATGGGTGCAGGACTCGCCCATGCGGCCGTTGAAGCGCTCGAACAGTGCGTTGGTCTGGGGCCGACGGACGCGGGTCAGGCGGTGCTCGATACCCAGTGCCGCGCAC
>JAXHTI010000237.1:0-2777 GCA_034190045.1 Pseudomonadota bacterium
CATCACGGACCGATGAGGAAATTCAGATCGTCTTCGATCGTTACAAGTCGGCCCTGTACCGCATCTATAATCGCGAGCTACGCAGAAATCCCACGCTCCAGGGCAAGATGGTGCTGCGTCTGACGATTATGCCGGACGGTTCCGTGTCGTTTGTCAAGGTGGAATCGGTCGACATGGGGGCGAATGTTGAGAATCTGTCTGCAAAAATTGTAGCGCGTGTCAAACGCTTTAATTTCGGTGCCAAGCCGGGTGTTCCGAAAGTCACGATTCTCTATCCAATTGATTTTCTGCCGGCTTCATAACTTGAGAAATTGTTACTCAAATTGTGAAGCAGGTCTTAAAGCAGTCGAAAACTGATTTGTTATAACGTGAACGAAATCACTGTAACGTGCTTATAACTGCGCGGTGCTTCACACCCGCATTTCCTCGCAACAGGTAAACTATATATAAAGCCTAATTGAGTAAACAGGGCCTGTTGCTTTTCATGTTCGCAGTTTCAAAATATGTGTCGGAATTACACCGGCTGGCATACCTTGTGTTGCCAGTCGTGCTGCTGTTATTCCCCGCTGACAAGGCCGAGGCCCTGGCGAACTGCCCTGCTAACTCTCCCGCGACCTTCAACATCATCTCTCACGATCTGAGCAACAGCTACTGTGAGCTGTGCGGGGTTGGCGAGATACACATTGTGCTCACCAATGAGACCGATGAAGTCCTTAGTGATCTTGTGGTCACCGAAGATCTGGGGACTAGCGGTCTGGAGTATGTCCCGGGTTCAACGAGCTATTCCGTCTCTGGCGCCGGCGCTGGCACCAGTAGCGGGGCCGGTGGTGATCCCGCTATCGCCGGTTCGACTCTTACCTGGGACTCGTCGGATATCGCGGAACTGGCCAGTCTTGCCGCCTCGCAAAGCAACAACAATGAACGTGTCCTGGAGATCGTGTTCCAGGTGCGTAGCAGTTCCCCGCAAGAGGATCTTCTCGGTGCCAGCAAACTGATCGAGGCGAGTGTCGATTACGACTACTGTCTTACCGATTACCCCCGTACAAGTGATACCACCGGTAGCGAGACCCTGCCGTTTCGCGAACCGGTGCCTGGTGTTACCAAACTTGGGCGCAATGTCGATGCGGCACAGGGCTCAGGCAGCTATGCCAATCCCTTATACGGCAATATCAATGACGATGCGATCTGGCGGATCGAGATCAGTAATAGCGGTCTGGCCGATATGCAGGACCTGAAGTTTGATGATCTGATGGGAACCAGTAATTATCAGATCAACTACGCCTGCCCGACAGAATTAGAAGCGACAGCCATTGCCAGCAATGATGGTGTCGATCCCGGTGGTACGAATTGCGTCGCAGCCGGCAATACGATTAACGATTTTCTTGTGGACGATCCCTTCGGCAACCCGGGTAACGATGAGCCGACTTTTTTTGTTGATGCGCCTGCTGGCGACAGCGCCTCTGTTTATCTGGTTGGCAAGTTCACCAGTTCCTGTAATCCCAACAGCACCAATACCGTCTCGGGAATTGAATGGGGGTGTGAGGTCGACAGTCCGGATGGAGGCCTGACCGCTACGTCTACCGGCAGTAGTCCCGGCACGGCCACGGCTACGGCCAGTTCGCTGGTGACCAACAGCGGTTTGCAGGTCGACCCGGTGCTGACCGGAACCAATACCTCCCAGCCGGTCGGCAGCAAGGGCACCATGACCATTACCATCACCAACAATACTGGTGGCTCGGTCAAGAATATTCACCTGGAAAATATTCTGCCCGCCGAGTATGTGGTTGATCCGACCTTTGAACCGCAACTGGATATCAATCCGGCTTATGGGACCTATCCCGGAATGATTGATGAAATTACCTGGACCAATCCCCAGCCCGGTACTGATCCACTGACCAGCAGCGATCCCGCCGATCCCCTGGCCAACACGGCGCCGGAGTTTGATCTGACCAGCAGTACCGTGCATCCGGATTATCCCGATCAGGAGAATATGCTGCGCCACGGCGATGTCGCGACCGTCACCTTCCGGGTGGTGATGATCCCGCCCGCCTATTACGACAAGGTCGCCGATCTCGATGTGCGGGAAGAGAATACCACTGACGGGACCGATCCGGATAACAGCACTACGCTGAGCAACGATCTGACCGTGGAGTTTGAACAATTCTGTAATCCCGGTGCGATACAGACACGCAACTTCAGCGACACCTTTCCCTCAGACCCGGAAGATCTCGATGTGGACATCAGCGGCACCGAGCTGGTGTTTATTCTGACCAATGATCCGAACCAACGTTTGCCACTGCAGGTGGATGTGACTAATAACGGCGGACATGATGCGGCGGACTATGTCACTTACGTCAGTTTCGGTGCTACCATGGACGTGGTCACCTCGCCGGGCAACTGTTCGGTCACCACTAATCCACCGCCGCTGGATGTCTGGACCGATCCCACCACGATTCCGGGTGATGCGACTATCTATGCCTGTACCGGCTCAGCGATTAGTCCCGGTGCGACCGACACCCTCGGTTTCGAGGTGATCAAAAGCTCTGATCCGGCCGACATTGCCGCTGACGATCTAACCTTTCGGGCCGATGTGATCGGCGAGATCACTCTAAGTGACGGCACGCTACTCTGGTTTCCCACGCCTACCGCGCGCAGTGACGGCATCACCGACCGGGCCAACAATTACAGTCTGGACGCGATTCGCGCGCGGGTGGTCGGATTCAACCTGACCAAGGATCAGCTTGGCACGTGCTCTGAAAACAATCCACCGCCATCCA
>JAXHTI010000238.1:0-2765 GCA_034190045.1 Pseudomonadota bacterium
CCGGTGGCAATGGTGGATTTGCCCGAACCGGACAAACCAGTCAGCCACAATACACCGCTTTGATGCCCGAACCGCTCGTTACGTTGCAGGCGTGAGATTTTGCTACCATCGGGGAAAATATTGTTCTGGGTTTGGAGCGGGCTGACCGCTTCTTTCTTAACTACGCAATCCATCATTCACATCCTCTGTTGCTTGTGGCCGGTACGAGAGTCGCGTGGGGGGCCGCGTTCCCTGCTCTGGAACAAGTCTAGGTAAGCTAACCGGATATTTGTGTGACTGGTAAGGACGAAAACTGTGACCCTGCTCGCAGTATTTGGCCGTAGTTATGCCGCAACGGTCACACTGGGATGTCAGTTGGGTATTTCTGGCTGATAAACCTGTAATCGATAAGGTTAATTACAAGGGCTTGCTTAATTTTTAGCCGATTGTTTCATGCGAGGCGCGTCGTGGGCCACGGAAGAGACGGGGGCTGAATAAATTCAACGAATCGTGTGGTTATTGGCCACAGGGGCTATGGCGGTATTTGCGCCGGAACAAGTCAATATCTTGATAACACTCGGTATGATGCAAAGCATGCAGGGAAAATCGGGGGTGTAATCCGCCCGCCGGTCAGGGATATGAAGGCGAAGAGAGTGCGTCTGTACCATGCCCGCGTGTCTGCCGGGGTCCGATGGCCTGTGTGGCCCGGCCGCCGCCAATCCCTTTTCCCGGCGGGGGGGATTTGTTAGCATTCAGCCACCCCCCAAGCCCTGGAACTGGAAGTCCTGATGCGTCATTATGTACGGTACCTCGTCCTGTTGGGACTGCTTGCCGTTGGCCTGGCACTGTTTATTGCCACTGCGCCACGCGTTCTGATTGTCGGTATCGTGCCCCAGCACTCTTCCACGGTGCTGGCACGGCAATGGAATCCGATTCTGCGTCACCTGAGCGAGGAAACCGGTTACTGGCTGGTATTCAGGCCGGCGCCCAGCATTCCGGCGTTCGAAGAGCGCCTGTTCAATGGACGTTATGACATTGCCTACATGAATCCCTACCATTATGTGGTGGCGCATGAGAAGGTGGGTTACCAGGCTTTCGCCCGACAGAAGAACGAGCGCATTCAGGGAATTATAGTGGTGCAGCGGGATGCGCCGTATAACAGCCTGGCAGAGCTTGGCAACCGGGCACTCGCCTTTCCCTCGCCGCACGCTTTTGCCGCCAGTATCCTGACTCGCTCCCATCTCAGACAGGCCGGCATCCCGTTTGAGGCAAATTATTTGAGTTCCCACGACAAGGTTTACCGCAGTGTAGCCTATGGCCATTATCCGGCCGGTGGCGGCATTATGCGCACCCTGGACCAGGTCAGTCCATCTATACGTCAACAGCTGCGGGTTTTGTGGAAATCCAGGGAATATACGCCACATGCCATCGCTGCGCACCCGGATCTGAAACCCGATTTTCTTTACCGGTTGCAGAAAGCGATGGTCGAAATGTCCCGGTCTGACAAAGACAGACAATTGCTTGAAGGCATTGAGTTTGAAGGCTTTGTTACGGCGCAGAATAGTGACTGGGACGATATTCGCGAATTGAATGTGGAACCTGTTACGAACAATTCGGTTCGTTAATAGACCTGTGTTGCCGGAAAATTAAACGACTGGTTGTCGTCGAAGCTTGCGCCTGGCAGGTTTTGTAGTCGCGGACAGAAATAATTTAATCGCCATCAAACGGTTCGCTCGTATGCTGTATTGATCAAACTACTCCGGTCAACTATGTTGATGTTTCTGAATCTGAAAGTAACTGCTCTCATCCGGGTGATTTAAGATGAAAAAAGTGATGCTCAGCCTTGTCGCACTGATAGTGATTGCGATCATTGCCGCTGTTTTTTATGTACTCACGAATCTGGATTCGATCGTCAAGGCGGCGATCGAAAAATACGGTTCCCGAGCAACACAAACCGCCGTTCAGGTGGACAGGGTACGGCTCAAGCTCACCGAAGGTGATGGGGCTGTATATGGACTTGCGGTCGCCAATCCGAAAGGTTTTGAACTGCGTCATGCCATCACTCTCGGCGAGACGGGCCTTGGTATTGAGCTCAAGTCAATCAGTGAAGAACCGTATGTAATTAAACATATCACCGTGCGTGAACCACGGGTTTTCTTCGAGGTCAACGCGGACAACAAAACCAATCTGAATGAATTAAAAAAGAATCTCGTTGCGGGTAAGACCCCGGCAAAGCAGGACAAGTCTACAGACAAGGCCTCGGCAGAACCGAGACTGATCATCCGCAGGCTCACCTTCGAGCGAGGGCGGATTGATGCCAAAGTGACACCCCTTGATAAGAATTACGAGCTCGAGCTCCCCAGTATCAATATGACCAACCTGGGGGGGCGCCAGGGAGCCACGCCGACCGAGCTGGCCAGGGAAATATTGCAACGGTTGATGGATGCCGCGAAAGAAGCGGTCAGGAAAAAAGGGATTGATGCCGAACTGGACAAGCTCAAGGCCGGCGCCAAAGCGCGGGTGGAGGAAGAAAAAGCCCGGCTGAAAGATGAGGCGGACAGCAAGCTCGAGGAAGAAAAACAGAAAGTCGAGGACAAACTGAAAAATCTGTTGCGCTAAATAAAATTCCCATTACCCGATCCCCCAACGCAGGGTGGAACAAGCGCAGCGGTTCCACCTGAACCGGAAAACCTGGAGCCGCCGCGTTGCTCCTTGCTCCAGGCAGCCCGGTAAAATGGGCGGTATTCGGGACGTTTATTTAGAGAGAAACACAACAGGGATATCGG
>JAXHTI010000239.1:0-2751 GCA_034190045.1 Pseudomonadota bacterium
CAACTCGATGTCACCGCCGATACCTTGCGTGACAAGCGGGATCGACTCCATCATCGGTTACTCGAGGCAGTTCCCGGCCTGCTCCTCAACGGCCATCCCGAGGCGCGCCTGCCCAACACCCTCAATGTTTCCTTTCCCAACGTCTCGGGTAAAGTACTACTTGAACAGGTAAGCGACACGGTTGCGGCCTCAACCGGCTCGGCCTGCCATGCCAATAGTGATACAGTCAGCGGTGTACTCGGTGCAATGGGGCTGGACCGTGCGCAAGCCAGCGGTGCTGTGCGTCTCTCGGTGGGTAAATCAACCAGCGATGATCAGATCGACCTGGCCGCGCGTGCCCTGATCCGCGCCTGGCAAACTCTTACGACAAAATGAAACCCGGTCTATGAAACAACAGGATTTGATCATCATTGGCGGCGGCGTCGGGGGGCTGGTGACCGCCAGCGTTGCCGCGCAACTTGGCCTGAAAGTGACCCTGGTTGAAAAAGAAGCGAACCTGGGCGGCGATTGTCTGCATCACGGTTGCGTGCCAAGCAAAGCGCTAATCAAAGCCGCCAAAGTCGCGCAGCTGATACGCCGGGCGGGGGAGTTTGGCCTGCCATCCCAGGCATTCTCTGTCGACCTGGGGCAGGTAAACCGACAGGTCGGCGCCATCGTGGATCATATTCAAGAGCATGATGATCCCGATCGTTTTCGATCCTACGGCTGCGAGGTGTTGCTGGGGGAACCGGCCCGGTTCATTTCATCCCATGCCGTCCAGGTCGGTGAGCGGGTGATTGAAGGTCGACGTTTTGTCATCGCGACCGGTTCCCGGCCGTTTATTCCGGACATCCCCGGCATCAATCCTGACGATCTGCTCACCAACGAGAGCCTGTTCGATCTGCAACAACTTCCCGACACCCTGGCAGTCATCGGTGGCGGCCCGATCGGCCTGGAGCTGGGTCAGGCAATGCACCGACTCGGCAGCCAGGTGACACTGCTACAACGCGGACCACGATTGTTACCGAGTGAGGATACGGAACTGGTCGATCTATTGACGGAACGACTGATTAACGAAGGAATGCAGATCCAGACCGGCAGTGATATCAAGCAAATCGAGCAAGTTAATGGTCAATACAAGATTATTGATCACAACCAGGCTTCCATTCAGGTGGACAAGATTCTCGTTGCCACCGGCCGTCGCCCGAATATCGAAGGGCTCGATCTGGAAACTGTTGGCGTTGAAACCACATCGCGCGGCATTGCCGTGGATCGACGTCTGCGTACCACGCAAAAACATATCTATGCCTGTGGCGATGTAGCCGGGCCGTATGCGTTTACACATCTGGCCGAATACCAGGCCGGAATCGTGATCAGTAACGCCGTGTTTCGCGTTCCAAAAAAAGCCGATTACCGCATCCTGCCGTGGGTTACCTATACCGATCCGGAGCTGGCCCGGGTAGGCCTGACCGAGCAACAGGCCCGGGAGCAGGGCATTAAACACACCGTTCTGCGGTTTGATTTTAACGAAGTGGACCGCGCCCTGACCGAACGGGAAACCGCCGGACGGGTCAAACTCATCACTCGCAAGGGGAAAATCCTCGGGGCCAGTATTCTGGGTCCGCAGGCCGGGGAACTGATTCATGAGCTTGTTCTGGCGATGCAAAGCGGCGCAAAGATCGGCGATATCAGTGCCACAATCCACGCCTATCCGACCCTGGCACAGATCCATCGCCGCGCGGTCAATACCGCCTATGCTCCGAAACTGTTCAGTCCCCTCACGCGCCGGATCGTGCGCTGGCTGCAACGCCTGCCCGGCTGACGTTCGTCAGTATGATGGATATCACGCCTGAACAGTATGAGCGGTGGTATCACACTTCGCGCGGTCAGTGGGTAAGCCGGCGTGAATTTGATCTGGTGTTCAATCTGTTAAAGCCGACACCCGGCGCCAGTTTACTGGATGTGGGTTGTGGCACAGGCCATTTCTCGCGGTACTTTCATCAGGCCGGCTTGAGTGTCAGCGGCGTGGATCCCGATCCCGCTATGCTGAGCTATGCCCGCGAGCACTCAGATAATATTGAATATATTGAAGGAACAGCCGAACAGCTGCCATTTGACGATAATCAGTTTGATTATGGCAGCGCTATCACCAGTTTGTGCTTTGTCGGGCAGCCTGTCACCGCCCTGCAGGAGCTGTGGCGAGTCAGTAAACAGGGTGTGGTACTGGGTTTATTGAATCGCCACAGCCTGTTGCATCGACAAAAAGCCGGGCGAGGCGCCTATGCCGGCGCCCGCTGGGACAGCCGGGCGGATGTGATAAACTGGCTGAACCAGTCCGGTATTCGCGCTGTCCATTATAAGGTTAAGAGCGCGATTTTTTTGCCCGGCGGCGGGCTGTTCGCCCGGCTCGTCGAAAAGGGATTACCCAGCTCCCTGCCCTGGGGCGGGTTTCTGGCAGTTGTGCTTTATAAAATACCGGCCAGCGCCTGAAACGTATTGATTTAAAGGTATCACCATGCACGCCACCTTACCCTTGCTGCAAAACACTGACTTCCCGGCCCTGAAGCGGGATCGACTGACTACGTTGCAGGTCAATCTTGGTTATCGTTGCAACCAGGCCTGTCTGCACTGTCATGTCAACGCCGGGCCCACGCGCAAGGAAGTGATGCAGCGCGAGACCGTGGACGACATCGTGCGGTTTATGCAGACCAACTCACTGGAGACACTGGACATCACCGGCGGCGCGCCGGAACTCAATCCGCATTTTCGTTA
>JAXHTI010000024.1:0-29499 GCA_034190045.1 Pseudomonadota bacterium
TGGAAGTGGAAACCCCGATGATGCAGGTCATTCCCGGCGGGGCGACCGCGCGGCCGTTCTCCACCTACCATAACGCACTGGATATGGACCTGTACCTGCGCATCGCGCCGGAGCTGTATCTCAAGCGCCTGGTAGTCGGCGGATTTGAACGGGTGTTCGAGATCAACCGCAACTTCCGCAACGAGGGGCTTTCCACCCGGCATAACCCCGAGTTCACGATGCTCGAATTCTACGAGGCCTATGCCGATTACCACGATCTGATGGATCTTACCGAAGCGATGCTGCGCGACACCGCTCGCTCGGTCCTGGGCGACAGTGTGGTCCACTATCAGGGTGAGGCATACGACTTTGGCAAGCCGTTTGCGCGAATGAGCGTCAAAGAGTCCATTTTACATTTCAATCCGGATATCAAACCGGAAGAGCTTGATGATCTCGAGCAGGCCCGCGACCATGCCAGACGTCTTGGCATTGAACTGAAAGAGAGCTATGGCCTGGGTAAAGTTCAGATCGAGATATTCGAGAAGACCGTCGAGCATCGCCTCAAGGACCCGACCTTCATCACCGCCTATCCCACGGAAGTTTCTCCCCTGGCGCGGCGCAATGACAGCGATCCCTTTGTCACTGACCGTTTCGAGTTCTTTGTCGGCGGACGTGAGATCGCCAATGGCTTCTCCGAGCTCAACGACGCCGAGGACCAGGCCGAACGCTTTCGCCAGCAGGTGGAGGAAAAGGAAGCCGGCGATCTGGAAGCTATGTACTACGATGAGGACTATGTCACCGCGCTGGAACACGGCATGCCACCGACGGCGGGCGAGGGCATTGGCATCGACCGCCTGGTCATGCTGTTCACCGACTCACCCTCGATCCGCGATGTCCTGCTCTTCCCGCACATGCGGCCGGATGCCGGCTGACTTTCTGTCACTTTTTAACGCAAGCTGAAAAACGCGGAGGTCGCGGAGACGCAAAGACGCGGAGGCTGAAAAAGATGATTTTAAATGTTGAATTATGAATTCACGATACCTCTTAATTCAAAATTCAACATTTAGAATGTAACATTGTCATTTCTCTGCGCCTCCGCGCCTCTGCGACCTCTGCGTTATTTACAGTGAAGTGGAAAGCAGGAACAAAAAAGCCGGCTTATGCCGGCTTTTGTCGTTTCGGTGTTGTTGGTTTGTTCAGCCGCCGGTACTGAGCGCGGCCTTGACCGCCTCGACGTTCTGGCCGACTTCGATGTCGACGATGCTGACATCCGGTTCCAATCCGAGCTTGGCGAAGGCGGGAACCTTGCTCCAGTCCAGTTTGGTGTGAGGATGATCGGTGCCCAGCAGGCTTTGCAGGTTGGCAACGATGACCAGGTCGGTGTAATCGGCCGGACCGTCGTGCTCCCGCTCCAGGTTTTCATGGTTGGCCGCGGCGGCGACGATGTCGTCGGGGAAGTTCCAGGCCTTGAGAATGGCCTCTCCCAGTTTGGGATGCGCGGTGGCGATGATGGTGTCCAGGGTTGGCTCGTCTTCCAGCAGCTCGGGATAGTCCTCGACCCGGCTGAGGATAGGCAGGGCCCCGATGTCATGTACCAGGCCGGCCAGCAGGGCGTGATCGGGCTGCAGCCCCGACTGGGTGTGGGCCAGTGCACTGCTGATGGCGGCGACCTCGGTGCTGTGTTCCCACAGGTGACGCAGCCTTTTGTCAGTGACGTCGGAGGTCGCCTGGAACATCTGTTCCATGGCAATACTGGTCACCAGGTTGCGGACCATGTTGCTGCCCATGCGGGTTACGGCCGCCTCGACGGTTTCGATCTGGCGATTGGCGCGCAGCAACGGGCTGTTGGCCACCTGGATCAGGCGGGCGGAGAGCGCGGTATCGGAAGTGACCACCTTGGCGACATCGATCAGCGAGGCATCTTCATTTTCCAGGGTGTCTCGAACCTTGAGGGCCACTTCAGGCAGCGTCGGCAGGACCAGTTTGTCGTTCTTCAAATCCGACAGCAGCTGATTAATGAATTCTTGTTGTAAGGACACGCAATGCTCCTTCGTCAAACGGGGTGTCTGCTGAAATTATCGGCAGATGCATCAGGGACTTAAGTTTAATCGGCGCCGTTCAGGCCGGAGCCTCAGGCCTCGTTGGCAACCTCGTAAGGTAAATCGACCAGGCTCAGGGCGGGACCGTCGGGCTGACCGAGATGGAGCGGGGCGGCCTCGACACTGCTGATTTGAAGTACCGCCAGCAAATCCACGCCGCCCTGCGGGGCGGGCTGCGCCTGAACCACTTTGCCGGCACTGTTGTCGGTGCCCGCACCGGCATTATAGATCGGTTCGCCGGGGGCCGGGGGCGTCTCGATATCGACGTGGGCCCGGTACATGCGCCGTTTGAGTTTGCCCAGATAGTGCATGCGGGCCACCACTTCCTGGCCGGTGTAGCAGCCCTTGGTAAAGCTGATACCGCCCAGGCTGTGCAGATTGGCCATTTGCGGAACAAAGGCCTCGACCGTTTCGGGTACTACGGTGGGGACGCCGGCCACGGTATCCAGCCAGCTCCAGGCAGGGTAGCCGACCGGCGTTGCGCCGTCGGCTTGTAACGCCTGCCAGAGGGTGGCCAGCTCGCTGGCCGGGCCGTAGATTTCAAACCGGGCCTGCGGACCGGGGATGCGGATCACACTCAGCTGGGCGTGCTGGACGACCTCATCGACGGCCCCGGGCAGGGACGGCAGCTGGGACCCGAGCAGTGCCTCGGCGTCAGGGCCGGCCAGGCCGAAGCGGGCCAGTTCGTCACTGGCATCCTCCAGGGTCACGTCGCTGCGCAGGACGAACATGCGCAGGCGTTTGAGAGTCGGTTCCAGGACGCTGTGCGGCAGGCTGAGAAAATAGCGATCCTCGCGATGGAACAGACGCATGCTGGCGAGCATGCGGCCCTTGGGATTGCAGTAGGCCGTCAACTGGCTCTGTTGCGCTGTGACCTGCTGGACATCATTGGTGAACTGCCCCTGCAGGAAGGTTACCGTATCGCTCCCGCTGGCCGCAATCAGACCCTGGTGGGAGAGGTCGGCAAGCACGCTGCCGGATTCGACCATCTGGCGTTCCTGTGTCGCGTCACCGAAATCGATGACCTGATCGCCGTCGAGCGTTGCCTGTTGCTGTTGCAAAAATGTTTGCCATTGACTGTTCATAACTTGACCATTCGTCGCTTGATATGTATCAGCAGATGGTTGATAGTAACATTGATTGCGCGATTCTCGTAAGTTGTTAGCACCTGTGCATGCGGCTGGACGCCGGCGCTGAAACGTCTAGACTGGAAACAATGACAACAAAAAACGTGCGGCCAAAATTTCTTAATCTGTTCCGGATTCATCTGCCCGTCACCGGGGTTGTCTCCTTCGCCCATCGCGTCAGCGGCGCCTTACTGGTGATCTCCCTGCCGCTGGTCGTGTTTCTTTTCGCGTATTCACTCCAGAGTGAACAGGGTTTTGAACAGGTTATTGCCCTGTTGCATTCATGGTGGGGAAGCGTGGCCATGGTCCTGATACTCTGGGCCCTGTTATCCCACCTGTTGTCCGGAGTCCGCTTTTTGCTGCTGGATCTGGATATCGGTATTCAACTGACTCCCGCCCGTGCCAGTGCCTGGAGTGTGGTCGTGGTGGCGCTGTTGATACTCCTATTATTAGTGTCAGGAGTGTTCCTGTGAGTTTGCATGCACAAGGCTTGCGGGCCTGGCTCTGGCAGCGCCTGACCTCAATCTATATCGCGCTGTTTGTCATTGTGGCACTGTTCGCCTATCTGCTGGGCGGCCCGCTGGACTATGTACAGTGGCGATCGTTGCTGGCCTTTGCCCCGGTGAATATCGCAACGGCGTTGTTCGTGGTGGCCGTGTTGTTCCATGCCGGTGTCGGTGTGCGCGATATTCTGGTCGATTATGTTCATTCCCTGATATTGCGGTTTACGATTCTGGTGATTCTTTTACTAATGCTCCTGGTGCTGGGTATCTGGTCAATGTGGATTCTGATTTCGGTGGTGGCAGTATGACGATTGCCAAACGACAATTCGACACCCTGGTCATCGGTGCCGGTGGCGGCGGCCTGCGAGCCGCGTTGCAATTGTCCCGGGCCGAAGCCAGTGTGGCGGTGGTCTCCAAGGTATTCCCCACGCGTTCGCATACCGTGGCGGCACAGGGTGGCATGAATGCGGCACTGGCCAATGTCCTGCCCGACAGCTGGCACTGGCACATGTACGATACCGTTAAAGGTAGCGATTACCTCGGCGATCAGGATGCCATCGAATATATGTGCCGCTCGGCGTCGAATCTGGTGATAGAACTGGAACATGCCGGCGTGCCCTTCAGCCGACTGGATAACGGCAAGATTTATCAGCGGCCCTTCGGTGGCCAGAGCCAGAATTTCGGCGGCGACCAGGCCGCACGCACCTGTGCGGCGGCGGATCGCACGGGCCATGCGATTTTGCACACGCTCTATCAGCAAAACATACGCGCCAAGACCCATTTCTTTGACGAGTATTTTGCCATCGATCTGATCAAGGACGAAGACGGCTTCATTCTTGGTGCCCTGGTGCTGGAGATTGAAACCGGCGAACCGTTACTGATCGAGGCCAAGACTACCTTGCTGGCGACCGGCGGCGCCGGTCAGCTGTTTCGTACCAATACCAATGCTCACATCAATACCGGCGACGGCCTGGCGATGGCACTACGTGCCGGCATTCCGTTGCAGGACATGGAGTTTTTCCAGTTCCATCCGACCGGTATCGCGGGGCGGGGCATGTTGATCACCGAAGGCGCGCGCGGCGAGGGCGGATACCTGACTAACCGCGATGGCGAACGTTTCATGGAACGTTATGCGCCGCATGCCCGGGATCTG
Organism: Pseudomonadota bacterium; assembly: GCA_034190045.1. Taxonomy (GTDB): domain Bacteria; phylum Pseudomonadota; class Gammaproteobacteria; order UBA6429; family Thiohalophilaceae; genus Thiohalophilus. The sequence goes on from JAXHTI010000024.1 coordinate 4,862, forward strand.
GCCAGTCGCGATGTGGTCAGCCGGGCGATTGCCACCGAAGTGCGCGAGGGTCGCGGCTGCGGCGAAAACGGAGATCATGTCATGCTCAAGCTCGATCACCTGGGACGCGATGTGCTGTACAAACGCCTGCCGGGGATATGCGATACGGTGAAAACCTTCCTGCATATCGACCCGGCGGAAGAATCGATCCCGGTCTTCCCGACAGCCCATTACACCATGGGCGGTATCCCGACCGATCGTCACGGCCGGGTGGTGGTGCCGGTGGAACAGGGTCAGGAATCGATCCCGGGATTATACGCGGTGGGTGAATGCGCCTGCGTCTCGGTGCATGGTGCCAATCGACTGGGCGGCAACTCCTTGCTGGATATCGTGGTTTTCGGCCGTGCGGCCGGCAACGACATAATCGAATACCTGAACGATAACCGCTATCACCGGCCACTGCGAGAAGAGAGCGTGGAGCAGGCCATGGCGCACCTGCAACGCTGGGATCAAAAGGGCGAAGGCGAATCGGTTCCGGCTTTGAAAAAGGAACTGCAAAGCACCATGGAAAACTACTGCGGCGTATTTCGCAGTGAAGAGGTCCTGCAACAGGGGCTCGACAAGGTGCTCGGGCTCGAGCAGCGCATGCAGGATGTGCGTCTGAAAGATCACAGCAAGATTTTCAATACCGCCCGGATCGAGGCGCTGGAACTGGAAAACCTGATGGACATTGCTATTGCCACGGTCAGTTCGGCCCTGGGTCGCCATGAGAGCCGCGGCGCCCATTCGCGGATGGATTATCCCGATCGCGACGATCAACGGTGGTTGAAACACTCGCTATACTATAAAGAAGCGAGGCGGCTGGATTACAAGCCGGTGACCCTCAAGCCGATGACCGTGGACACGTTTCCGCCGAAGGAGCGAGTCTATTAAATCGGGTACTGGTTACCAGGGGCTAGTATCTAGTATCTAGCACCCAGTACCTAGAACCTGCCCAAAGGGCTGGAGCCGACAATATGCGATTTCAAATCTATCGATATGATCCGGAAAGCGGCAAGGACCCCTGGATGCAGGAGTTCGAGCTTGAGACGCGTCCGGGGATGATGTTACGCGATGCATTGCTCAAGCTTAAAGAGCAGGACGAGACGCTGGTGTTTCGCCATTCCTGCGGGGAAGGGGTCTGTGGTTCGGATGCGTTGAATATCAACGGAACCAATGCCCTGGGGTGCCTGACGCCGGTGGCGGAATTAAACGAGCCGGTGGTGGTGCGACCGGTGCCGGGGATGCCGGTGATCCGGGACCTGGTGGTCGACATGGATCAGTTTTTCGAGCATTACCGTGCGGTCAAGCCTTATCTCATCGTCGAGGATCCTGAACCGGAAGTCGAATACCACCAAACGCCACAGGAGCGGGAGAAACTCGATGGCCTGTACGAGTGTATACTGTGTGGCTGCTGTACCACGCAATGTCCCTCGTTCTGGTGGAACCCGGACAAGTTCCGGGGGCCTGCGGCCCTGTTGCAGGCTTATCGCTTTATGGCGGACAGTCGTGATCAGGCCATGGCGCAGCGCCTCGAGGAACTGGACGGACCGTACCGGTTGTTCCGTTGCCATACCATCATGAATTGCGTGAATGTCTGTCCCAAGGGACTGAATCCAACCGAGGCCATCAACAACATCAAAAAACTGATGGTCAAGGAGATGTTCTGATTATGCCGGCAGCCGATGCCGGCCAGGCGCGCCTGCTCTGGCAATGCCGGCGTGGCATGCTGGAGCTGGATTTATTGTTATTGCCGTTTGTCGAGCAGCATTATCACCGGCTCAGTGATCGGGAAACGGATGCCCTGATGACCTTGCTGGCCTATCCGGATCAGCAATTACTGGAGTTTTTGATGGGACACGGCGTCCCGCATAACAAGGATGTGGCCAATGTGGCAGAACAGATTGGAAACGCGGCTGGAACTTGAGCCGAGACCTTCCCGCTATTTACTGATCTATCTGAGCGTATTGCACGCACTGGCTGGCGCGGCGTTGTTACAACCGCTGAGTTTGCCGGCGGGCGTGCCTTTTGCGCTGCTCGCGACGCTGGTGCTCAGTTTGCTCTGGCAGCTGTGGCACTATTATCGGGAGAGTCGGCAAAAGATTCGCCTGATCTGGCGAACAGATGGTGCATGGGACTATCAAACGGGCGTGCAACACTGGCCGGATCTGTCCCTGTTACCGTCCACCTACATTACACGCGGTTTGATCATCCTGCACCTGCAGCCTCTGAAGGGGAGACGATTTTACCGGGTGTTATTACCCGACAGTCTGCCCAAAGAACAGTGGCACCTGTTGTGGCTACGATTGCAGTATGCGGGGTCTTCCGGGGAGGATGTGGGTGTTAGGGATTAAGGTACTAGATACTAGATACTAGCACCTAGTACCTGCTTATTCCGCCAGTGCCATCGCCGAGGTGGCACTGAGATGATGATTCGGTTCCAGGACGGTGTTGTGAGGGTTGTGGGCGTTGTCGCGTTGCGGGTAGTCAATATTGTAATGCAGCCCCCGGCTTTCGTGACGGGACATGGCGGAGCGGATGATCAGGCTGGCGACCAGCGCCAGGTTACGCAGCTCGAGCAGATCGTTGGTGACACGGAAGTTGCCATAGTATTCATCAATTTCCGACAACAGCAGTTGCACGCGATGCTCGGCCCGTTGCAGTCGTTTGTTACTACGCACGATACCGACATAGTCCCACATGAAGCGGCGCAATTCGTCCCAGTTATGGGTGACGACCACTTCCTCGTCCGAATCGGTGACGCGGCTTTCGTCCCAGTCCGGGATGGCGACCTGTTGCGGTTCGCCTTCGGCTTTTTGCCGGCGGATATGCTCGCTGGCGGCCTGGGCAAAGACCAGGCATTCGAGCAGGGAGTTGCTGGCCATGCGATTGGCGCCATGTAAACCGGTGAAAGCCGTCTCGCCAACGGCGTACAGGCCGTCCAGATCGGTTTTACCGTTGAGATCGGTCATGATGCCACCGCAGGTGTAATGCGCGGCAGGCACCACCGGTATCGGCTCACGGGTCATGTCGTAGCCAAAATCGAGGCAGCGCTGGTAGACCGTCGGGAAGTGCTGGCGAATAAAATCGGCCGGTTTATGGCTGATATCCAGATAGAGACAGTCGGCACCGAGGCGTTTCATTTCATGGTCGATGGCGCGGGCCACGATATCCCGTGGCGCCAGCTCGGCGCGGCTGTCGAATTTTTCCATGAAGCTGCTGCCATCGGGCAGTTTCAGTTTCCCGCCTTCGCCGCGAATCGCTTCGGTGATCAGAAACGATTTGGCATGTGGATGATAAAGACAGGTGGGGTGAAACTGGTTGAATTCCATATTGGCGACCCGGCAGCCGGCGCGCCAGGCCATGGCAATACCGTCGCCGGTGGAGGTGTCGGGATTGCTGGTATACAGGTAGACCTTGCTGGCGCCGCCGGTGGCGAGCACGGTCTGGTTGGCCCGAAAGACCCGGACCCGGTCAGCGGCACGATCCAGCACGTAGGCGCCCAGGCAGCGGTTATGCTCCAGACCGAGCTTGGCGCCGGTGATGAGATCCACCGCAATATGGTTCTCGTAGAGACGGATATTGGGATGGCGGCGCACCTCGTTCTCCAGGGTCGTCTCGATGGCCTTGCCGGTGGCATCGGTGGCATGGATCACGCGCCGATGGGAGTGCCCCCCTTCGCGGGTCAGATGGTATTCGTCCGGCTGCTTGTCATCGCGGGTGAAGGCGAGGCCCTTGTTGATCAGCCACTGGATGTTTTCCGCCCCGTGCTGGACGGTGAAGCGGACCACCTGCTCATCACACAGGCCGCCGCCGGCCTCCAGGGTATCCTCGATGTGGGACTCCAGCGTGTCATCCGGCCCGAGGACCGCCGCGACCCCGCCCTGGGCATAGAAGGTAGACCCTTCTTTTAGTATGCCTTTTGCGATCAGGGAAACCGAATAATCGTCAGCCAGTCGCAGCGCCAGACTGAGGCCGGCGGCACCCCCACCGATAACAAGCACGTCGGATGTAATCTGCATGGATAATGTCGAGCCTGGTTGTCCAGTTGCGATTGAAAGTGCCGGGATGTTTCTCATCTCGGCCAGATAAGATTAGAATTGTACGGATTGTGGCGCGAAATGTCACAATTCCGAAATCCGGCAATATAACCAGAAAACCGGCGGCCAGGCGAACTCTCTCATAAGATTGCGGTCATAAATGAGGTAATTCGGGTGGCTTGGCCCAATTTAAAGGGGAAGTAGCCCGAATGGGCGGTAAGACGACGGACCAGTTGCTTGTTGAACGCGTACAGGCCGGGGACAAAAAAGCTTTCGACGCGCTGGTAATGAAATACCAGCAGCGGGTAATGAAAGTGTTGTCCCGCTATGTGCGCAATCAGGCGGAGCTCGAAGATCTCGCACAGGAAACCTTCATCAAGGCCTATCGGGCCCTGCCTCGGTTTCGGGGGGACAGCGCGTTTTATACCTGGATATACCGGATCGCGATCAATACTGCCAAAAACTTTCTTGTCGCCCAGGATCGGCGACCGCCCGCAGATGATATTGAGGCCAGTGATGCGGAACATTACGAGGGGGAGTCCGGTCTAAAGGAGTATGCAACACCGGAGAAAATGGCACTCAGGGACGAGATCCAGCAGGTTATCAGCCGCGCCATTGATGATCTGCCGGATGACTTGAAAACAGCGATCACCCTGCGCGAACTGGAGGGGATGAGCTACGAAGAAATAGCCGAGGCAATGGATTGTCCGATTGGAACCGTGCGGTCGCGTATTTTTCGCGCCCGTGAGGCAGTGGACAAAAAATTGAAACCGTTACTCGGTTAAATGTATTGTGGTGGTGGTATGAGCAATAACAGCGATGAAAAACTTTCGGCATTCATGGATGATGAATATCATCCGGAGGTGCTCGAGTCACTCAAACAGGATACCGGGGCCCGCGAACGCTGGACGCGGTATCACCTGATTCGGGATGTCCTGTCGGGACACGGCCAGAGCCTGCCCTCGCGTCATTTTGCCGACCGTGTCAGCGCGGCCCTGCAGGAGGAGCCTACCGTGTTGCGTCCAGCTGCCCGGCGTTTCAGCCAGGGCCTGCGTCAGGTGGCCGGCCTGGCCATTGCCGCCACCGTCGCGACAGTGGCGGTGCTGACCGTCCAGCAAGGTAACCCGGGTGACACCCCGGTAGCACAGCCGTCCATCGCCAGTACCCAGGGCGGCAGTGACAAGTACCTGGCGGTGAGCGGGAACAGTGTCCCGTCACAACAGCCGATTGACAGCGAAGTGCAATCCAAGCTTAGCAGCTACCTGGTCAACCATAACGAGTATTCCATTTCATCGCGCATGCAGGGCATGCTGCCGTATATGCGGATTGTCAGCGTGACCCCGTCGCAACGGGTTGCCGGTGCCGATGAGAAATAAACTGGCGATGGTATTGTTCGGTGCCGGCCTCTCTGTACAGGCCTGGGCATCGGACATCACCGGTGTGCAGCCCTGGCTGGAGAAAATGCATCAGGCCGCGCACATGCTCAATTACGAAGGGACCTTCGTCTACGGTCAGCAGGACCAGCTCAGTTCGATTCGAATTATCCACAGTGTCAGCGAGGCCGGTGAGCGTGAACGTCTGATTTCCATGGACGGCACCGGGCGCGAAGTATTGCGCGATGGTGATCGGGTGACCTGTATCTACCCGGACAGTCAGTCGGTCATGGTGGAAAAAAGCCGTCCCAGGGCCAAATATCCGCCGATGTTTCCCGTCAAGATTGGTGAGCTGAACGACAATTACCGGCTCTCACTGGCCGGCAAGGACAAGGTGGCGGGGGAGCCGACACAAAAGATTCTGATCGAACCCCGGGATAATCTGCGTTACGGCCATGTCCTGTGGGTGCATGAAAAAACCGGCCTGTTGCTGAAAACCAATCTGCTCAATGAGAACAACAAGCCGGTCGAGCAGTTTATGTTCACCCAGATCATCTTTATGGATGATATTCCCGAAGATGCGCTGGAGCCGGATATCAACCGGGAAGATTTTACCTGGTACGAGGCAAGCGGTAATTCGCAGAGCGATGAAGGCGAGCGGACTTCCGACTGGTACATCGCAACGTTGCCGCCGGGTTTCAAACAGGATATGTCGCGCATGCACCGCATTCCGAACAGTTTGATGCCGGTGGAACACCGGGTTTATTCCGACGGCCTGGCCTCGGTATCGGTTTTCATTGAAAAGGACGATAATAAAACTGGTGATAACCTGTTTGGCGGCTCGCACATGGGGGCGGTCAATGCCCATGGCCGCAATCTGAACGGTTATCATGTAACCGTAGTCGGGGAGGTCCCCCAGGCCACGGTGAAAATGATCGGTGAGTCGGTTCGCTACCGGGAGTCGCCATGATCGAGGAAACCGCGATTGTTACCCGTTGTGAAGGAGAGCATGCCTGGGTCGAGGCGCAGCGTAAAACCGCCTGTGGGCAGTGTCAGGTCAACAAGGGTTGTGGCACGGCCGTACTGGCCAGCGTGGTGGGGCAAAAAGCCAGCCACATGCGGGTCTTGAATACGGTTCAGGCCCGCGAAGGCGAGACCGTGGTGATCGGTCTGCACGAGTCGGCCATGTTGAGCGGCTCACTGGCTGTTTATCTGGTGCCGCTGCTGAGCTTGTTCCTGTTTGCCATTACCGGCAAGGTGGTGGCCGAGCAACTGATGATCGGCGCCGTGGAAGGGGTCTCGATCCTGTTTGCGGGCATTGGTATGCTGCTGGCGATCGTCTGGCTACGGGCTTTTAACCGGCGCGTTGCCAACGACAGCCGTTATCAGCCGGTCATTCTGCAACGCATGCCATTATCCGGGTCAGGTGCGGCCGGTTCTGTTCATGCATTAACTCCCGATTCGTAAATATTAAAGTATGGGTCATTATTAAGGATCCGTTGACCAAAGGGTCCGTGATTGAAGCAAGAGGTATTGATGAAGGTTCGTATTGTTAACTGGTTAAGTCTGTTTCTGGCCCTGACATTTTTCGCTGCGCCCTCGCAGGCGCTGCTGGGTGGCAACAGCAAATTACCCGATTTTACCGAGCTGGTGGAAAAAAACAGCCCGGCGGTCGTGAATATCAGCACAACCCAGAAGATCAGCCGCGAGCACGGCATGCCGCCGGGCTTTAATATTCCCGAATTTCCCGAAGGTTCACCGTTTGGCGATCTGTTCAAGCATTTCTTTGGCGAAGAAGGCCCCGGTGCCGGCCCCGAAGAGTTCGAAAACCAGTCACTGGGTTCCGGTTTTATTATCAGCGCCGACGGTTACATCGTCACCAATTACCATGTGGTCAAGGATGCCGAAGAAATTACCGTCAGGCTGAGTGACCGGCGCGAGTTAAAAGCCGAAGTTATCGGCAGTGACAAACGCAGTGACATGGCCCTGCTCAAGGTCGAGGCAAATGACTTGCCGGTAGTCACCATTGGTGATTCGAAAGAGCTCAAGGTGGGTGAGTGGGCCATGGCGATCGGCTCACCGTTCGGGTTTGATCATTCGGTCTCGGTCGGTGTGATCAGTGCCATTAATCGTAACCTGCCCAGTGAAAACTATGTTCCGTTTATCCAGACCGACGTGGCCATCAATCCCGGTAACTCGGGCGGGCCGCTGTTTAACCTGGATGGCGAGGTGATTGGTATCAACTCGCAGATTTTCACCCGCTCCGGCGGTTTCATGGGGCTCTCATTCGCAATTCCGATCGACGTTGCGATGGACGTGGTCGAGCAGCTCAAGACCGAGGGGCGTGTCAGCCGCGGCTGGCTAGGTATCCTGATCCAGGATGTGAACAAGGAACTGGCCGAATCCTTCGGCATGAAAAAACCGATGGGTGCCGTGGTGCTGCGGGTTCTGCCTGACAGTCCGGCCGCAAAGGCGGGCTTTAAGGAAGGTGATGTGGTGGTCGAATTTGCCGGCAAAACGATTCACCGCCAGTCGGATCTGCCTCTCGCCGTAGCCTCGTTTCCGGTAGGGGAGGAAGCTAGTGTCAGGATTATCCGCGAAGGCAAGAGCCGTCAGCTGACCGTCAAAATCGGCGAGTTACCGCCCGAAGAAGAGCTTGCCGCGGTGGCGCCCTCCGGTTCCCCCGAATCGGATAAAGCGGCCGAAACACTGGGTATGGTCCTGGAAGATCTGAGCAGCGAACAGCGCAAGCAACTGGAGATTCGCGACAAGCGCGGCGTACTGGTCAAGGAGGTCCATGAGGGGCCGGCAGCTGAAGCCGAGATCCGGTCCGGGGATGTGATCTTGATGATCAATCACAAGAACGTCACCAGCGCCAAGCAGTTCGCCAAACTGGTTGCCGATTTGCCCCGGGGCAAGCTGCTCCCCATGCTGGTCCAGCGGGGCAAGGCGCCGCTGTTTATGACCATTCGCCTGGAGAAATGAGTACGCCGCTGCAATTAACCCTGTACCGGCGGCCAGGCTGCCACCTGTGCGAGGCGATGCAGGGCCAGCTACAGGCCCTGCAGGATGACTACGATTTTAGCCTGCAAATGGTGGATATCGACGACGATCCGGCACTGGAAGCCGCGTACGGGGAGCGGATCCCCGTACTGATGCACGGGGAAACAGAAATTTGCCATTATTTTCTTGAGCTTAGTAAACTCCAACAGTATTTCAGCCAGGCCTGAAATTGGTTACAATTCCGCCCACCTGAAATAAACCTTTTCAGGAAACGCTCCGATCCAAAAAGGCGCAATTGTGCGCCTTTTTAGTATGACTCAAGGTGGAATGTGACCGACCTCTCCCAGATACGCAATTTTTCCATTATCGCTCATATCGATCACGGTAAATCCACCATCGCGGACCGGATTATCCAGATGTGCGAGGGGCTGACCGAGCGCGAGATGAGCGAGCAGGTTCTCGACTCGATGGACCTGGAGCGCGAACGCGGCATCACCATCAAGGCCCAGAGTGTTACCCTCAATTATCATGCCCGGGACGGCAAGACCTACCTGCTGAACTTTATCGATACGCCGGGGCATGTGGATTTCTCCTACGAAGTCTCGCGCTCGCTGGCTGCCTGCGAAGGGGCTCTGCTGGTGGTGGATGCCTCCCAGGGTGTCGAGGCACAGAGCGTGGCCAACTGCTATACCGCGATCGAACAGGGACTGGAAGTGCTCCCGATCCTGAACAAGATCGATCTTCCGGCGGCCGAGCCGGATCGGGTGATCCAGGAGATCGAGGAGATCATCGGTATCGAGGCCAAGACCGCGGCCCGGGTGTCGGCCAAAACCGGTGAGGGAATGAGCGAGTTGCTCGAGGAGATCGTGCACCTGATTCCGCCACCCGAGGGCGATGTGAATGCACCTTTGCAGGCACTGATTATCGACTCCTGGTTTGACAACTACCTGGGGGTGGTCTCGCTGATCCGGGTCAAGCAGGGCACCCTGCGGCGTAAACAGAAGATCCGCATCATGGCGGCGGATCGCAGCCACCAGGTGGATCGGGTCGGAATTTTCACCCCCAAAAAGCGCGATACCGAACAACTGCATGCCGGTGAAGTCGGCTTCATGATTGCCGGCATCAAGGAAGTCGATGGTGCGCCGGTCGGCGATACCATTACCGACGCCGCCAATCCGGCCGAAGCACCACTGCCGGGTTTTAAACCGATTCAACCGCAGGTGTTCGCCGGTCTGTTTCCGGTGGAAGGTGATGACTATGAAGGACTGCGCGAAGCCCTGTCCAAACTGAAACTCAACGATGCCGCCCTGTATTACGAACCGGAAACGTCACAGGCACTGGGTTTCGGTTTTCGCTGCGGATTTCTCGGCATGTTGCACATGGAGATCGTCCAGGAGCGCCTGGAGCGCGAATACAACCTGGATCTGATTACCACTGCGCCCTCGGTCGTTTATGAAGTGCTGGCCAAAACCGGCGAACTGCTGAATATCGAAAATCCCGCCGAGTTGCCCGAGCCGAACGATATCGAGGAGATACGCGAGCCGATCGTGCGCGCCTCGATCCTGGTTCCGCAGGTACATGTCGGTAACGTGATTTCCCTGTGTGTCGAAAAACGTGGGGAACAGAAAAAAATGCAGTATCTGGGCAGCCAGATATTGCTGGAATACGAGTTGCCGATGAATGAAATCGTGCTTGATTTCTTCGATCGCCTCAAATCCGTCAGCCGGGGCTATGCCTCGCTGGATTACGAGTTATTGCGTTTTGAACCCTCGCACCTTGTCAAACTGGATATCCTGATTAACGGTGAGAAAGTCGACGCGTTATCGATCATTGTTCATCGGGATCAGGCTGAATACCGCGGACGGGATCTGGCCGAGCGGATGAAGGAGATTATCCCGCGCCAGATGTTCGAGGTGGCGATCCAGGCGGCGATCGGTTCCAAGGTGATTGCCCGGACCACCGTCAAGGCATTGCGCAAGAATGTCACCGCCAAATGTTACGGTGGTGATGTGACGCGTAAACGTAAATTGTTAGAAAAACAAAAAGCCGGCAAGCGACGCATGAAGCAGGTTGGCAAAGTAGATATTCCGCAGGAAGCCTTTCTGGCGGTACTCAATGTAGGGAAAGATAAATGAGTTTTGATTTTGAACTGTTGCTGGTGCTGGCCACCGTGATCAGCGGCGTAATCTGGCTGGTGGATGTCCTGTATTTTTCACGGCGTCGTGAACCGGTGCAGTCCGAAGGCGAAGAAGAACTGAGTACCAATGAGCCCTATCTGGTCGAGTTTGCCCGTTTTCTGTTTCCGGTCGTACTCATTGTGCTGGTGTTGCGCAGTTTCGTCGCCGAGCCGTTCAAGATTCCCTCCGGTTCCATGCTGCCGACCCTGGAGGTGGGTGACTTTATCCTGGTCAACAAATTCGCCTATGGCCTGCGTCTGCCGGTCGGGCATCAGCGCTTTGTCAATCTGGGCAACCCCGAACGCGGGGATGTGATCGTATTCCGTTATCCTGAAAATCCGAATATCGATTATATCAAGCGTGTTATTGGCGTTCCTGGCGACGAAGTCGCCTATTACAATAAATCACTCTATATTAATGGCGAGCCGGTTCCTCTGGAAAAGCGGGACGGCTATTACAAAAATTATCCCCAGGCGCTGCGTTACAAAGAGACTTTGGGGGATGTCGAACATGATATTCTGGTCAACAGCATTGCACCGGCGCGCGATTTTGTTGTCAATGTGCCCAAGGGGAACTATTTTGTAATGGGGGATAACCGGGATAACAGTCGTGACAGCCGGGTCTGGGGGTTCGTCCCACAGGAGAATCTCGTGGGTGAGGCTTTCCTGATCTGGATGAACTGGAACTGTACATTCAATGCCATGACCCGCTGGGCGTGCCAGATGCCGGACTGGGGTCGTATAGGCAGCGTGATCGACTAAATCGAACAGAATTACAACAGGCGGTGAGGAGGGAAAATAATGACTAATATGCAATATCAAAAAGGCATGACCGGGTTGGGCTGGATGCTTGTTCTGGCGCTGATTGCCTTTTTTACACTGGTGGGTTTAAAGGTCATTCCGGTTTACATGAATTCCTTTACAGTCGGCTCTATTCTTTCGGATATGGAAGACGAGCCGGGAATTGGCAGTAAAACACCGGCCGAGATTCTGGAAACACTGGGCAAACGCCTGAAGATTAATATGATCAACGATATTGGTCACGATGAAATCTACCTGGAATCCGGCAAGAACATGTATTACATCGATGTCGAGTATGAAGTGCGTCGCGATTTTATCGGCAACATCGATCTGGTTTTGAGCTTTAGCAAGAGCGCGGAGATTCCCAAATAGTAATGCAGCATCTGGATAAACTCTGTCGCAAACTGGGTTATGTTTTTCAGCAACCCGAACTACTGGAGCGGGCGTTAACCCATCGCAGCTTTGGTTCCCGCAACAACGAGCGTATGGAGTTTCTCGGTGATGCCATTCTCGGCTATCTCGTTAGCACCGAGCTGTACCGGGAATTTCCGAAAGCCAGCGAAGGCCAGCTGAGTCGGTTGCGTGCCAGCCTGGTCAAGGGAGAAACCCTGGCCGGTATCGCAACCGAGCTTGAGCTTGGCGAGTATCTGCGTCTGGGCTCCGGTGAACTGAAAAGCGGCGGGCATCGACGCCGTTCGATTCTGGCCGATGCCTTCGAAGCGATCATCGGCGCGGTCTATCTGGATAGCGGGATCGACAGCGCCAGCTCGCTGGTGCACACCTTCTTTCATGACAGAATTGCCCGCCTGGATCCGCAAACCCTGCAAAAAGATCCCAAGACCCGACTCCAGGAGTTCCTGCAGGCGCGTGGTACCGAGTTGCCGGAGTACGAGGTGATTGCCACGGAAGGCAAGGCGCATGCGCAGCGTTTTCGCGTGGCCTGTCGTATTGCCGGGATCGACGAGCCGGTGCTTGGTGAAGGTACCAGCCGGCGCAAGGCCGAGCAGGTGGCTGCCGATAAAATGTTACAGACTCTGGCGGGGCAGGAAAATGGCTGAAGCGTTTCGTTGCGGTTATGTCGCGCTGGTGGGCCGGCCCAATGTGGGCAAATCGACCCTGATGAATCATTTGCTCGGACAAAAACTGAGTATCACCTCGCGCAAGCCCCAGACAACCCGTCACCGGATACTGGGAATCAAGACCACGGATCTGGCCCAGATCATTTATGTCGACACGCCGGGCATCCACCAGCAGGCGAAAAAGGCCATGAACCGCTTCATGAATCGCACCGCCAGTGCCGTTCTGGAAGATGTGCAGGTGGTCATCTTTGTTGTTGAAGCCCTGAAATGGACCGAGGAAGATGACATGGTCCTGGCCGCGCTGAAAAATACCCGAGCGCCGATTATTCTCGCCGTTAACAAGATCGATCGTATCAAGCAAAAGGATCAGTTATTGCCGTTTTTGCAGGAGCTGGGACAAAAACACGATTTCGCCGAGGTGGTTCCGCTTTCGGCCAAGTCCGGCAGTAATCTGCCCCAGCTGGAGCAGACCATCACCCGGCATCTGGAACCCTCCGAACCCTGGTATCCGGAGGATCAACTGACCGATCGCAGCGCCCGGTTTCTGGCCGCCGAGATCGTGCGTGAGAAATTGATGCGTAATCTGGGTCAGGAACTGCCCTATGCCACAACCGTGGAAATCGAAAAATTCGAGGAGCTGGAGCGCCTGAACCGCATTCATGCCCTGATCTGGGTTGAGCGGGAGAACCAGAAGTCGATTGTCATTGGCGACAAAGGCGAACGATTGAAAAAAGTCGGTCAGCAGGCGCGCCTGGATATGCAGAAACTGTTCGATAAAAAGGTTCATCTGGAGTTGTGGGTCAAGGTCAAGGCGGGCTGGTCCGATGACGAGCGTGCCCTGTCCAGTCTGGGCTATCGTGACGACGATTAAACCCGGAGTCGACAAAGCCTATGCCGGCGGAACATCGTCAACAGTTGCAATACGGCTTTATTCTGCACAGCCGGCCGTATCGCGATACCAGCAGTTTGCTGGACATCTTTACCCGCGATAGCGGCCGGGTTTCGCTGGTGGCTCGCGGCGTGCGCGGCAGCCGGTCACGTAACAACGCCAGGCTGGAAGCATTTGTGCCGTTACTGTTTTCCTGGGCCGGACGCGGTGAGCTGCGGACCATGACCGCGGTGGAATCTGGTGGCGGCTTCTATACGCTGCCTGGCAGCCGTATCATCAGTGGTTTTTATATGAACGAACTGATCCTGCGGCTGCTGCACCGCGACGACCCGCATCCGGAACTGTTCGCCTGCTACGAGCAGGCCCTGCAGGCCCTGCTGGAAGAATCGAACTCCCAGGAGGCGGTATTGCGCCAATATGAGCGGGAATTGCTGGAAGAGCTGGGTTACGGACTGCAATTGACCGTCGACGCACACAGCGGTGAACCGCTGCAGGCCGATACGCAATATTGTTATCATCCCGAGCAGGGGCCGATAGCGCAACCTGCCAGTCAGCAACAGGAGTATCCGGTCATCAGCGGACAGACGCTGCTGGCGATTCGCGCTAACGACTATCGGGAGCCGGGGGTATTGCGCGAGGCCAAAATCCTGATGCGATTTTTGCTCAGCCAGCACCTGGATAACCGGCCACTCAAATCACGCGAGCTCTACTGGCAAAGTCGTGATTTATAAGTTACTGGTCACTGGTGACTGGTAACTAGAAACTTATTTTGAACGAGGTAATCAATCCGTGTCTGGCATAACAACCAACGAGATCCTGCTGGGTGTGAATATCGATCACATTGCTACCCTGCGCCAGAGCCGGGGAACGTTGTATCCCGAACCGGTCCAGGCCGCGCTGCTGGCCGAACAGGCCGGGGCCGATTCCATCACCCTGCATTTGCGCGAGGACCGGCGTCATATTCAGGATCGCGATGTGCTGATGCTGCGCGATCTTGTTCAGACCCGGATGAACCTGGAAATGGCCGTTACCGACGAAATGCTGGCCATCGCCCGACAGATCAAACCGGCCGATTGCTGTCTGGTGCCGGAACGACGTGCGGAACTGACCACCGAAGGCGGGCTGGATATCAAGGGCCAGCGCCAGCGTATTGGCGATGCCTGCCAGCAACTGGCCGATGCCGGGGTTCGCGTCTCACTGTTCGTTGATGCCGATCCCGAACAGATCAGCGCTGCGGCCGAGTGTGGCGCCCCGGTGATCGAAATCCATACCGGCCACTACGCCGATGCGGCCAGAGCCGGGCGGGAGAGTGAATTCGATAAAATTGCCCGGGCGATGGAGCAGGGGCTCGGTCTGGGGCTGCAGGTCAATGCCGGTCATGGCCTGCACTATCACAACGTGGGTCGCATCGCCGCCCTGGAGGGGATCCGGGAACTGAACATCGGCCATGCGATTGTGGCCCGCAGCGTCTTCACCGGTCTGGAAGAGGCCGTGCGGGAAATGAAGCGACTGATGGTGGCGGCGCGAACCGCTCGCCCGGGTTAGGCGCTGATTGTCGTAACAGCGCGGTGACAGAACGCGTTGTAACGGCTTATCGCGGTGGATTTTATTCGCCACTCCCTCTACAGCATGCACTTTTCTGCCGCAGCGGTTAATTTTCGGCCCGCAGTTGTTCGGCCAGTGCCGCTCCCTGCTCCTGCAGGCGGGTGATTTCCCGGCTCAGGCGGTCAAAACAGCTTTGCAGCTGATCCGCTTGCTGCTGCTTGATGCATTCTTCCATCGCCCGGGCGGCCTCGCGCAATGCCGGCACGCCGCAATAGGCGGTCGATCCATAGAGCTTGTGGGCCGGGTCCCACATGGCATCCTGTTCACCGTGCTCGAGCGCCTGTGCCAGCTGGCTTTGCAGAACAGGCAGTTCCTCAAGCAGCATACTGAACAGATCGCAGGCCAGTTCGCGATTCCCACCAGCCTGTTCCAGTGCCTGTTTTTTGTCCAGCAGGGCCAGCGCCGCGTGCGGTGTATCGGTTTGTGTCATGTGTGAGCCTCTTTGACCGGCCAGTACTAACGGGCTGGTGCCCGTGGTTTATATCCGTTGCGTGAAAATCTTATCGGCTGATGAAAATGCAGCCCATAACGCGGTAAACTGTGGCGATGAACTTTCCAACGATTGAAGCCTTTGTCGGCAATACCCCCCTGGTTCGCCTGCAACGTTTGCCCGGCGAGACCAGCAACACACTGCTGGTCAAACTCGAGGGCAACAACCCGGCCGGTTCGGTCAAGGATCGGCCGGCCCTGAGCATGATCCAGCATGCCGAAAAACGGGGTGAAATCCAATCAGGGGATACCCTGATCGAGGCCACCAGTGGCAATACCGGTATCGCGCTGGCCATGGCGGCGGCCATCAAGGGCTATCGCATGGTGCTGATCATGCCCGAGAACATGAGCGTCGAGCGACGCCAGGCCATGAAAGCCTACGGCGCCGAGATCATCCTGGTCAGCGAGCAGGAAGGTATGGAAGGCGCCCGGGATCGGGCCGAACAGATGGCCGCCGACGGGCAGGGCAGGCTGCTGGATCAGTTCTCCAATCCGGATAACCCGCTGGCCCATTATGAAGGTACCGGGCCCGAAATCTGGCGGGATACCGGGGGCCGCGTGACGCACTTTGTCAGCGCCATGGGCACCACGGGTACCATCATGGGTGTTTCGCGTTATCTCAAGGAACAAAGCCGCGATGTGCAGATTGTCGGAGTGCAGCCCGCCGAGGGGGCCAAGATTCCCGGCATCCGCCGCTGGCCGCAGGCCTATCTGCCCGCCATTTTCGATGCCGCCCGGGTCGATCAGACACTGGATGTAACCCAGCAGGAGGCCGAGGAAACCACCCGGGCCCTGGCCGCCCGCGAAGGCCTGTTTTGCGGCATTTCCTCCGGCGGCGCGGTAGCGGCAGCATTGCAACTCTCCCGGCAGGTGGAAAATGCCGTGATCGTCTCGATCATTTGCGATCGGGGCGATCGCTATCTTTCCACCAATGTTTTCCCCGCCTGAACCGATCGGATCACTGCATGGGACGCCAACGCCGTTTACTGACGACCGAGCCGGTTATTGCCGATATCGAGACCATGACTCCCGAGGGTCAGGGGGTTGCCCGCATCGCCGGCAAAACTGTCTTTATCGACGGCGCGCTGCCGGGCGAGCAGGTGGAGTTTGTCTATACCCGCAGCCGGCGTAATTACGATGAAGGGCGGGTGCAACAGGTATTGTCGGCTTCACCGGCGCGCGTCGAGCCGGCCTGTGCGCACTTCGGCGTTTGTGGTGGCTGTCGCCTGCAACATGTCAGCAGCGAAGAGCAGGTACGTCTCAAGCAACAAACGCTGCTGGATGATCTGGCACACATTGGTCGGGTGAGCCCGGAATCGGTTCTGCAACCGCTGACCGGGCCCATCTGGGGTTATCGCAACAAGGCCAGGCTCGGGGCCCGCTATGTGGACAAGAAAGAAAAAGTGCTGGTCGGTTTTCGCGAGCGCGGCAGTCACTTTCTGGCCGAACTGGAACAGTGTCACATCCTGACGCCCGAACTGGGCGGTCGGTTGCCCGAACTGGGCGATCTGGTACGTCGGCTCAGCTGTTATCGCCGATTGCCCCAGATCGAGGTGGCCGCCGGCGACGAGCAGACCGCGCTGGTGTTTCGCAATCTCGAACCGTTAACCGAAGACGATATCCGCCTGTTGATCGATTACGGCAAGGCCAACGATTTTGTGATCTATCATCAGCCCAAGGGGCCGGACAGTGTGACACTGCTCTTTCCCGAGCAGGCCACATTACGTTATGCGTTGCCCGAGTTTGATGTAACACTGGAATTTCTGCCGGCAGATTTCACCCAGGTTAACAGCGATATCAACCGTCGCATGGTAAGCCATGCCCTGCAGTTGCTCGAGGTGAACCCCGGGGATCGGGTACTGGAACTGTTCTGCGGGCTGGGTAACTTTTCCCTGCCGCTGGCACGTCGGGCTGGTGAAGTCGTGGCCGTGGAGGGCGAATCCGATCTGATCCACCGTGCCCGGGCCAATGCCGAACTCAATCGCATTGATAATGCACAGTTTCATGTCGCCAATCTGTTCGAGGAGTGCGCAGACGAACCCTGGCTAAAAAAACAAGCGTATAACAAGGTGTTGCTGGATCCGCCCCGCAGTGGCGCGGCACAGATGATTCCGCAACTGGCTGCCACGGGCGCACAACGCATCGTGTATGTCTCCTGCAATCCGGCGACGCTGGCGCGCGATGCGGGCGAACTGGTCAATCAGCACGGCTATCGACTGGTCAGTGCCGGGATCATGGATATGTTCCCGCATACCGCCCACGTGGAATCCATTGCCCTGTTTGTGAAAGGTGAATGATGGCGGTCGAGATCGAACGCAAGTTTCTGGTGAACAGCGAGCGCTGGCGTGAGCAGGCCGATGCCGGTCAACAGCTGGCGCAGGGCTATCTGATCGGCGCACGCGAGGCCTCGGTCCGGGTACGCATCGAGGGGGAACGGGCCAATCTGAATATCAAAAGCGCGACCATGGGGATTTATCGACAGGAATATGAATACCCGATTCCACTGGCGGATGCCCGGGAAATGCTCGATACCCTGTGTGAGAAACCGGTCATCGAGAAAACCCGTTATCACGTCGAGCATGCCGGTCATACCTGGGAAGTCGATGTGTTCGAGGGGGAGAATGCCGGCCTGGTGGTGGCCGAGATCGAGCTGGCCAGTGAATCCGAACCCTTTGAACAACCGGACTGGCTGGGCGAAGAGGTCTCCGCGGACCCGCGCTATTATAATGTCAGCCTGGTCAAACACCCTTATAAAGCGTGGCGCTGATGAGTACACAACCTGAAGTCCATATCCGGATCCAGGACCAGAGCCTGCGCGTCGTGCAGGACGGCGAGGAGATTGCCCGGTTTCACATCGCGAGCGCCAAAAACGGCGTGGGCGAGCGCAATGGCAGCGAACAGACCCCGCGTGGCTGGCACAAGATCCGCGCCAAAATCGGTGCCGGGCAGCCGGTGAACACGGTATTTGTGGGGCGGCGGCCCACGGGCGAGATCTATACACCCCGATTGCGCGAACAGTACCCGCAACGGGACTGGATATTGACCCGGATCCTGTGGCTCAGCGGCCTGGAGCCGGGCGTCAACCGGCTCGGTGCGGTCGATACCATGCGTCGCTATGTCTATATCCACGGCTGCCCGGATGAGGATACTATGGGGATTCCCAGCTCACACGGCTGTATTAAAATGCGCAATGCCGATATTCTCACCCTGTTTGACATGCTGCCTGTCGGCACGCGTGTCCGTATCGAAGAGTAAACGAATACGCCATGTCACTGGGACCTGTCATGCTCGATATCGCCGGCACCGCGTTGTCGGAGGATGATCGTGAACTGCTATTGCATCGCCACGTTGGCGGCGTGATTCTGTTCAGTCGTAATTTTGAGTCCATCGAACAATTGCATCAGCTGGTCCGCGAGATACATGCGCTGCGCGAGCCGCGTCTGCTGGTTGCCGTGGATCACGAAGGCGGCCGCGTGCAACGCTTTCGCGATGGCTTCAGTCACATTCCCCCGGCACGTCTGTTTGGCCAGATCTATGAGCAGGACCATCAAAAGGCCAGGGTACTGACACGCCAGGCTGGCTGGTTGATGGCGATCGAGCTGCGTGCCATGGATATCGACTTTAGTTTCGCGCCGGTGCTGGATCTCGATTACGGTGTCAGCGAAGTCATCGGCGATCGGGCGTTTCATCATAAACCCGAGGTTGTGGCCGAGCTGGCCCATGCCTGGATGCAGGGGATGGCCGACGCCGGCATGGCGGCCACCGGTAAACACTTTCCTGGCCACGGGGCGGTGGAGGCGGACTCCCACAAAGCCGTGCCGGTCGACTCGCGCGATTATCAGGATATCTATCACCATGATATTCTGCCATTTCGTCGCATGATTGGTTATGGTTTGACCGCGATCATGCCGGCGCATATTATTTACGACAAAGTGGATCGCCTGCCTGCCGGATTTTCTCCTGTCTGGTTGAAACAGATCCTGCGCGAGCGATTGCAGTTTCAGGGCGTGATTTTCAGCGACGATCTGGATATGGAAGGGGCCAGTGTTGCCGGTGAGCGCTATAGTGAACGAGCGCGATCGGCACTGCAGGCCGGCTGTGATATGGTCCTGGTCTGCAACAATCGCGATGCAGCCATCGAGGTGCTGGAGTCGCTGGGAGATTACGAAGATCCGGTGGCCCACCTGCGGCTGGCGCGCATGCATGGCAAAGGTGAGGTGGATCGACAACAATTGCATGCTTCAAGTCAATGGCGCCAGATTACCGAACAGCTGGATAAACACAGCGCCAACCCGTCGCTGGCATTCGATTTTTAACGACAGGGATACAAGGCACAGACATGCTTGACCAGATAATCGACTATATCGATCAGCTGTTGCGTGGCAACTGGTGGATATTGCACAGCTTTGTCATCGTTTTCGCCACGCTGTTGCTGGACTTTATCCAGAAACGGGTTCTGAAGCGTCTGGAAAAACGATTTAAGCAGACTGACAGAATCTGGGATAACTCCCTGGTTAGTTCTATTCGCCATCCCGTGACTCTGTTTATCTGGATTCTCGGTATTTCATTTTTGATGGCGGTGTTTAAAATTGACGCCGCCCGTGAGGTACGTGAAGTCGGCGCCATCATCGCTATTGCCTGGGCGCTGCTGCGCTTTGTGGATCAGATGGAGAAGAACATTCTCGATCACAAGGATCTGGAAGGCAAGCCACTGGATAGAACCACAGCCGATGCCATCACGCAGTTGCTGAAAATCTCGGTGTTTATCACGGCCGCTCTGGTGATGTTGCAGACGCTTGGGGTCAATATCTCGGCGATTCTGGCCTTTGGGGGTATCGGCGGGATTGCGGTTGGCTTTGCGGCCAAGGACCTGCTGGCCAATTTCTTTGGCGCCATGATGATCTACCTGGACCGGCCCTTTGCTATCGGTGACTGGGTCCGCTCGCCGGATCGCAATATCGAAGGCACAGTTGAGAAAATCGGCTGGCGTCTGACCATTGTCCGAACCTTTGATAAACGGCCCATCTATGTCCCCAATGCGGTATTTGCCAGTATCGTGGTGGAAAATCCCTCGCGCATGTACAATCGCCGGATTTTCGAGACCATCGGTGTGCGTTACGCGGATCTGGAAGCGTTGCCGAAGATTATCGATGATGTCAAAGCCATGCTGCAATCCCATCCGGAAATCGATCAGAAGCAGACGCTGATCGTCAACTTCAACGCGTTTGGCGCTTCGTCGCTCGACTTCTTTGTCTATACCTTTACCAAAACGGTCAAATGGATCGAGTTCCACGAAGTCAAACAGGACGTGCTGTTTCGAATCAGTGATATCATTGCCCGCCACGGCGCCGAAGTTGCCTTCCCGACCCGCACCCTGCATATGCCGGACCTGGTCGAAGGCTCGAATTTGCCACAACCACCGACAACATAACCATGAATATCGATACCGTTAACCAGACTATGCAGGAGGCGGACTGCCTCTATGATCAGCAACAGGTCGAAGCGGCGCTGGACAAGATGGCCGCGGCAATGACCCAGGTGCTGAAAAACAGCGATCCGCTGGTACTTTGCGTGCTGACCGGGGCCATCATCCCGGCCGGCCATTTACTGACCCGGCTCAATTTCCCCATGCAGATCGATTATATCCATGCGACCCGCTATGCCGGTGCCACCAGCGGTGGCGATTTGAACTGGCAGGTGCGGCCCAGTCACCCGCTGGCGGGGCGCAATATTCTGGTGATTGACGATATCCTGGACGAAGGGATTACACTGGCGGCGATCATGGAACACTGCCGCGCCGAGGGGGCCAGCGAGGTCTACAGCGCGGTGCTGGTGGAAAAACAGCATGATCGCAAAAACGGCCTGCAGGCCGACTTTGTCGGTCTGCGCACCGAGGACCGTTATCTGTTCGGTTACGGGATGGATTATAAAGGCTATCTGCGCAATGCGCCGGGTATCTACGCAGTCAAAGGATTATAACTATGTCGAAAGTGGCCATCATTGGCGGCACCGGCCTGACCAGTTTGCAAAACCTGCAAATTTCCGGCCGCGAGATCATGCACACGCCCTACGGCGAGCCCTCCAGCACCCTGGTGCGTGGCAAGCTGGGCGATAACGATGTGCTGTTTCTGCCGCGTCACGGCTCCGGGCACACCATCACCCCGCACAGAATCAATTATCGCGCCAATCTCTGGGCACTCAAGGAAGCCGGTGCCGAGATGATCATCGCGGTAAACGCGATCGGCGGTATCCAGCCCGAATTCCAACCGGGGTCGCTGGTGATTCCCGATCAGATCATCGATTACACCTGGGGACGCAGTAACACATTTTTCGACGAAGGCGACAATCCGGTCGTGCATGTCGACTTTACCTGGCCGTATAGCGCGAGCCTGCGCCAGGCGTTGTTAACCGCGTCAAAGCGCGCGAATGTTGCTGTGATCGATAAAGCCACCTATGGCGCGACCCAGGGTCCCCGCCTGGAAACCGCGGCGGAGATCAACAAACTCGAGGCCGATGGTTGTAACATCGTTGGTATGACCGGGATGCCCGAAGCCGTCCTGGCCCGGGAACTGGAAGTCAGCTACGCCTCGATCGGCGTCGTCGCCAACCTGGCCGCCGGTCGCCACGACGGCGAAATCACCATGGAAGAAATCGAACAACACCTGGCCGAAGGCATGAAAAACGTCCGCACCCTGCTCGAACACGTCATTCCATTGTTATAAATAGATAGGGCTCTGGCAGTAACGCAAAGGACGCGAAGGCGCAAAGAACGCAAAGTTTTATTTATTAGATATTTTGCTTTGCGTCCTCTGCGTCCTCTGCGTCTTTGCGAGCTCCGCGTTATTTGCAGAGAATATAATGAGAGAATGTTACACCATCGAATTAGCTATTAATCGTTAGAGCTTGTCGGTTTCGACCGGGTGCATGACGATCAGCATGCCTAGGACGGGATGGTCGAGGTAGTGCAGTTCGGTGCTGCGGATCCGCCGCCGCAGTTGTTTGAGCTGGTATACCACCGGCTCTTCGGATTCCTCGATGTAAAAGTCAAAGCGACCGGTCTGGGGGCGGGTCTGGAAGGTGACATTGGCATCGACGTGCAGATAGCGTGACAGGATGACCTTGATATAGGCCTCCAGCTCGCCGGGCTCACCTTGCTGATCGGCGTTCTGAGAGTCTGTCTGATTGGCATCGGCTTGCTGGCCGGACGCGGAACCGGCAGGGATCTTCCGGCTCAGGTGCACGTTCAGCGCCTCTTCCCAGCTCATACCCGGCTGGCGCCACGCCCTGTGCAGCAGGACCCGGCGGCTCGGGGACTCCTCGATTTTCTCGATCTCTTTGCTCAGCCGGTACTGATCCCGTGGCAGGGCCTTGAAGGTGTAGGCCGGGTTATAGTTCTCGGGAAGCGGGCCGGGGTAGGGGCGATTGAGCTCGATCACGACTTCCGATTCCGGCAGGCCCCGTTCCACCGAGGTTGGCCAGTTTTCGCTCTGGCGGTTCGCAGGCGCCAGGTTTTCGAAGATGATCAGCTCCACATCGTAATAGCGAACCGGCTCATCATTGGCGGCGAGCACCGGCAGGGCGAACAGGGAGAGAAGGGCCAGGCACAGGATCTGTTTCAATGCTATATTCCTTAGCTTACAACCAGGTGAATAATGTAACCAATTATACCCCGGATTGACCAGCGAGAGGTGTTATGCCCGTCAAAGAAGTGCTCAAAATGGGACATCCATTACTGCGCCAGGTTGCAGAGCCGCTGAGCGAGTTCAATACACCTGAACTCGAGGCGCTCATTACCGACATGCTGGATACCATGCAGGCCCTGGACGGCGCCGGTCTGGCTGCGCCCCAGATCGGCGTCTCGCAACGGGTGGTGATTTTCGAGGTGGCCGCCAATCCCCGCTATCCCGACGTGGAGAGCGTCCCGCGTACCATCCTGATCAACCCGGTGATCACCCCGCTGGATGAGGAACAGGAAACAGGCTGGGAAGGGTGCCTCAGCGTGCCGGGCCTGCGCGGCCTGGTCCCACGGTATACCCGGGTTCGTTACAGCGGCGTCGATGAGTACGGCGTGGCCATCGAGCGGGAGGTCAGCGGCTTTCACGCGAGGGTCGTCCAGCATGAGGTGGATCACCTCGACGGCATCCTCTATCCGCAACGGATGACGGATATGCAGTATTTCGGTTTCGAGGAAGAACTGGTTCAATACGGCATACCGGGGAGCGGGCCGGCTTCGCGGGAATAAATAAGATAGTTGGCAGATGGCAGTTTGCAGTCGGCAGTTGTCGGAGCGGCTACGCCGTAATTTGATCCGGGATGGGCTGTTACGCAACACGGTGCTGCGGCGTTTATGCCATCGTGCGAATGCTACGACGCGCAGGGTAGAAAAAACTTGCCTGGGTAAGAGTCATAAAATCGAATATAAATACTAAAAAGATAGACAGGATTGTATTGATGGGTTGGTTGAAAATTATTCATCTTGGTACGGTGGTTATCACGATCAGCCTGTTCGTGATCCGCGGGCTGGGACTGTTCATGGACGCGGGCTTCATGCGCCAGAAGTGGGTGAAGATCGTCCCGCATGTCAACGACACGCTGCTGCTGGTGACCGGCATCTGGATGGCAGTGCTGATCCAGCAGTACCCGCTGGTTCACGGCTGGCTCACCGCCAAGTTGATCGCGTTGCTGGTGTATATCGGGCTGGGGTTGATGGTGTTTCGTTTTGCCAGAACCCGGCGTGAGCGAATGGCGTACTGGCTGGTGGCGATCCTGGTGTTTGCCTATATGGTGAGTGTGGCGTTGTATCATCATCCGTTGGGGTGGATGGTCACACTTTGATCTATTCCCTCTTCCCCTTCAGGGGGAGAGGGGTAGGGAGAGGGGGGGCATGTCGGCGCAGGCCGGCATCCAGCCCAGCCGTCATTCTGGCGAAGGCCAGAATCCAGTGTGTATAAAAGGTTCGCCCTCCGGGCGGCCTGGATCTTGAAAGCGGGCTCTCGCGCCCGCGCGGCGAGGTACTTTCTTGTATCGACAAGAAAGTACCCAAAGAAGCTCCCCCGAAAGTCGCCGCCGCTTCAGCCATTTCCAATGGCTGAAGCGGTTCCCTGCGCTTCTCGCTCCAGTCGGGCTCGCCCGACGGCACATCCCTGTGCCGACGGGCGAGTGGCG
>JAXHTI010000240.1:0-2737 GCA_034190045.1 Pseudomonadota bacterium
GCTTTACTGATCTGACACCTCCCCTCTCCCTGGCCCTTTATTGCGGGCGTCCTGCTCTCCACCCTGCGGGCCAACCTTTGGTTGTTCACAAAATTGTCGGGAACAATTTTGAACAGCGGAGCGTTAGTGACGCTGGCCGTGAAACGGCGAGCCCCAGGGATGGGGCGAGTAAATCTGAGTCGCTCACGGCGTCAATGCCTTCCGCGACATTAGTGCTTCCCTACACGTCATCCCGGCAGATTTGTCTCAGAGGAGAGTAAAATGTGGTTGCTGTGCATTGCTGATTGCCTGCCTCCCCTCTCCCTAACCCTCGCCCCATAGGGGAGAGGGAATTTATTAAATTACGATATGGCGGCTCATCATCGCGGCTTTTGGTTGCCAAAGAATCCCTTATTTATTTCTGATCTGCTGCTGCCGACAACCGGATCAGGAGAGCGGATCCCGGCCTGGCCGGGGCAGTACCCCCCTCGCGACTTTTCGCCTGTGTGCCCGTCGCTCGGGCCGTATTTCAGCGAATTTTTGAACGATAACCTATACTTACGAGCATGTACCCGAGTAAAATACTCAAGATTCTGGGGTTTTTGATCCTGTTACCGGCAGTGGGGCCTGTGTGCGGGGCCGCCTCCGACTCCGCTGCCGGGGAAGCCAGCCCACCGCCGTTGATCGTCTCGCAGGATCATGCCTGGCCGCCAATGGCGTTTCGGGACAGTTCGGGCGAGCCGCGGGGGCTGCTGGTGGATCTGTGGCGGGCGCTGGGCCAGGAGCTGGGTCGCCCCGTGCGCTTCGAGCTGGTGGACTGGCCGCGGAGCCTGACCCAGGTGCGCGAGGGACAGGCACAGGTGCATGGCGGCCTGTTCCCCTCGCCGCAGCGATCCGCGTTTTTCGATTTTTCCCGCCCATTGATGCCGATGCAGACGGTGGTGTTTGTCGCCGGTGACAGCGATACCCGCTCCCTGCTGGCGCCGGGGCTCGCCCCGCTGGGCGTGGTCGCCGGCAGCTACGAGCTGGAATACCTGCGCCGGCACTTCCCGGACATATCCCGCCGTGAATATCCCAACAACCGGGCCATGGTGACCGCCGCCGTCCAGGGCGAGCTTCGCGCGTTCGTGGCCGACTACCCGGTAGGCCTGTATCTACTTGATGAACTTGCGCCGCCGGGGCGCTTTCATGTGGAGGAGGTGCTCTACCGCCAGGAGCTGGTAGCGGCGGTGCCCAAAGGCGAGCAGGCGCTTCTCGATGAGATCAACGCGGCGATCGACGCGTTGCCGCGCGAGGAACTGTTGCGCATTACCAACCGCTGGGTTCGCACCCGAACTGTTGAAGTCACACCGCCGTGGTTATGGCCCGGGCTGATCATACTCGCCCTGGTTGCGTTGCTGATCTTCGCCGGTTTCTATTCCTATGCACTGCGACGCCAGCGCAACCGGCTGACCCGGGAGCTGGATGAGCGCAACCAGGAGATGCAGGCCCTGTTTGACTACAGTCCGGTTTCGGTCCTGGTCCACGATCAACATAGCGCGCAAGTACTGCGCGCCAACCCGCAGGCCCTGCGCAGCCACGGCGTAGCGGATGTGGAAGAACTCAATCGTCGCATGTTGCGTAATCCTTCGGCCTGGGGCGACCCTCCTTACTCCTGGGACGACGCCCTGCAGTGGATCGAACGTGCGCGCGATGAGGGCCCGCAACATTTTGAGTGGCTGACCTACGACACCCGTGGCAACACCATCTGGGAAGAGGTTTTTTTACAACCTACCAGCGTGGCCGGCGAGTCGCGTATCGTCTCGACGGCCATCGACATCACCGCCAAGAAAGAGGCCGAAGACCGCCTGCAACGACAAATACAACTTGAGAAGTTGATACGTCACGCCTCTTTCACCCTGTTGATGCAAGGCAGCAGTGAAACCGATAACGCGATCAATCAAACCCTGGCGGAACTGGGCGAGTTTATGACCGCGAGCCGTTCGGTGATCTATCTATTCAACCGGGAGGAAAACCAGTTTGCATTATGTAAACAATGGTGCGCTCCCGGCGTACCCGAGCGCCGCGAAGGCTTGCAGCTTCCTGTTGAAGTGCTCTATCCCTATTATCAAAGATTGCGTGACGGTAAGGCGGTCGTCGTTAGCATCGATGACGAATACCTGCCGGCATTCGGCAAACAGGCGATGCAGGCCGGTAACAACGGTTCCGTGCTGGTGTTACCGATCACCTATGACGGCGACCTGCAAGGCGCGCTGATCTTTTCCGACCTGTCACCGACACGCTGCTGGCTGGAGCTGGATATCAAGTTCGCGCAGATCGCCGCCGACCTGCTTGGCGGGGCGCTGGCGCGCCATCGACTGGAACACGAACTGCAACACCAGGCCAGCCATGACAACCTGACCGACCTGTATAACCGCCGCAAGTTCGAAGCGCTGCTGGCGTACGAGCTGGAACGCGCCATGCGTTACCAGCACCCACTGGCCGTGATCATGTTTGATATTGATCACTTCAAGCGCGTCAACGACCGCCATGGCCACGACATCGGCGACCAGGTGTTACGCAAGATCGCTGATATCCTGCAGGTTCAGTTACGTAAAACCGACCTCCTGGCCCGCTGGGGCGGTGAAGAATTTATGTTGCTGTTGCCCGAAACCGCACTCGAAGGTGCGTTGCAGACCGCCGAACAACTGCGTGAACAGGTCGCGATCACCGATTTCCCCGGCGTGGGTCAGATCACGATCAGCCTCGGCGTCACTGA
>JAXHTI010000241.1:0-2734 GCA_034190045.1 Pseudomonadota bacterium
CCCAAGTCAGTTGACTTGGGCACCTACATCTCCTTTACTCCGGACTACGCCGAGCGCCTCGCTCTGCAGCTGCTCCTCCTGTCCACCGAGGCCCATCACCTGAACAAGGCATGCCCAGCCCAGGCCACCAACCGCCGTGCAATCCTCCTGGAGGATGCGTGATGCCCCGCACCTTCCATCGCCCCACGGTAACAGCACCACCAGGCCGCACGGGCCAGCCATACCAGGGCGGGATTGTGCCGACTGGGTACACGGTCGGGGACGATAGCCACCTTGTGGCCAACCCGGACCAGCAAGACGCGATCGCTCGGGCGGTCGAGCTGCGCAACCAGGGCAAGCCCTTGGCCGCCATCAGCGCCAAGACCGGGCTGTCCCAGCCAGTGCTGTCCCGGATGTTCAGGCGCCACCGGGTTGCCTGACGCGGTCTTTGTATCAACGTTTCAATGTTGGGAGACCCTGACTATGAAGACCATCACCACCATCGTTCTCGCTGCTGCCCTGCTCGGGGGGTGCGCAGGGGTCAAGCCCGCAGGCACGGACGAAGACATCGCCTCCGTGGTCGGCGCCCAGTTCGATCTCCGGACGTACTGCCAGGTCGACCAGGCCGGTTGCGTAGAGATCCGGAACCACTGCGACGTCCGCCACCGGACGACCCGACAGGTGGCGCAGTGCTACACCAACCAGCTCGCTGCCCGAGGCATCGTCTGGGACTGCTATGTCGGCACGGGCGTTGAGGCCAACCGGGCGGCCGCTCGCTGCTACGAGGACAAGCTCGCAAGCGGGGCCTACCAGCGGTGAACTTCTGGATCGCCATGGCCCTGATGCTGGTGCTCTTCCTGGTCCTGGCACCCTTCGCCCTCTGGCAAGAGCGCCACCAGTTCCGGCCGCCATCTCCGCCGCGCCCGACTATGCCGTTGGCCGACATCGGCCGGAGGATCGCCGACCTCAACAGAAGGAGTGCCACACGATGAAGAGCTTCCTCACCCTCGCCCTGGTTGGCACCATGCTGTTGTCGTCGGCTCCATCCGCGGCCGCTGGCCCTACGAATTTCACCGAGTTCTTCCCCGGGTGGTACCTGCTCACTGGAGATGGTGGCTTCGTGGCCGGGCGGGACTCAGTCCAGGAGGACGCGGGAGGGCTTGCGTACGGGTGCCGACATGGTGGCTCAATCGTGATGTTCTTCACGGTTCCCAGGGCCCTGTGGGTGAACGACGACCTTCAGCGCGTTGACTACCGCATCGGTGATGGCGAGACGACCAGCCAGACCTGGTACTATCACCTGTCGGGCAACGTCACGATAGCAGAGCTGCCCTTCGATAACCTTGCGCGCAAACTTGCCGAGGAGTGGTCCAACGGTGGGCTTCTCCATGTGACGTTGTACGATTACGAGGACGAACCCATCGAGCTGACGTTCACGCTCTACAACGCGGAGCTGGCCTTTCCCTCGGTGACTGCCTTGTGCGATGCGAGGGCAAACCGATGACTCGCCTCGTCTTGATCGCCCTCCTCGCCCTTGGTGCCTGCGCATCGGCGTCGGACCTGCCGACCGCTGCCGAGGTCGAGCATACCGTAGCCACCGAGCCCCTGTTCGACCCGACGGACCCGGGGCACTGGATGGGCGCGGCCGTGATGGCCGGATCGTTCGTCACCTGGTAACGGCCTGGCAGTTCTTGACGCTAGCTGTAAGCTGTCATGCCTCGTCATTTGCTGGAGCGCGCTCCGAGTGATCAGGAGTTGTTGGGCGCGATGGCCGAGTAACCTGGCTCTTCTTCTGTTTCTCTACTAAATCACGGAGGTCTTGTTCATTCCACCCGAGACGGCCGATTGTAATTGGAAAACTGTCCCTCACCACTTGAATAATAGCGTCATCAGATTCTTTATCGGCGATGAGTTGTTTTATTTTGCTTGTAGCTTTCATACGACTAGACGATACACTTGTTCTTATCTTTTTTCCACTTTGCTGGGATCTGTACATATTTCTGCACAATTGAAGAACCTCTTTCAACGCGGCCTTGTCGTTGAATTTGGATTTGTCAAAGTCTTCTTTGGTTTTCATGTATTTTCTTTGCGTTTCTGTGACCGAATTTTCAAAGTGGTCCCAGTTGTTATCAAAGTTATTTAGCAGAATGTCCTCGGGTATCTCGTGTTCGCTCACGGCATTGATGTCCTGAACAATTTCTAAAATTGCCTTCCTAGAAAACTCAACGTTTTGAAATACCTTCAAGGGTTCAGAAATCCTAGATTTGTCAACCCCAAACAAGATTGGTATGACTTTGGCTTCATCATCTTCGATATCAATTTGTTTCGCGAGCATGCCTGCCTCAAAATGGATCCAAGAAGATTCTAAATTTTGTGGAGTGAGACAAAGCAAGCCATACTTTGCATCCTTCAATGAATTGAGTAGATCTTGAAGCCAAATCTTGCCGCGCTTGATGTCACTCGACATCCATGGATTTATGGTGACAACCGTGCGTCTCAGAAATTGCTTTAGATGTGATGCAAGCTCCATGCTTGCTTCTCCGGAAAACGAAATGAATACCTTAGTTTGCATGGCAAGCGTCTTGCGGAGGTTGAAGGACTCTATTGTTCCCGCGTGGGATACCTACAAGAGAGGATGGCGAGCAAACCGGGGGGCGGTCAACAAGAATGTTTCAAAGGCGGGCTCATTCTCGCACCTCCGGATCAGGTGCAACATACCAAGGCCCAGCTGGTTGTTCAACCCGATCACAGGTTC
>JAXHTI010000242.1:0-2730 GCA_034190045.1 Pseudomonadota bacterium
CCGCCTGCTGCAGCTGAGCCTTGCGCGCCTCGATCGCCTGCTGGATCTGTTGCTTGGCCTTGTTGATCGCCTGCCCCGCCTTCGGTTTCTCCTCCGGCGGCAACTTGCCCAGCGACTTCATCTGATCGGTGATCAGACCCTTCTTGCCCAGATACTGCACCCGCACCTGGTCAAGCGCCTGCAGATCCCCGGCCGCATTGATGCCCTGTTCAGCGTCTTTGATAAGTTGTTCGAGTTGTTCCTGCATCGGCTTTATTTTTATCGCTTTAATAATTTGTCATTTCAAACGATGTACTTCGTTTCATCATCGTCAATATAACGCGGAGTCGCAGAGCCGCGGAGAAGGAAACATAAAAATTACTGATTTTCTCTGCGCCTTTGCGTCTCCACGTCCTCTGCGTTAATTCCCAGAGAATATCTATACGCAAACATTAAAGTTAGCGTTTCATTGATATCTTGTAGTAGCGCCCCACGGGCGCGAATGCGGTGCCAGACTCTGTCGCGGTCAAAGCCCGCTCCCACAACAAACAGTCCCAAGTCCTCAGCACTTAGCACTTAGCACTTAGCACTGTCAATTTTCTGCCAACTGCAAACTGCGACTGCCAACTTTTTTATCTGAAACAAAAAAGGGAAGACCAGCCAGACCGGGCTTGTCTTCCCTTTGATTTGATGCAGGCCGGAATATTTTCCGGCACGCCGGACGCGAGTCCGGCCTACATGGGTTACGGCTCAGTTCGACAAGTTGGCCTTGGCTTGTTCTGCCAGCGCCGCAAAGGCGCTCTTGTCAAACACGGCCAGATCGGCCAGGACCTTGCGGTCGATTTCGATCTCGGCTTTTTTCAGGCCATTAATGAACCGGCTGTAGGACAGGCCATGTTCACGGGCGCCGGCGTTGATACGGGCGATCCACAGCGCGCGGAACTGGCGCTTGCGCTGTTTGCGGCCGATGTAGGCGTACTGACCGGCCTTGGTGACAGCCTGTTCGGCAACACGAAAGACGTTTTTACGACGCCCACGATAACCCTTGGCCTGGTCGATAACTTTTTTGTGCCGCGCATGGGCGGTCACACCACGTTTTACTCTTGGCATTTTTCCTTACCTCGATTTAGCTATAGGGCATCAGGCGACGAATCATCGCCACGTCAGCGTCAGCGACCTGTTCGATCGTGCGCAAATGACGCTTGCGCTTGGTGCTCTTCTTGGTAAGGATGTGGTTCTTGTGCGACTGGGCGCGCTTGAACCCGCCTGAGGCAGTACGTTTAAAACGTTTCGCTGCCCCGCGATTGGTTTTCATCTTGGGCATTTTTCAATACTCCGCATTCGTCAGTTAATAAACTGATCCGTCAACTGCCACGGATCATTTCTTTTTCGGGGCAATCACCATCACCATCTGCCGGCCTTCCATCCGTGGGAATTGCTCGACGGAGGCTATCTCGGCAAGATCATTCTCGACACGTTCGAGAAGTTGCTTGCCCAGCTCCTGGTGGGCCATTTCACGTCCGCGAAAACGCAGCGTGACCTTGGCCTTGTCCCCTTGATTCAGGAAACGTATCAGGTTGCGCAGTTTTACCTGATAATCCCCTTCTTCCGTCCCGGGACGGAATTTCACTTCCTTGATGTGAATCTGTTTCTGTTTTTTCTTGGCGGCATGACGCTTTTTGTTCTCTTCGAACTTGTACTTGCCGTAATCCATAATCCGGCAAACCGGCGGATCGGCATCTGGCGCGACTTCCACCAGATCCATTTCAGCGTCTTCGGCCATTTTGAGAGCGTCTTCCAGCGACATTACGCCGGCCTGTTCACCCTCTGAATCAATAACCCGCAGTTCGGGGGCGGTGATGTCGTCATTGATTCGTGTTTTTTTCGTCGCGATACTTTAATCCTCCAATAAAATCTCAGGGGCTAGGTCCTAGGTCCTAGGGGCTAGGCCCTAAAACCTGGTACCTAGTACCTAGCCGCTAGTATCTAGCCCCTTGAACTAATACGGCCGCGGCTCGCGATTTCCTGCTCGAGGTGCCCGATGAATTCATCGAGGGGCATGCTGCCCAGATCCTCGCCGGTTCGCGTGCGCACGGCCACAGTAGAATTTTCAACTTCCCGATCGCCGATGACCAGCAGATAGGGAATGCGCTGTAGCGTATGTTCCCGGATTTTAAAGCCGATCTTCTCATTTCTCAAGTCAGCTTTTGCCCGTAAGCCCCTTGATCGCAAGGTTTTTTCGATCTTTTTGACCGTATCCAGCTGTTTGTCGGTAATTCCCATCACCACCACCTGCTCGGGGGCGAGCCAGGACGGGAAGGCCCCGGCGAATTCCTCGATGAGAATCCCGATAAACCGCTCCAGCGAGCCCAGGATCGCCCGGTGCAGCATCACCGGCGTATGCCGGTCGCCATCCTCGCCGACGTACTCGGCGCCCAGGCGCCCGGGCATGGAGAAATCCACCTGGATGGTGCCGCACTGCCAGACCCGGCCCAGGCAGTCCTTGAGCGAGAACTCGATTTTCGGGCCGTAGAAGGCGCCCTCGCCCGGCTGCAGGTCCCACTCCAGCCCCTTGTCGTTCAGGGCCCGCTCCAGGGCGTGCTCGGCCTTATCCCACACCTCGTCGGAGCCCACGCGCTGCTCCGGGCGGGTGGAGAGCTTGATCAGCACCTCCTCGAAACCGAAATCGCGGTACACCTCGAACAGCAGATCGATGAACGCCGAGACTTCCGGCTGGATCTGGTCCTCGGT
>JAXHTI010000243.1:0-2703 GCA_034190045.1 Pseudomonadota bacterium
GAACTGGCCGGTGCATTAACGTACATGGATGCCCGTTTCGATGACGCCGGCGACAACGATCTGCCCGGCCTGCCCGACTGGAGCGTGTTTATCGATGCCGAATATGACTTCAACGACGGCTGGTTTGCCGGCCTCTCGGCCCAGCATATCGGTACCCGCTATGCCGACGATGCCAACGATGTGAAAGTCGGCTCGCAAACCGTCACCGATCTACGCCTGGGCCGCG
Source organism: Pseudomonadota bacterium (assembly GCA_034190045.1). GTDB lineage: Bacteria > Pseudomonadota > Gammaproteobacteria > UBA6429 > Thiohalophilaceae > Thiohalophilus. Next base: position 227 of record JAXHTI010000243.1, read on the forward strand.
AGTTCGCCGGCCTGCAGTATGACACCCGGCTGGTCATCGGTATCGAAAACCTGTTCGACAGCGAATACCTGGGCAACCTGCGTATCAACGCCCGTTTCGATCGCTTTTACGAGCCGGGCGCCGAACGACGCGTTTATGCCGGTCTCGAAGTTACCTGGCCCTGAGGGGAATTAACACCAGATCAATGAAACCCGCCACCATAGACGAGGTCTTATCGGTCAGGACGTCTACAATGAGAACCGGCATCCCGCTTTTTCAGTCTGGATTCCGGGGCGCGCCGCCGGCTTGCCCGGAATGACGATAAAGGATCTATGCATGTCGAATAAAACAGGATCTGACCAGCCGTCATGCCGGCGCAGGCCGGCATCCAGTGCCAGACAATCATCAAGCCAGAGGAAACATACCATGTTCCGACACCTGTTTTTCGTCAGCCTGAGCCTGTTATTCCTCGGAGCCTGCAACGCCTCAACCAGCAGCGACGAACCAAAACCGTACCAGGTCGAGGTCCTCACCGATGAACTGCGACATCCCTGGTCCATGGCCTTCCTGCCCAACGGCGATGTGCTGATTACCGAGCACGCCGGGCGCCTGCGGATCTTTCGCGACGGCAAGTTGTTATCCGAACCGGTCAGCGGCCTGCCACCGATCCACCCCACCGGCCAGGGCGGCCTGCTGGATCTCGCCCTGCACCCGGATTTTGCCAGCAACCGCTGGCTCTACATGAGCTACGCGGCAAAACATAACGGCGAAGCAACCACCCATGTGGCCCGCGGCCGTTACCAGGACGGCACACTGAGCGATGTCGACGTGCTGTTCATCGCCGAACCCGCCGGCGATACCGGCCGCCACTTCGGCTCGCGGATCGTGTTCGACAAGCAAGGCTACCTGTATCTCACCATCGGCGATCGTGGTGACCAGCCCCGTGCCCAGGATTTGAGCGATCACGCCGGCGGCACCCATCGCCTGCACGATGATGGGCGCATCCCCGATGACAACCCGTTCGTGAACAAACCCGACGCCAGACCCTCGTTCTATACCTACGGCAACCGCAACGCCCAGGGCATGACCGTCCATCCGAAAACCGGCGTCATCTGGCAGGTGGAACACGGCCCGCGCGGCGGCGACGAGCTGAATATCATTGAAGCGGGCAACAACTATGGCTGGCCGATCATCAGCTACGGTATCAACTACATCGGCACACCGGTCGGCGAAGGCATCACCCACAAAGAAGGCATGGAACAACCCGTTCACTACTGGGATCCCTCCATCGCGCCCTCGGGCATGGCGTTTTACTATGGCGATGCTTTCCCCAAGTGGCAGGGCAACCTGTTCGTCGGCGCCCTTGCCCATGAACATTTGGCCCGGCTGGTCATTGAAGATAACAAGGTGGTGAAAGAAGAGAAGCTGTTAACCGAACGCGGTGAGCGTATTCGTGATGTGCGCCAGGGCCCGGACGGGTTATTGTGGATACTTACTGATGAAAGTGATGGCTCACTGTTGCGGTTAAAACCCGCCAAATGATCCCCTCTCCCCCGCATCAAGTGCGGGGCAGGCTCTGAGCCTCTCCCCAGAGGGAGAGGGAATAACTCCCCTCTCCCGCGAGCGGGAGAGGGGTTGGGGGAGAGGGTATAATCAAGCTGCGCCAGCAACCGTTTATGCAAAACGATCCGTCACCATCACCTCATCCAGCGCAAGCTGCCCCGGCCTCGGCCAGGAATCCTTGATGCCTTTGCCGATCGTAATCATAAAGGCAATGGTGTGATCGGCCGGCAGGTTGATGATCTTCGCCACGGCATCGAAATCAAAGCCGTCCATCGGGCAGGTCTGATAGCCCAGCTCCTGGGCCATTAGCATGATGGTTTGCCCGGCCAGGCCGCAGGAACGCATGCCCTCGTCACGCTCTACCTGCGGGTTACCCCGGTAATAACCGTCAATCGCGGGGACCAGCATATCCTGGACCTCCTGCGGGGCCTTTTGCCAGTAGCGTTGCGGCTCGTGCTCCCAGGCCTTGTTGTCGAAGCACAGTACCAGTAACTCCGAGGCCTCGGTCACCTGCGCCTGGTCCCAGGCCACGGCGCGAATCGCCTCGCGTTGTTTCGGATCGCGTACGCGGACAAAACGCCAGTTTTGAATATTAAACGCGGTGGGAGAGAGTATGGCGTGCTCCATTAATTGATTAAACGTCTCCTCCGGCATCTTGTGTTCCGGGTCATACCATTTAATCGCGCGCCGTGCGCGTACCGCTTCACTGACTTGCATCACATACTCCCAAATAACAGACTTGAAAGAGACTACAATATAGAACTTGACAGTTTTTTCAAGCAGGTGACATTCCTGTAACATTTGATTCATTGCCAATCGAAGGCAAACGCCATGTTCCTCTTTGCCCGCAACTTTTGCACCATAATAGCAATGCTGTGGCTCCACACCCCGGTGACTCTGATGGCCGAACAAGACGTCAAGCTAATCGATACCCG
>JAXHTI010000244.1:0-2703 GCA_034190045.1 Pseudomonadota bacterium
ACCGTGCCTTCCATTTCAATGTGTTCTTCTTTAGCCATTCAGTAACTATCTCACTCTCCCCAAAACAGCGCGAATAATGCCTGATCCGGGGCCGATTTTCAAAGTAATTAGGGATATAGCGACGGATCCGGCGGTTTCAAGGCCGGAACCGGGGGACAGGCAGGAGGTGGGGGCTCAGACGGCCACGGCGCGGCGCCAGTCCACCGGGGTCCAGTAGACGTGCGGATGGACGAGCTCATCGTCCAGGACGATTTCCATCCCCAGCAACTGGTTGATGATGTCCAGATTGGGAATCTCGGCGAGATCGTCCTTCAGGTGGTCAAAGTGCTGATTGTTCATATACAGCACATTGGGGCGAAAGCCCTGTTCCTGCTCGAAATCGTTGGCGAGACGGTAGATGAAGCTCAACATAAGGCACCTCCTAATGTTGGGAACCCCAGCGTGCCTGTTCAGTATGACACTCCCATGACAGCGGAGTTCGGGTAGCCTTAATTAATTATATCGGCTCGCCGTTCAGCGTGCTTTAATTTCAGGAAAATCAAATTGTGAACGAATGTCACAATTCTGAGACGGCGCTTTCAGGCAGGTTATACTGAAAGTTCAGACGCATTTTCTGTTTTTCCAGGCGCCGTTGTCGCTACAAGTATTAGCCGGCGTCTTCCAGCAGAACCCACTGTCGACCGTCAAAACCTTCAAGGGGTTGAAAGCGACGTTTATAGTTCATCTTGTCTGACTCTCCGATCCAGTAACCCAGATAGAGATAGGAGCGTTGCCACTGTCGGGCAAGTTCAATCTGTTGCAGGATCGCCAGGGTGCCGAGCCCCCGTTGAGACTGTTGCGGTTCAAAAAAGGTATACACCGCCGATAAACCATCCTCCAGCACATCGGTGACAGCAATTGCGAGCAATTGTTGCCGGGCTCGAAATTCGATCAAGGTCGTCTCTGCCCAGTAGGAATCGAGCACCCGCATGTAGGCATCGGGATCATCGTTGTCCATGCCGCCGCCGGGATGACGATGTTGCATGTAGTGGCGATAGAGATCGTAATGCTCGTCAACAAACTCGACCGGCCGGGTTGTCAATTGCACATCCTGGTTGGCCTTGAGGGTTCGACGTTGACTGCGGTTGGGTTCAAAACGGTCGACGGGAACGCGTACCGGCACACAGGCCCGGCAATTACGGCAATGGGGTCGATAGAGGTAATTGCCACTGCGTCGAAAACCGATACCGGCCAGTGTTGAATAATGGGCAGGGCGCAGTACCAGTGAGGGATCGACAAAGATCGAGGTCGCCTGACGATCGTCCAGGTAACTGCAGGGATGCTCCGGGCTGGCGAAAAACTGCAGCTCGTTGAGCACCGGGTGAAAACTGTTCTGATCGGTCATGGCGATTGTGTCATCAGGTTTCCATCTTGAACTTTAGAATAGCAAGTTGAAGCGGTCCGGGAAAACAGCCAATACACCGAGAAATCGAAATGTTATCAGTCGCTTCAGAAACCATGCAGTGCGACTGTAATCCTCTCGCAGAGACGCAAAGTGCGCAGAGAGTATGAGCCATCTACGATTTCTTTGCGCGTCGTGGCGTCTCTGCGAGAGACAAGCTTTTGATTGGCACTGAAAAAACACGGAAAGCTATTTCGGTGAATTCGGTGGTGTAGGTGTTTTCAGTGGTTCGTTATGACCTGTCGATGTGGCGTCTCGATTCTGATCGGCATCGATTCGCCCGGTCTCCTGCAACTGCCGGACCCGCCCGGCATCGATTGACCAGTGGCCGGGGTTGAGGGGGTCGCAATAGGTGTCCAGGTAGCGGGTGAATTCCCGTCGGGAAATGTTTTGCGCACCGAGACTGTTGAGATGTTCCGTTTCCACCTGGCAGTCGACCAGTCGGAAGTCCCAGGTTTGCAGATGCGCCACCAGAGTCACAAAGGCAATTTTCGAGGCGTCACTCATTCGGGCAAACATCGACTCGCCGAAAAAGACCTTGCCCAGTGCTACACCATACAGGCCTCCGACCAGTTGATCGTCATACCACGCTTCCACCGAGTGGGCGTAGCCCGCTTCGTGAAACTGCCGATAGGCGTCTTGCATTTCTGTCGTGATCCAGGTGCCGAGTCCATCCCGTCGCGGCTGGGCGCATTGCTGCATCACCTCGGCGAAGGCCGTATCAAAGGTGATCCGAAACTGTCCCTTTTTCAGGCTCTTGCGCAGGCTGCGGGAGATTTTCAATGCCCCGGGAAACAGGACCGAACGGGGATCGGGCGACCACCAGAGAATCGGTTGTTCGTCGCTGTACCAGGGGAAAATCCCGTGTCGATAGGCCGCCAGTAACCGGGAGATTGACAGATCACCCCCCAGGGCCAGCAACCCGTCGGGATCGCGCAACGCCTCTTCCACATCGGGAAACCAGTCAGGATAGCGGGGGGATAGCCAGTAGGGGGCACTCATACCGGATCAGGCCGAGCGTTTAAACGGTGAATGAGTATCCAGCTCCCGCATGTAATCCTCCACGGCTTCCCGTTCGTGATCAAGATACCGCGTGAGTCCTTCACGAAAACCGTCGTGGGCTATCCAGTGTGACGACCATGTCGGCACGGGTAAAAATCCACGGCTGATTTTGTGTTCGCCCTGGGCACCGGGTTCGAAGCGCTGTAATCCATGCCGGATGCAGTAATCAAGCCCCTGATAATAACAGGCTTCGAAATGCA
>JAXHTI010000245.1:0-2678 GCA_034190045.1 Pseudomonadota bacterium
CGCTCGCTGATCAGCTTGTGATCGACCGCCGGCACCGGATCCTGCCAGATGAATTGCTCTTGCGGAATCTCGCTCCCCACGTAGCGGGCCCGGGGTCCCAGGTCACGATGCGTCAGTTTGAACCAGGCCCTGGCGAACGCGGCATCGAATTCCTTCGGGTTCTTCAAAAACCGCTGGGCGATCTTGCGAAACTTCGGATCTTCTTTGAGCGTCAGGTCCGTGGTCAGCATGATAGGCGGATTGCGTTTACCCTCGACGTGCGCGTCCGGGACCGTGCTGTGCGCACTCTTGTCGGTGGGCACCCAGACGATACCGCCGGCGGGTGTCTTCTGCTGCTCCCAGTCGAAGCGGAACAGGTTGTCGAGGTAGAGGATGGACCAGGCGGTCGGCGTCTGCGTCCAGGCCCCTTCCAGGCCCGAGGTCATGGTGTCTTCCGCATTACCTTTGCCACACTTGTTCATCCAGCCCAGGCCCTGTTCCTCGATGGCCGCGGCCGACGGCTCCGGCCCGACGCAATCGGCTTTGACCGCGCCGTGGACCTTGCCCAGCGTATGGCCACCGGCAATCAGGGCGACGATCTCTTCATCATTCATTGCCATGCGGCCAAAGGATTCGCGGATGTCCGCTGCCGCGGAGGCCGGGTTGTTATTGCCGTTGGGACCTTCCGGGTTGACATAAATCAGTCCCATCTGCACGGCAGCCAGGGGCCTTTCGAGCCCGTCTTCCTTGTAGCGCTGGTCATTGCCAAGCATCTTGGTTTCAGGCCCCCAGTAAACGAGGTCCGCTTCCCAGTCGTCCACGCGCCCACCGGCGAAGCCCAGGGTTTCAAACCCCATGGATTCCAGTGCCACGTTACCGGCCAGGACCATCAGATCGGCCCAGGAGACATTGCGGCCGTATTTTTGCTTGACCGGCCACAGCAGGCGCCGCGCCTTGTCCAGGTTGGCGTTATCCGGCCAGCTGTTGAGCGGCTCGAAACGTTGTTGACCGCCATCGGCACCGCCGCGACCATCATGCACCCGGTAGGTGCCGGCGCTGTGCCAGGCCATGCGGATCATGAGACCCCCGTAGTGCCCCCAGTCCGCCGGCCACCACTCCTGGGAAGTGGTCAGCACCTGCTCGATGTCGGCTTTCAGTTCCTTGAGATCGACGCTTTTGAAGGCTTCGGCGTAGTCGAAATCCTCGCCGTAGGGATTGGATCTCGCATCGTGGGCGCGAAGTTGTTCCAGATCGAGCAGTTCGGGCCACCAGAACTGGTTCGATTTGGGCTTGGTGTCAGCGAAGGTATTCAATGGTGCCAGCGCCGTCAGGGTTAATGACAACGCGGCAAAAAACAACAGGGGTTTTTTAAGCATGATTGCTATCTCCATTTGCAATTGAAATCGTCCGTGCAGCTATACGGAATGTTTAAACCCGGCCTCATTTAGACCGGGTTTAAAAAAGTTTAGACTGAATATAAAAAATTGCACAACTATTATTTTGTCGACGCATCGTCATTTTCTGTACTCCACCGGCTAAAAAGCCCTTTTGAAATTGCAAGTAACGTGGAAACGCTGGCTGAAACACAAGGAGTGTCAGGATTGACGCGAGGCCCCTGACCGGAACAGGCCAGTTACCCGGAACAGACGCTGCATTAGCGCTGGCTCATTTGCGCAATATAATGGCGGAGCGATTTCAGCGCTGACGACAATCGAGTCAGCCGGGTGAGCAGATAAAATTTCACTCCTGCGGCACTGTTTTTGTGTGACTCGCAAAAAAACGGACTAACATTGTTTCCGTATTACACCAGCAGACCAGGCTGCCTGCCTCAATCACAAGGAACGCCCCCATGCATACCCTCATTGTCTATGGATCGCAGGAAGGCCAGACGCAAAAAATTGCCGGGCACATCGCCAAAAACCTGCAAGACAAAGGGCAACAGGTCACCTCCCTGGCGCTCGACCAGTTACCATCGGATCTGTCCTTCGATAATTACGACGCGGTTATCGTCGGCGGCTCGATCCACGTCGGAAAATATCCCAAACCCCTGAAAAAGTTTGTCACCACCCACCGGGACCGGCTCAACACGATCCCCTCCGCCTTTTTCACCGTCTGCCTGGCGATACATAGCCAACGCGTCGAGTTGCAAGTGGCCGCCCGGAAATACGGTAATGATTTTCTCGACCAGACCGGCTGGAAACCGGCCCTGACCGCCACCTTCGCCGGGGCGGTCCGCTATACCCGCTACAACTTTATCACCCGCTTTATCATGAAAAAGATCAGCCAGAAGGAAGGGGGCAGCATCGACACCTCCCGGGACCATGAATACACCGACTGGACGCGGGTCGAACAGTTTGCCGATGAGTTTGTGAACCTCGGTCGCGGACAAGCTGTATGACAGGCGCGGCTTTTTAAACCCGTAACATGTCAGTCCTTGATACAACCCGGATTCAGGCCCACCGACACCGCCCTTGCGCTGGCACCGTTTTCCACGCGGCTCAACCCATCAATTAATATGATGAGCTATTTCCTGATAAAGCGAGTACCTTGAAGCTTACTTCACCGCCCATCCTCGACCCTCATCGGTGATTCTCAAACAGGATGACGTTTCCGCCAGGCGCGACGCATTCCGCGCCGCCCTGCAGGCGGTTCACGGCACAGGAGAAAAATCCAATGCCAAAACCACGTAATACCCGCAC
>JAXHTI010000246.1:0-2644 GCA_034190045.1 Pseudomonadota bacterium
ACGAACAGGGGACCGCTGTCCCCCCGTCGTGCCCACAGGTTATCCACTTCCTCGAAGCGCATGGGTTCGAGCTGAAAACCGATGGCCCTCAGTCGCTCGCCGAGCAGAGTCTGACAACCGGCATCGTCCGGCGTGACGGATGGACGGCGGATCAGTTCCCTGGCGAGTTCGAGAGTTTCAGACATGGATTGATTTTACTCGAAATGTTGCTGGTAATCGGTTTCTTTAAAACCGACGAGAACCTGATCGCCGTTTTCAATCACCGGGCGTTTGATCAGCATCGGGTATTCCTGCATCAGGGCGACAGCACCGGCTTCGTTGATATCCTGCCGTTGGGACTCATCCAGCTGGCGCCACGTCTGGCCCCGGCGGTTGAGCAGCGTCTCCCAGCCAACGGCCCGGCTCCAGCGTTGCAGTCGGGCCCGGTCAGGGGCCGTTTGTTTGAGATCGTGAAAGGTATACTCGATCTCGCGCGTATCGAGCCACTTGCGGGCCTTTTTCACCGTGTCACAGTTTTTGATGCCGTACAGGTTCATCCCGAATCCGATCAGATATCGCGCAGCAGTTCGTTGAGGCCGACCTTGCCGCGGGTTTTTTCGTCCACCTGCTTGACGATAACCGCGCAGTAGAGGCTGTACTTGCCGTCTTTGGAGGGCAGGTTGCCGGAGACGACCACGGAACCGGCCGGGATGCGACCGTAGGTGATTTCATCGGTCATGCGATTGTAAATGCGGGTGCTCTGGCCCAGGTAGACGCCCATGGAAATGACCGAGCCTTCCTCGACGATGACGCCTTCGACGATTTCCGAACGGGCACCGATGAAGCAGTTATCTTCGATGATGGTCGGTGCCGCCTGCAACGGCTCGAGTACACCCCCGATACCGACACCACCGGACAGATGCACGTTCTTGCCAATCTGGGCACAGGAACCGACCGTGGCCCAGGTATCGACCATGGTCCCGGAATCCACATAGGCACCAATGTTTACATAGGAGGGCATCAGAACCACGCTGGGCGCGATATAAGCGCCGCGGCGCACGGTGGCCGGCGGAACCACGCGTACACCGTCGGCACGGAAGTCGCGCGAATTGTATTCGTTGTACTTGGCCGGTACCTTGTCGAAGTAATTGGTGAAGCCGCCTTTCATGAATTCATTGTCGTGGATGCGGAATGAAAGCAGCACGGCTTTTTTCAGCCACTCGTTAACGACCCAGCCGCCATCTTTTTGTTCGGCCACCCGGGCCTCGCCCTTGTCGAGCATGGCAATGGCTTCGCTGACCGCTTCTTTGACGATCGTATCCACGCTGCGCGGGGTAATATCGGCACGGTTTTCAAAGGCGTTGTCGATGATGTTAATGATGTCACTCATGAAATTCTCCGCATTCTTGATTCGCCGGGTGGCCAGCTGACCACAACAGGGGGCGATTATACCGGGCCAGGCCCGTTCACGCAGCTTTTCACCACTGCTCGATAAGGTTTTTTATGCGCCCGGCCGCCTGCACGCACTCATCCAGCCCGGCCACCAGTGCCATACGCACCCGGTTGCCCCCGGGATTACCCTGCTCGCTGTCACGTGACAGGTACTGCCCCGGCAGGACCGTGACATTTTGTTCGCCGTACAGGCGACGGGCAAACTCCGTGTCATCGCCGGGCGTGAGCGGCCACAGGTAAAAACCGGCAGCGGGGCGTTCGACATTCAGGACCGGTTCCAGAATCGACAGGACCGCATCGAATTTCTGCCGGTACAATTCCCGGTTCTGCTCGACATGCTGTTCATCAGCCCAGGCGGCGATACTGGCCAGCTGATGATGGGGAGGCATGGCGCAGCCGTGATAGGTACGATAACGGTGAAACTTGTCGAGAATCGCCGCATCGCCGGCGACAAAGCCGGAACGCAGACCGGGCAGGTTGGAACGTTTGGACAGGCTGTGGAACACCACGCAGCGTTTGAACTGCTCATTGCCCGCCGCGGCCGCAGCTTGCAACAGGCCAACGGGCGGCGCTGATTCATCGAAATAGATTTCCGAATAACATTCGTCAGCCGCGATGATGAAGTCATGACGTTCGGCCAGCTCCATCAGCCGGGTCAGTGTCGGTTGATCCAGTACCGCCCCGGTCGGGTTGCCTGGTGAACACAAATACAGCAACTGACAGCGTTGCCAGGTGCGCTCGCTGACAGAGTCAAAGTCAGGCATAAAACCGTTGGCGGCTTCGCAGTTGAGATAACCGGGTTCGGCGCCGGCCAGCAGGGCTGCCCCTTCGTAGATCTGGTAAAAAGGGTTGGGCATGAGTACCAGTGGATCGCGGCTGCGATCCACGACGGCCTGGGCAAAGGCAAACAGTGCCTCGCGAGTGCCGTTAACCGGCAGGACCTGCCGTTCTGTATCCAGGCTGTTAGCCGCCAACTCAAAGCGTTTAATGAGCCAAGCGGCAATCGCTTCGCGTAATGCCGCACTGCCGCGCGTCAGGGGATAACTGGACAGCGTTGGCAGGGCATCGCGAATTACATCCAGCACAAACTGTGGGGCGGTGTGTTTGGGTTCGCCGATGGACAGGGCAATATGTTCCAGCTGCGCGGGCGGGGTTACACCGCTTTTGAGCTGCGCCAGTTTTTCAAAGGGATAGGGGTGTAATTTATCGAGTT
>JAXHTI010000247.1:0-2632 GCA_034190045.1 Pseudomonadota bacterium
AGCGGCGCGCGGCATTCGGATCGCGCCGAAAAACTCACGCCACCGGGGTGAATGACAACAACAGAAAATCGATATCAACCGGGTCGATCACGCGGCGCATTCGTGCTTCTATACTCAGGAGATATACTCATCCGTGCGCCTGTCGCACAAGGAAAAAATCATGTCGCTCAACGCAAAACAGCACGAACTCTGTCGTACGAGTCGCTGGGACTTTTCCGATCTCCGGGCCCTGTTTGTCAACTGCACCCTGAAGAAAAGTCCCGAACTGTCCCATACCGATGGCCTGATCGCGATCTCCCGGGCCATCATGGAAGAAAACCGTGTTGCGACCGAACTGCTGCGTCCGGTAGACCATGACATCGCCTTCGGCGTTTATCCGGATATGACCGAACACGGCTGGGAACGGGATGCCTGGCCGGCAGTGTTTGAAAAAATCATTGCCGCCGACATACTGGTGATCACCACGCCGATCTGGCTGGGTGACAAATCCTCAGTCTGCAGCCGCACCATCGAGCGACTCTACTCGATGTCCGGCGAACTGAATGATCAGGGGCAGTATCTGTATTATGGACGGGTCGGCGGCTGTCTCGTCACCGGCGATGAAGATGGCGCCAAACACTGTGCGATGAATATTCTCTACTCGCTGCAGCATCTGGGTTACCTGATACCACCGCAATCGGACGCGGCCTGGGTCGGTGAGGCGGGACCGGGGCCTTCCTACCGCGATGAAGGTTCCGGCGGCCCGGAGAACGACTTTACCAATCGCAATACCACCTTCATGACCTGGAACCTGCTGCACATGGCGCGGATGCTGAAAGATGCCGGCGGTATCCCGGCTCATGGCAATCAGCGTTCACAATGGGAGGCCGGCTGCCGGTTCGATTTCCCCAACCCGGATTACCGGTAAGATTACAAAAGCACCTTCAGGCGCCCTTTTTCTCATCCATGAACGCCGAGATTTCGGCAATGGTCTGATATTCGAACAGGTCCACTACATCGATCAGACCGGGATGTTTATCATCAATGCGCTGATGGATCTCGGCCAGGGCCAGCGAGCTGATGCCGACATCGAAAAAGTTGTCGTGCAGGTGCAGCGGCTTGTCGGTCAGCACTTCATCACAAATCGTTTTCACTTCGCGTTCGGTGGGACTCAGATCGTCATCCTCACCCGCATGGGCGGCGTTATCGAGCTGTTGCAGTTCCTGCAGCACACTGTCGTATTCGCCCTTGAGATAATCGTCACCCAGCAGTCGACGTTGCACCTTGCCGCTGGTGGTCTTGGGAATGCGTTTGACCGGAATCACCTGCGAAATATCCAGCCCGGTCTGCTCGTTGATGATATGGGTCACTTCCCGGGCCAGGGTTAAAAACTCGCTCAGGTCACCGCGATAAAGGATAAAGATGAGCAGCTCATCTTCCTGCTGTTCGGGCTGTCGCACGCCGAAGGCCACGACCTTGCCCAGTTCCAGTTGCTCGCAGTGCAGAGCAATATGCTCGATATCATGGGGATAGTAGTTCAGACCGTTGGCAAAGATGATCTCCTTGGTGCGTCCGGTGATCACCAGCTCGTTGTTCTCGGTCAAAAAACCCTGATCGCCGGTATTCAGCCAGCCTTCGCCGGTCAGCGCCACATGATTGGCGTCTTCGTTGCGATAGTAGCCGGCGGTGACACTGGGCCCCTTGATCTGGACATCACCGATATGATCTGCGGGCAACGTCCCGTTGTTCTCGTCGGTGATCTTGATCTGCATGTCCCGCACCGGCGGGCCTTCGATGGCAAAGCTGACGGCGTCGGGATGGGTCGTATCGACGTAGGTAATCTGATCATCGAGCCGCAGCTTGTGGCGATCCAGGTGCACGGCGCGGTACATTTCTCCCTGCGGCGGGAACGCCACCGCCAGGGTCGCTTCGGCCAGGCCGTAGACAGTAAACATGACCTCGCGTTTGAGGCCGTAATCCTGCATCACATCCAGGAACTGTTCGATCAGGGTCACGGAGATCGGCTCGGCACCGTTGTACAGGACCCGGACATGGGACAGATCCACGTCCTCGAGTTTTTTATCGCCCAGCGCCTTGAGAAAATGTTTGTAGCCGAAGTTGGGGGAGCAGAGCACCGTGGCCTTTTTCTCGCTGGCCTTTTGCCACCAGATCAGCGGTCGACGGCTGAACAGATCGGTGGGAATCAGACACTGGCTCATGTTGCAGGCCACCATGTTCAGATGAAAACCAATCAGCCCCATATCGTGGGTCAGGGGCATCCAGCTCAGGCTGATATCGCTATCGGTATAACCGGCGCCTTCGGCAATCGCGTTGAGATTGGTGAGAATATTGCGGTGGGTCAGTACGACGCCCTTGGGATCACTGGTGGAGCCGGAAGAGAACTGGATAAACGCCACGTCATCCGCTTGCGGGGTGTGGGGTTGGCCTGCTGCATGGTTCTCATCGGATTGATCCTGTAACAGGGTACGCTGTTCAAGCAATGCGTAATCGGAGATCATCTCGTGCGCCCCGGCGAACTTTTTCAGACGTTCGAGATTCTCCGCATCGGTAAACAGCCAGGGACGTTCCAGTTTGTTGAATATCTTGTAAAGTTTGGCGCGATGTTCATCACTGATACCGACGGCCACCGGCA
>JAXHTI010000248.1:0-2542 GCA_034190045.1 Pseudomonadota bacterium
GCGAAGCCGTAACTCGCCCCGGAACCGGCCAGGGTGTGGCACAGCCGGATCAGTTCCTGGCGGATGGCGGTATCGGGCGCGGCCAGCAGTTGTTGCCAGAGCCGATCGATGACGGCGATCTTGTCCGGCAACTGGCGGGCATAATCCTGGTGCAGTCGCTCAAGTCTGGCCTGAATGTCCGATACGTTGCTGTTCATAAAGTGTATTCAGGGTCTGGTACAGATGGCTGTTTCGGCCTGGGGACCATGCCCTGCCCGTGGCAGGGATATCGGCATTCCGTGTGCCTTGCTTTCAAGTATGGTTCAAATCCCGACAAATGAAAAACACGCATGGGCAAACCCCGCGGCGGCAGGCAATTTGTTAAACTGCGCCCCATGGATATTTCCGGCATTCTCGATCCCCTCAACGACGCCCAGCGCCAGGCGGTCTGCGCCCCGACCGGCAATGTCCGGGTGCTGGCCGGCGCCGGCAGCGGCAAGACCCGGGTGCTGGTGCATCGCATTGCCTGGCTGCTGCAGGCCGAGAATGTCTCGCCCTATGGCATTCTGGCGGTGACTTTTACCAACAAGGCCGCCGGCGAGATGCGTTCGCGCATCGAGCAGTTGCTGGGCATTCCCGCGGCCGGGCTCTGGGTAGGCACTTTTCATGGTATCGCCCATCGCCTGTTGCGCGCGCACTGGAAAGAGGTCGAACTGCCCCAGGGTTTCCAGATTATGGACAGCGAGGATCAGCTGCGCGCGGTCAAGCGGGTGGTGCGCGAGATGGGGCTGGACGAGGAGCACTGGTCGCCGCGCGAGGCACAGTGGTTTATCAATGCGCGTAAGGACGAAGGCCTGCGGCCACAACATCTGGAACATCATGGCGATCCCTGGCAACGACACATGATTGCCATTTACGAGAATTATGAAGCTGCCTGCCGGCGGGCCGGGCTGGTGGATTTTGCCGAGTTGCTGTTACGCGCCCACGAGCTGTGGCTCAAACACCCCGATATTCTCGGCCATTACCAGCGCCGCTTCGGGCATATCCTGGTGGACGAGTTCCAGGATACCAACACCATTCAGTACGCCTTCGTGCGCCTGCTGGCGGGGCAAACCGGCCAGGTCTTCGCCGTGGGCGATGACGACCAGTCGATCTATGGCTGGCGTGGCGCCCGGGTGGAAAACATTCATCAGTTTGCCAGCGATTTTGCCAGTACCCAGACCTTTCGCCTGGAACAGAATTACCGCTCTACCTCGACGATCCTCAACGCGGCCAATGCGCTGATTGCCAACAATACCGATCGCCTCGGCAAGAGCCTGTGGACCGCGGGCGAGGAGGGCGAGCCAATCAGGCTGTACGGGGCGTTCAATGAACAGGAAGAAGCGCGCTATATCGTCGAACAGATTCAGGGCTGGATTGAGCAGGGGGGCGCCCGCAGTGAATGCGCCCTGCTGTATCGTTCCAATGCCCAGTCGCGGGTGCTGGAACAGGCCCTGCTCCAGGAGCGCATCCCGTACCGGGTGTATGGCGGCTTGCGCTTTTTCCAGCGCCAGGAAATCAAGGACGCGCTGGCCTATCTGCGCCTGGCGGTGAATCACGAAGACGATGCCTCGCTGGAGCGAATTATCAATGTCCCGACCCGCGGTATCGGCAGTCGCACGATCACCTCGCTGCGCGAGACGGCCCGCAACAGCGGGATGTCCCTGTGGCGGGCAATTTACCACCTGATCGAACACAAACAGCTGTCGGCCCGCGCGCTGGGCGCATTGCAGAATTTTGTGCATTTGATCGAGAAGCTGGGTCATGAGATTCGCGATCTGGAGCTGCATGAACAGATCGAACAGGCGATCCAGGCCAGTGGCCTGATCGCGCACTATGAAAAGGAAAAGGGCGAGCGTGGCCAGGTGCGGATCGAAAACCTGGAGGAGCTGGTCAGTGCCGGACGTGATTTCACCCCGGAACCGGTGGAGGATGGCGAGCCCGAACTCCAGCCACTGGAAGCGTTTCTGGCCGATGCCGCGCTGGAGGCGGGCGAACGCCAGGCCGACGAATGGGACGACTGCGTGCAACTGATGACCCTGCACTCGGCCAAGGGGCTGGAGTTCAAACAGGTCTTCATGTGTGGCATGGAAGAAGGGCTGTTTCCCCATCGCCTGTCAGCGGAAGATCCGGGTCGGCTCGAGGAAGAACGGCGCCTGTGTTATGTGGGTATGACCCGTGCCATGGCGCAACTGACCCTGTGCTATGCCGAAAAGCGTCGCCTGTATGGCGAGGAGCATTACGCCAAACCCTCGCGCTTTCTCAAAGAGATCCCGCCCGAGCTGATCGAGGAACAGCGCCTGACCGGCGTGGTGACACCGGCCCCCAGTTATTCCAGTGCGGGGGGCAACGTTTCGTTCAACGAGTCGGCGTTTATCCTGGGGCAGCGGGTCTGCCATGAAACCTTCGGCGAGGGCGTGGTACTGAACTACGAAGGCGAGGGCCGTCATGCCCGGGTGCAGGTCAACTTCGAGTCCGAAGGCAGTAAATGGCTAATGGTGGAATACGCCAACCTGATGGCGTG
>JAXHTI010000249.1:0-2536 GCA_034190045.1 Pseudomonadota bacterium
AGCAGCTCAGTCCCGGCGATGTCATCGAGGTATCCAACACCCAGATGCGCTTCGACGAGGCCTGAGAAACGGAAACTTTACGATGCCGGCTAAACTGTTACTCAAACATGAAGGCCTGACACTGAGCAGTTATGCATTCGATAAAAAGGAAATGCATATCGGCCGTCAGGCCGGCAACGATATCCAGCTGGATGATCCGGCCGTCAGTGGTCGCCATGCGCGGCTGGTTCTCAAGCCGAATGACTACCTGGAAAATTATTACGACGTCTACCTGGAAGATATGGGTAGTACCAACGGTACCATCGTCAACGACACCAAGATTATTCGCCAGCTGCTCAAGCATGGCGATGAAATCCGTATCGGCAGTCACGAGTTCACGTTCGACAGCGGCGCCGACGACGAACACTACGAACAGACCGCCATCTATCTCCCCGATAGTTAATAGTGCTGAGTTCTAAGTCCTAAGTTCTAAGTCTTAAGTCCTAAGTCTTGTAGGTCACGCTGGCGATAGCCTGCGTGACTTTCCAAACGTACTTGGAGTGTCAGGGAGCGCTGCGCGCACCCTGACCTACCCGACCAGGACCTAGCCCCTAGTATCTAGCCCCTGATCTCCGCACACGCACACATTAATGTTAAGATCGCCGCTATCGAAAGTTAACGGAACATCACGAGGTACCCATGGCCGGACACAGTAAATGGGCCAATATCCGTCATCGCAAGGCCGCGCAGGACGCTCGTCGCGGCAAGTTGTTCACCAAACTGATTCGCGAGATTACCGTCTCCGCCCGGGAGGGTGGCGGCGATCCGGAGACCAACCCGCGCCTGCGCACGGCGATCGACAAGGCGCTGTCGTCGAATATGACCAAGGATACGATCGAGCGGGCGGTTAAGCGCGGCAGCGGCGATCAGGACGGGGCCAATTATGAAGCGGTCCGCTATGAAGGTTACGGCCCCGGCGGGGTGGCCATCATGGCCGATTGTCTGACGGACAACCGTAACCGCACCGTCTCGGAGGTGCGCCATGCCTTTACCAAGAACGGCGGCAATCTCGGGACTGACGGCTCGGTGGCCTATCTGTTTTCCAAACTGGGCACGCTGAGTTTCCCTCCCGGCAGTGATGAGGACACCATCATGGAAGCGGCCCTGGAGGCGGGCGCCGAGGATGTGGTCACCAATGAAGATGGCAGTATCGAAGTGACAACCGCCCCCGAAGATTTTCTCGACGTCAAAAGTGCCATGCAGGCGGCGGGGCTGGAGCCGGAAATGGCGGAAGTGACCATGCGCGCCGCCACCAATGTGGATCTGCCCCTGGAAGAGGCCGAACAGGTGATGAAACTGGTGGATATGCTGGAAGACCAGGACGACGTACAGAACGTCTACACCAACGCCGACTTCTCCGACGACGTCCTCGAACAACTCGGCCAGTGACCTTATAGAGAGAAAACCAATAACGCAGAGGCGCAGAGACGCAAAGGAACGCAGAGAAAAAT
Organism: Pseudomonadota bacterium; assembly: GCA_034190045.1. Taxonomy (GTDB): domain Bacteria; phylum Pseudomonadota; class Gammaproteobacteria; order UBA6429; family Thiohalophilaceae; genus Thiohalophilus. The sequence goes on from JAXHTI010000249.1 coordinate 1,491, forward strand.
ATTTTGAAATCAAAAGCAATTCTTTGTGGCAGCAGAGTCCCAACTATCGAGCCAAAGTCTCTCACTATCAAAATGTTGTAAAACAAGAAGTACCTTTGCGGTCCTCTGCGTCTCTGCGCCTCTGCGTTAAAAATTCGTCCTCTGTGCTGCCGCGGACGTTGAGGCGGCCTAAAAAGCCGTTTTCTCCGTTGCCGGTATCCTGTACTCTTTTCGAATGACGCGCATCCTGGGCATTGATCCCGGTTCCCGCTTGACCGGCTTTGGCATCATCGAGATGCAGGGTTCGCGCGCCCTGTGGATCAGCAGTGGCTGCATACGTACTGCTGATGGCACGCTGGATACCCGCCTGAAAACCATTTGCCAGGGCCTCGCGGCGTTGCTGGACGAGCACCGGCCCGACGAAGTGGCCGTGGAGCAGGTGTTTATGCATCGCAATGCCGATTCCGCCCTCAAACTGGGTCAGGCGCGGGGGGCGGCGATCAGCACGGTGGCGCTGCGCTCCCTGCCGATGAGCGAATACAGCCCGCGGGAAATCAAAAAGGCCATTGTCGGCAAGGGCAGTGCCGCCAAGGCGCAGGTCCAGCACATGGTTCAACATCTGCTCGGCCTCAACAAACTGCCCCAGGAAGATGCCGCCGATGCCCTCGCCGTCGCCCTTTGTCACGCCCACCTGAGCCAGAGCATGCAACAATTATCGCCCCAGTTGCCGGCAGGAGTACGCCGCTTGCGGCGCCGCCGTTAGCGAGGTTTCTGGGAAACAACGCGGAGGACGCAGAGGCGCGGAGACGCGGAGGTAAAATTAATCTGGATTGGCCCCCGTGGCAGCCCATATTCCGAGACAATTTTTCTCTGCCCGGATCCGGGACAAGCATCATATCTTCTCTGCGGCTCCGCGCCTCCGCGAACTCCGCGTTAATTCCAGAGAACCCAAGAAATGGTACAGTTAGGCAAAATTCAATCAGGAGCCAACAGGTGATCGGGCGTATTCAGGGGATTCTGATCAGCAAGCAGCCGCCGCAGCTGCTGGTGGATGTACACGGGGTGGG
>JAXHTI010000025.1:0-28202 GCA_034190045.1 Pseudomonadota bacterium
ATCATGGCCTGGAAGAATGCCAACCTGCCGCTGGTCCATCAAAAACAAGGCAAATAACAGGGAGGCAGCCCATGGCCGACGTCACTATCTACACCACCCGCTTCTGTCCCTACTGTGTTCGGGCCAAGCGACTGCTCGACAGCAAGCAGGTCAGCTATCACGAAATCCCGGTCGACAGCGACAACGAACAACGCCAGATCATGATGGAACGCAGCCAGGGCCACACGGTGCCGCAGATCTTCATCAACGAGGAACACGTCGGTGGCTGCGATGAACTCTATGCCCTGGAAGCGGCGGGCCAGCTGGATCAGCGCCTGGGATTGAGCGACGCCTGAGACACGCCCCATGAGCGACGCGCTGCATATCGTTTGTCCGCACTGCGACAGCATCAACCGGCTGCCGGCCGACAAGCTGAGCGCCGGCGGCAAGTGCGGAAAATGCCATCAGCCGCTGTTCGACGGCCAGCCGGTGGAACTGAGCGCCGCCAACTTTGCCCGCCATATCGAAAAAAACGACATTCCGGTCGTGGTCGACTTCTGGGCACCCTGGTGCGGCCCCTGCAAGATGATGGCCCCGGTATTCGAACAGGCCGCCGCGCAACTGCAACCGAAACTGCGCCTGGCCAAGGTCAACACCGAAGCCCAGCAGCAACTGGCCGCCCGGTATCAGATCCGCAGCATTCCGACCCTGGCCGTGTTCAAACATGGCCGCGAGCTGGGACGCCAGGCCGGCGCCATGGATCTGTCGAACCTGAGCCGCTGGGCACAACAGTTTATCTGACTCGTACCCTGCCCAGGCCCGTCGCCGATCTGCTACTATTCCGGACTTTACCGGACAAATTTCTATTCACAACCACAAGATAAACTCATGGCCGAAAACGATACCCCGCAAACTTCTGAACAGAGCGCCGAACAGCAGTTCGCCGTCCAGAAGATCTATACCAAGGACCTCTCTTTCGAATCACCCAATGCGCCGGGGATTTTCACCGAACAGCTGCAACCGCAGATCAACCTGGAACTTAACAGCAACGGCAAGCGCGTCGCCGACGATGTCTACGAAGTGGTTCTGTCTTTGACGGTCACCGTCAAACACGAAGAGAAGACCGCCTATCTGATCGAAGTGCAGCAAAGCGGCGTGTTTTATATCAAGGGATTCAATCGCGACGAACTGGGCCACATGCTCGGCAGCTTCTGCCCCGAAATGCTGTTCCCCTACGCCCGCGAAGTGGTCTCCGACATCGCCACCCGTGGCGGCTTTCCGCAGTTGTTACTGGCGCCGGTTAACTTCGAGGCGTTGTACGCCAAGCACCTGGCCGATCAGCAACAGGCCGACACCGACAGCGCCAGTCACTAACCGGCCATGTCCCGTCCCGCGCAACGCTTTGCCGTTCTGGGCGCCGGCTCCTGGGGGACGGCGCTGGCCATGCTGCTGGCGGATAACGGCCATAGCGTCACGCTCTGGACTCATCGTCCCGAACAGGCCGACACCCTCAACCGCGATCGCGCCAACCAGCGTTATCTGCACGGCCTGGGCTTTCCCAAAGGCCTGAGTGCCAACGGTGATCTCGAGAGCACGCTCGACGAAGCGCAGATCATTTTGCTCGTGGTGCCCAGCCACGCCTTTCGTGAAACCCTGACCCGCATCAAGCCGTTGCTGCGCGACGAGCATAAACTCTGCTGGGCCACCAAGGGACTGGAGCCGGACAGCCAGAAACTGCTGCATCAACAGGCCGAGGAAGAGCTGGGGACCGACATCCCCATGGCGGTTATCTCCGGGCCGACCTTCGCCCGTGAAGTGGCGCAGCGCCTGCCCGGCGCCGTCACCGTCGCCTCGCGCAACGGCGACTATGCCCTGGAACTGGCCCGCGCCCTGCACAACGATCACTTCCGCGCCTACACCGGCGAGGACATCATCGGCGTCGAAATCGGCGGCGCCTGCAAGAACGTGCTGGCCATCGCCGCCGGCACCGCCGACGGCCTGGGCTTCGGTGCCAACGCCCGCGCCGCATTGATCGCCCGCGGCGTCGCCGAAATCATGCGCCTGGGTGTCGCCCTCGGCGCGCAGCACGACACCTTCATGGGCCTCACCGGCCTGGGCGATCTGGTCCTCACCTGCACCGACGATCAATCCCGCAACCGCCGCCTCGGTCTCGCGCTCGGCACAGGGCGCAGCAAGGACGACGTCGTCGAGGAGATTGGCCAGGTCGTCGAAGGCATCAACACCTGCAAGGAAGTCTTCGCCCTGGCGCAACGCCACAACGTCGACATGCCCATCACCGAACAGGTCTACCGCGTCATCCACGAAGGTCACACCCCCACCGAAGCCGTCCATGCATTAATGGAACGGGCTATCCGGCCGGAGCTGGATTAAAACAAGATCAAGAGATTAACGCAGAGGGTCGCTCCCGGCTCACTGTAGAACCCCTTCGGGTTTCATTCAGCATTACTTCGCGTTGCTCAGGTCATCCTGCCTCCCGCGACACTTGTACATCCCTGTACATCGCGCAACAAAGGCGCAGAGGAACGCGGAGAAAAAATTGATTCTGTGTTGTTCGCAATGAGCTTTACGCTGTTTGCAAATGAGGATCGTTTACTACCAATCCCATTTACGATTCATTTACGTATAATTATTTTGAGCTTCCTGAATTTTTTGATTCGCTTGCGCCAGTTTCCGATTTACCATAAGTCTTAGTCTTATCAAGACTCGTAGGTGTGGCGGTGGCTTTCAAAGTCTTCAATACTTGATCTTTATTACCTTGGGTCATCCGGCCTGAAAAATAGGCGCCATCTTTGTCTGCAGCAATAGTAAGATGCTCGCTCTTGTTCCTCGGTCGAAATTTTTCCCATAACCAGTTGCCAAAATAACCTGTCGCCCCCCCGAGTAAAAACCCCCAGACAAATGCGACGGTATTGAACAAAAAATCAACCCAGTTTATAGGGTTATCATTATCTGCTGGTTCAGCCATAATAAAATCTTATTTATTTTGTTCTTCTATTGTTTCTGGGATATCACCAAACATCTTTTCATATTCAGCGACTTTCTGTGCTGTAAGTTTGGCAAATCGCTTCATATGAGAGGGCGTTAATGCAATTCGAGCCACAAAAGCATTATGGACCGCACCCATATTAATAAAATCAATCGAGAACTCTTCTGGTGAAAATTGGGCAATAATATTGTTACAAAACGAACTCGCCTTAAGATTATCCGGCAGATATACTGGCACCCCATCTACTTCTTGTTCTGATTTTCTGCTGTTTTCATCAGCCATAATTAATCTCCATACTTTAACATTGAAATTGAACTCAATAAGGGCTTTGCCCCTTAAATCAGTTAGTCATTTTCCTTGAACAAAACGGATCGATAACAACCAAGAATTATTCGCATCACACTTTGTCATCGACCCGTTTTATCCCTTTATGCTTTTACCCGGGTTCATGAGTTTATTAGATCTGCGAAATTATCAAAAATCTGCGCATTTGGATGCCTTACCGCTTCTAGCATATCGACAAAATCATCAATACTCGACTTAACCACATCCTTATTCTTCAAATTTCCACTTTCAAGCGCTCGCGATAACTTATTAACCAAAGGCATAATAGCTAATAAGACATCACTCCATGCTTCTATTGCCGCTTCAATTGTGGAAATTGATTTAAATTTTATCTGAAATCTATTGGGCACTGGTTTCTTCAAGATTGTTTCCATACTTGACGCGATTGCTGATGAGACCAAGAATGTCGCACCTCTTTGCCCAAGAACATTCCATTGACGGCTCTGGGTATCAGTTCGATTATCTTCACCAATGTTTCTTAAATTTAACTTGAACTCATCAACGGCTTTCAGAAGCGAATACGCAAATACAATATGCTCTGCTGTAGTTTCAGTATTAAAAATTTTAGAATACAACGTATCAGACTTCCATATATTACTTCGCTGGTTATACGCTGTTCCAGGATCGCCGTGGAATGCCATTAAAGCTTGAGCTGCAGAATACGATGGAATTTGCCCGCGAGACCTTCTTGCGAAGCTCTCTGCGCTTCGCCTACCTCCTGTATATACAATTCCAGGAATTGTATCGAACTCACGACGAAGCCTTGTTTGAATTTGATCGTTACTCCTAAAATCAGACGCCTCGATCTTATTCTGGCTATTGTTAAACCTGATTATTTCCTGGACTGTATTTGCATCACTACACTTAACAAATCTAGCGGGAATATATGCATTTTTTAAATCCGCATCACCAGCAGCACCAATAGAACCAGTTGTTTGCGCGCCATTTACAATCGCGATACCTGAGATTTTCAAAACCCCAAGATCATCTTCCGATGTATATTCAAAATCATTTACAAGGGCAGTTATTCCATTATTATATACCCAGAACATTTCAGGATGATTTCGTGCGGTTTCTTTTATATTATGATTAATATTTTTATCTGTTTGCCTACTTCCCAAATAATCTCTTACATTAGCCGAAAAGAGATTCTTTCCATGCTCGCTATAAATTTCTTGAAGCCAGGCAGCAGGTATAGAAGTAGAATATGCCTCCCAGTTTATTCCCTTCGTCTTAAAGCCGCCTTTTGTTTCAAAATTATATGAATCAGTAACCAATATTGGCGCCTGTGTTCCTCTGTACCATGTATCGAGAGTATTCCTCCCAACCTCACTAGCAGTAATCAAATCAACCTGTGAATCAGGAAAATATCGTTTTATCAAGCTTTCTGCGGTTTGTGATACTCTATCTAGTTCAGCTTCAACATTCTCAGATTCATCAAGATTATGTACATACCAAAACTCTATAGAGCTTACCTCCTGGTCCAATAAAGCAGCGTGTAACTGCTCTGCGACTGACTTTAATATATCAGGAATTTCCGTATGCAATGATAACAACCACGTTGCCGCGGTATTTAAATCACTCGCTTTATTTGCCGGAGCTTGTTTTTTTGTCATTGACTTCGCCCAATAACCTTGAGCAATAATCACTTTTCCAGTTTCTCTGTTAACGTAAACTAGATCGCACTTTTTGTCATTCGGGCCGTCAGTTAGCACATCATTTGCAATCAAATCTATATCATCAATCTCTTGATGTAGATCAAGAGCAAAGAGCAATAGTTTATTTTCACCATACTGCTCTAACTCGCTTCTTCCACTTAATGCGGCCTCCCAACTTTCCATTCCGACGTTCTCCCGAGAATATATGGTAAAAATAAAAAGCGTCTTATCCAACCGAGCATCACAGGATCAGGTCTTGCCTTTTGTCTTGTAGGAAGCAAAAGACAAGACCTGCCCCAGATGTGCTAGTAATTACTCTTAACCCTAGCAAGGATTTCCTGCATTTTCACTCTAACACCTAGTTAGTTGCTGAAATATCAGGGAAAACCCTTGCCTCGCTAGCTTGGCTTTAATCCCGTTAGACGCCGCCGAGCATCGCAGTGGAAGGAGGATTAGCCCGAAGGGTGCGCTCATGGACGAGCGCACTCGCCAGTCGGGCCATGGAAGGCCCGTCTGGCGAGCCCGACTGGAGCGAGAAGCGCAGGGAACCGGTTCAGCCATTGGAAATGGCTGAACCGGCGGCGTCTTTCGGGGGAGCTTCTTTGTGAAACCCCGTGAGATAAATGGACCCGTGTTGATGAGATAAGTGGGATAATCCGGAACATAATGGGATGACACGGGACGTCTTTTTACAAGACACTTGCAGATAGTGAAAGCCGGGGCGGCCGGGCGAAGCGGTCAGAACAGGCCGCAGCTGGAGTGTTGTCTGATGAAGCGGGCCGCGCCTCGGCGGGTTCTCGGTCTGGTGCTGAAAATGGTGTCAGGCTTGCCGTCGATGGCTGAACAGACCAGGCAGACCAGCCTCCCTTCCCACCACCACAGGTGCGGCTTGATCATCCTGTAGGTGGTCTGCTGGCTCACCATCTATTCACCCTTCAGTATGGCTCTGGCCTGTGTCAGGGCGGCTCGGGCGGCCTCGCTGCGGCCGTCATCTTCCCGGTTGTGATCTTCCCCTGATTCAACCTGGTCGGTGCAGTCTCGCTGCTCCACCTGGTCGGTCCGGGTTTCCGGTACCACCTGGTTTTTCTGGATGTGATCGAGGCAGCGTCTGGCGCGATATTCAGCCTCTGTCCTGGGTAGGCCACCGCAATACTCCATGATTGCGGCGCGCTCTTCCCAGGCTTCCTGATAATCCTTGGAATGGATATCCACCGCGGGCTATTCAGTGAACAGATCGGGCTGGGTCCTGGCGATATGGGCCTTCCTGGCCTTGTCGATGATCTGATAGATACGGACCTCGGTGAGGCCGTAGCGGCGGCACAGCTCGGGGACGTTGTTGCCGGTAAATTGGCTGTAGATTTCAACGTCCCGCAGCGAGAGGCCTTTGGGGATGTAGATCTGCATTCCGCCCCAGTCCTTGGCGACGGCCCTGGCTACGGCGCACGCGGCGACACGCGCATCGTCCTGTGACATGCCTGCGGCTTCCTCCAGGACCGAGGCCGTCTTGTCGATCAGGTCGAACAGCAGATCGTCTTTCTGAACGCAGTCAGTCACGCCAGTCGACCTCGCAGCGTTCAGCCCAGGCTTTCAGTTGTTCGATCACCTGGACGGCCACCCAGTTTGGCAGGAACCGGGGGTCGCTATATCCGACGCGCCTCGGGTGATATCGGCGCGTTGTATTCATCAACCAGGTGCGCATGGCGCGACGGCTGGTATCCTTCACCACCCCGGCCGCACCCAGGCGCAACCAGATCGCCGTGATCATATCCACCTGGCCGGGCGTTGCGTTGGCGTCGGCCTGGTCAGGATGGCTGGTATTGGAACGGCGGCGGCGCGGCTTCCAACCGAGATCGGCAAAATGCTTCAGTACTTTGGAACGACCGGCGAGATCCAGATCGGCCGAGCTTCCAGAACGCGCGCCACCGACCTCACGAATAATCTGACGATAGGTGTCCTCCTCCATTGCCAGGTCTTTTTTGGCAATATGGATTTTGGCCAGCTCGTTGTTGCGCTTTGTCTGTTGGTCCTGATAGTGCATCAAACTATACCTCTGGATACTGGTCCCAGATTTGACCATCCAGTTCACGACCTGCCCGCTGCTTACCGACCTTGGCGAAGTACCAGGAGCTGGTAGCAGGTTGGCCATTGAACTCGATATCTTTATCACCCTTCCAGTGATTCCAGATAAAGCCACTGAAATCCATCGCCAACAGTTCTCGTTTGCCATCGTCCCATTCATCAATGAATTCCTGGGGATCGATATCGTTGGAATAAACAGGAGAGATGGGCAGCCATTCTCCCCACTGTTTAAAGAAGAACGGGACACCTGCAGTGATACACTGATCGCGAAGGGCGCGCACCCAGTCTGGGTGCATTGGTCTGGCTTTGGGCCCAGATTCACCGCCGACGACGACCCAGTCCAAATTGGTATCCGTGCCGTTTTCGCAGTAGCCAACCAGCGCATCCAAGTGATACGGAGCGGGCGCTCCATAGTCAACGTGCGTCAAATGCACCGGTCCCAGCAGCGGCTCCATACTTACCCAGTGAACAACTGCCGGGATCAATAATAATGAAGGGATTCGCTCATCGGCGGCTTTTTGATCCTCAACCGAAACCCCATACCAGATATTGGGAATTGGGTCATAGTTTGCACCGCATCCTGTGGTACCCAGCATAAAATTACACATCCGGTCAGGGCGTTTCGTCAGCAACTGGAATTGATGCCGCTTGGCGTCGTACATCGTGTTAAACACGGCCCCAATGAAATAATCAGGCACGTTCTCGTGGAACAGGTCGGACATGCTGTTAACGAAAATCCGGCGCGGTTTCTGCCAGCGCAGCGGCTGGTCGAGGACCTCTTCATGGCACCGCACGTCAGTGAACTCTCGGCCATAGTATTTTGCAGCCTTAGGGTTAGCTGCCAGCCTGGGCCATTCGCGTTCGGCGTAACAGTTCTTGCAGCCAGCGCTGACCTTGGTGCAGCCTGTGACCGGGTTCCAGGTAGCGTCTGTCCAGTCGATATGTGATTTGTCAGTCATCAGCTATCGTTCCTGGTTGGTCTCAGCATGAATCGGACGTCCACGAGCCGGGCGAATTCATGCGGCGACAATCGGGCTTCGTTTCCGTCAATGAAGACCAGGTGTATGGTTTTGATATTGTGACATCGGGCGCCACAGTTGCCGTGGACGTCGAGAAAATTCAACGCATGCAGTTCCATGATTTTCGCGTGTTCGCGGACAGCTTCCACTGTCATGTTCAGGTTTTTACTCATCGGTCACCTTTTTGGTTATATCCGCGCAGGAAAATGGGCGGTATACAGAGGCACAGAATCCGTGTCACGTCGGCAGTCTGTGCATAACCTGTTGTGGGCTCCCTGTGACCAAAACAGGTTTTCGCAACTCAGGCATCGCCTACGCTCTTTCGACGTTCTGTTTTCTGGCTTTGAATATTCAGGGTGTTTTGATTGACTAGCATGGGGCGGGTTGCTAATCGGCTTTTTCTGTGGGTTGGGATAGTGGTCCACCCAGCCTTGCATCGCGTTCCAGTGGGTCAGGGTCTTGTTTCCGATCATAATTCGCAGGCCACCGATGCCGACGCTTTTTTCTCGCGCAAGCTCCAATGCTTCGTCACGCACCGCATTATGGTCGTCATGATTGTATGTCTTGATCGTGGTCCAGGCGCCGGAGGCCCGAGTGTATAGCTGCAGTTTCATTTTTCACCTCTCTTTGATACCTGCACCCAACAACGCAGGATTGTTTTATGTAGAAGCTTTCCTTCGTTGGAAACCAGCGACTCCTGCCCACCGTCTTTATCCAGCGGTCCATAGATTTGACAAAGCATCGATCCGTCCGGATAGGCATCGACACCCAAGGTGTAGCCCGCCCCCTGGATTTTCTCGATCAGCTGCTGGGTGTTGGGTGCCGGCATTACAGTATCCCGACGACTCGCGCCATATTTACCCTGCCGAGAAGCAGGCCGAGATATGTTGCTTGACATCCATCAAACTGATTCGGTGACCACCAATCGCGGCGCTTCATGCTGTGTTCCAGGCTCTCATGCATGTCATCGACGTCCTGATCGGGGCACTCGATTCGCACCAGCTCGCCGTTGTCCATAACCAGGTCGACGTACTCAATAGCCATTGGCCACCCCTTGCCGGATCAACCGCGCAATACGGCGGCGGACAATCTGCTCGCGTGTCGGCTGGCCGCGCTCCCTGCAAGCCAGCAGGAGATCACACAGCAACGTCGGATCGCTGTAGTGCACCAGCGAAGATTCCGTGTCGGACACGGAGGTGTTCAGAAGGCTGCTCAAGGCCTGCGCTCTCTGTGATTTCGTCATGCGGCATCTTCCTTGTCATTTTGATCGGCCTCATTTTCAACCCCCTCGATGTCGGCCAGTAGCGCATTGACCAGCTTGTCCACTTCACCATCGACTGGGGCGATCACTGCAGCATCGGTGTCGCTCTTAATGCGAATACCGAGACGCTTCAGATCGGCCGCGGTCAGTTCGCCGACCGCGTTCTTGTCCACCTTCTCTGTGACTCGAATCAGCAGCTCGGCTTGATCTTCGGGCAGTTGTTTGCGGATGCGCTCGACCACGGCCGGCTCGTTTTCGATCTCGACCTTACCTTTACGCTTGGCATAGCCGACCTTGATACCGTGAAAGATCTTCGTTTTTGGTTTTTTGAACAGGCCGCGGCTGTCGGAGATAGCCTCATAGAGCACATTCTTTGCGTCGGCAGCCTCGCGTACAGCGCATCGGATGTTGCGAATGTGACGGCGCTTCACAGCATTCAGTTCTTGCTGCATTGCGGTGACCACTTTCTCAAGATCGTCCCGTTTGCGACTGTATTGCTCTGCCTTCTGTTCGATCTCTTTCATTGAACTCATAATGATTTTGCCTCCTGATGCTTCTGTTGTTCCGCGTCGCCGGCTTCCAGATCCAGCGCCATTTGCCGCAGCGCCTCGGCCAGCGATATCTTTTTGAGCCGCGCGGCTTTTTGCAGGGAACTGATGCCGCGCGACATGAATTGATGAGTCACCTCCGCCAACTCTTGTTCATCCGTCACGAGCCAGTAACCGCCGCGACTGCTGGACATCACCGGGATCGCATGCACCTCGATCAGCTCGTCAATCAGGTGCCGCATGCTCCTCGATAACGTGGGCACGTTCTGAGTGGGCTTACCGTCTTGGTCCCGGTCGACGCGGTTGCCGGTATACTGCTCATACAGGTCGAGCATGCTGATCGCCTTCTCCTTCCCCGAGTGCTGCTGCAGGATATTCAGCAACCGCTGCAGCTCGTGACGCATCTGGCTGTTCATCGAGAGTCTCCTCTGCTAATCGTCGTTTGACGGGACCGGGTAAACCGTCACAGCCTGGTCCGCGATTTTCTGTACCGCCTCGGCCACCGCTTCGGCATGTGGGCCTTTTGAGATCAACAGCGCATCCTTGTTTTTGGCCATAAAGATGCAGACGTTGATCTTCTGCCCGATGCCGAAGTAGTAATGCGACTCGCCATCCTTCGCCCTGCAGCTGTCATACCGATTCAGCAGCCAGGTCACGTAGTCACCGACGCCCTCGGGTGCGACGAACGGCGATCCAGATTCGGGCCGAGTATCGATCACAATCTGGTTCTCACTGCTCACATCGGCCTCCCGATCATCTGCAGGTTGAATGACTCGACGCCAAGAGGCACATCGTCATAGTCATCGTGATCCAGGCGTGCGATGCGGTGGTCCACCCTGCAGATAGGGCACAGGCCGTTAACCAGGTGGTGGCTCAACAACCCGCCACACAGCCCCTCGCAATAGCCAATTGTTTCAGGATGTTTTTCGTTGCTCATGACGTAGACGCTCCAAATAATTCTCCCAAGCTCGCGGTAACGAATGCTCGGGACGGTCTGGATTAGCGCCTGATGTATGATCCAGTTCGTTCGCGATGCTACGTAACTGTTCGGCCATCAGACTCCCGGTGAGTATCAGCTTGTTGATGTCGTCTGTTGCACTCATGATCATGTCTCCTTACGTCGGTGCGGGCAGCGCGGGAACGCACAGTGATGCATCGGCTCGATAAAGGCGCCGTTGCGGTAAGTGACCTGGGCGTCCTGTTCCAGCTGCGCCTCGAACTCTTTTTCCAGATTGCGGACTTCCTCGCGGTCCAGGCGCGCCTGAATGGCGCGTTGCTGCGGCAGCAGCGGGAGGTGATTACACAGGCGTTCTATGTAGGGCACGGGATCGAGCAGGAACTGTCTGACTGTGATGCCATGCTCTTTTAGGTGAAGAAAAACATAGGTGTCACACCAATAGTCCAGGTATTCATCCGGATACGGTGCTGGCTGAAGGACAGAGGATGTTGTTGTCATAGTCACACCTCCTTGACGATATCGGCGTTGACTGTCGGCGCACCGATGTTGGCGGCCAGGTTCATGGCCTTGGTCACCGCGTTGTTGACGCGCAAGGGGTAGAGCATGCTGTCACCGATCTGCTGGCCGCGGCGGCGAATGGTCAACCGTTCCCGCAATGCATCGAAGGCGTCGGTGTCGAATACCTCATCAAGACTCTTGTCGATGCGGTTGAACTTGAGTGACAGGTACTCCTCCAGATTGCCATTGAGTGGACGTAGCTCAGCAATCTCGCAGCGCTGAATGATTTCACGCGCATCCCAGTTCTGCCTCTCGTCGAGTTTGTCCTTCAATTCCGGCTGGCCGATCAGGATGATCGAGAGTAGCTTCTTGAAGCCGTCCTCCATCTCCCAGAAGCGCTTCAAGTACTTCAAGGTTTTGATCGTCAGGTCATGTGCCTCTTCGATCAGCAGCACGTGGTTGTTGCCGGCGCGGCTCGATCCGGTGAGCAGGTGTTCCACCTGGCGGGCCTTACGCTCCAGGGACTGGCGCGGTCGGTCGTTGGAAAGGTCGCCGATGATGGCCTCGCAGATCAGCCCGGTGGTCAATCGGCCCTTGTCGAAGACACGCGGCTGAATGATGGTGGCGGCCAGGCCTTCGCTCTGGATGCGCTCGAGCATCGCGCGTCTCAGCGTGGACTTGCCGGCACCCGATTCGCCGACGACTGCCAGGAACCCGCCATGCTTGACCGTGTGGAACATGGCCTCGGCGATATAGCGTTGGTCGGTAGACAAGTAGACATCCTCTTTTCTCTGGATATCATCGATGAAGGGATCGCGGAAAATATGAAAATGATTTTTAGCTTTTTGCGATAACATTTCGGCCTCCGGTAGTTCGTCGATAAATGGACTCTGGCGTTTCTTCCCCGGGCGTTGCCCGGCATGCACTCCAGATGGATGCGCCCCGCGACCCTTGTCCTCGTGATCGATTTCCCAGACAGTGGCGATATCATCGTCAGGGACCTTGTTGTCACGAAGAAAAGATTCGGTTTGCGATTTGATCTTGTTGATGTCGGTGAGCTTGGGCCAAACTCCCCAGTTCAGCAGCTGTGTGCCGGCGGACGATGACACCGGTTTGCCGGCGCCCCGGCCGCGGTCCTGGATGATGGCGTTCTGCCAGTCAGCCTGGCGCAGCCCATGCCTGGCCAGTACCATCTTGAGCTTGAGCGGCATGTAACGTTTCCCCCTGGTTTTCTTGTTGGCGGTGGATCGGATCGAGACAGACTGGACAACCGGCGGCTGTCGATCCGGCTCGAGTTTTCTGGCGTTGGCGGTGGACATAAGACCTCCTTAGTTCACGAGTTTGAGCGTGGGTGATTGCTGCGACGGCGATGTAATGCGTTGCAACAGGTTGGAAAATTCGGATTCAGGCACACCGTCCGGATACAGCTCGCGAACCAGGCTGTGCTCGTGCGGATCCAGTGATCGATCCAGTTCGGCCACCAGGCGCTTGCAGGTCTCGATGTGGGTGAGTGGTTTTGCCTCGAACGAGTACTGATCCGGCAGCGACAGCTCGCTGCCCGGGCGCTTGATATAGTCGGGCTTGCTGACATGCTTCAGATGCGAGTGCGCATCCAGGGTGCCGTCGAACGGTGCGGCGTTCTTGTCCTTGGCCTTGTCGATCTCGTCCTGGGTCTTGCCGGGGAACGCCGCACGATCTGCCGCCTTACCCTGTTGTTCGATGACCGTGTCCGGCTGCGACTTCATCTCCTGGCCGATAATCGCGCCGTCCATGCGGAACCCGGCGAACTCGTCACGCGGCAGCGGTTCGACAACGAACATATCCTCCTCGCCCTGGTAGTTCACGGCGTACACCATCACCTGGTGGTTGCCGTAGATCAGCGGCGACACGCGGACCACGGCGTTGGGATAAATGTTCGGGATCGGCGAGACGTCATACCATTCGCGCTGCTTGCTCACCGGATGCTTGAACGACACAGTGAGATCGGCCTTGACCTTGCGATCCACCGGCTCGGCGGATAGCAGATAACGGCACACATCTTCGTCCGGTAGGATGCGCAACTGATCCTGACGGATGATTTGCCAGATGGCATAGCGCGCCTTGGGCTCGCGCATGTAGCGGCGCTTCAGTCGGCTGTCATAGTGCGGGATTGCATCTGCGTTGTACGCGTTGTACCAGCCCTCAACGGCAGCATTGAGATCGGCCACACACTGCACCGGCTCATAGCGCAGGCGAGACTCGAACAGCTTCTCCACGAGGTTGTTGGCCTGCTCGACGGAACCCTTGGCGCGGGGGTTGCCTCTTTTATGATCGAAGGTCTTGACGCTCAGCGACTTCATGGCCTGCTTGACCGCGCCGGCGGTATTGGCTGAGCCCTTGTCCCAATAGAGCACACCGGGCACGCCGTGAAACGGTCGGTCATCCAGCCGCTTCCAGCAGTACAATAAAAAGTCATACAGATTTTTAGAGGATTCGCCGGCGCTCTCGTAATAGCGGGCGATCACCGTGCCGGAGTAATGATCCACCAGCACGTAACGCCAGACTTTCAGTTTGATCTTGTCGAAATTGTCCGGCTTGTTTTTGTAGAACTCGTCATCGCGCATGACATGCTGCGTGCCGTCCTTGAGGTAGTAGATCAGGCACAGAGAGGGATCGACCAGATGGACATGATTGGGATGCAGCGAGCGCAGCGGCTGCACCGCTCGGTCCTGCTTCTGTTTGTTGATGTCCATACCACGCTGCTTGAGGATCGAATTCAGGCGGGCATTGCCGACCGTGAACTGCCGACCGTTAACCGCCAGCAGTGACCGGGCGTTGGGGGTCTGCATCGTGACCTTGCCGTTCTTGCGCACACCGAGGCGCTGGACGGCACACAAATGTAACAGCGCCTCATCACACTGGCTGGAGCTGCCCTTGTCCTCCCGCGTTTTACGTCCGGAGGTCCAGCCAATCTCCTTGAGCCGACGGTACACTTTCGCCCGACTCCAGCCATGCAGCACGGCAAACGCATCGACCAGCTTGCCACGCTCCCGGTGCGCGGCGGCATCCAGTTGGCGCGCCAGTTGACGCAGCGCATCCTGTATAATTAACGAGGCAGATTCCTGAATCCCCACATCCCGATCCTCAATGGTTGTTTTGTCCATCTGATTCTTTGTTATGTTGGCTGTCGCGCCATAGTCCGATGATGAGAGCAAGCTCCTTACCATCCTTGAACTTGCGCCAGACCACATTCATGACCCAGCCTGCGAAAGCCGACATACCCAGCAGCACAAAAAATACAGACGCAGTTATACCAATCCAGTAAAAAATAACGTCGATATTCATGAGCGCTGTCCTCTGTGGGTGATTGAAACATCAATCTTGACCCCCAGCGCCCGGTCGTAAATTACCGCGCCTTCCTGATCAAGGTGCACGACATAGGCACCAACGAGGCGGCAAAGCAGCTTTAATGTTTTTTCATCACCATGCTCATTTGCGTAACAGTGAATTGAGTCAAAAACGTTATCTTTAATCTCACTCATTTCGATTCCTTTTGACTGAATTACTCGATATAGCCGCTGAAGACTTCCTCGCAGGCGGCGGCGGATTCTTCCATGTACTTCGCCACCTGCTGCATCACGTGGTAGTAGTTCTCCGCCATCATTTTGTCAGCGGCCTCGTTCTCGTCGCCGAAGTCGTCATTGAGGAACGTGTCGCGCAAGGTGTTCAGGCGGTCGATCTGCGCCATGAGCTGGCCGCCGATCTCGGTGGTTTCGAGCAGGTACTCGTTGACTCGATAATCGAATTCCTGGGTTTTCTTTTTGTGGTCGTGGAGCTTTTTGTGGAGCTGGTTGATCTTCTTGTCTTTCTGCTCAAGTATCCGCTCGTGGACCTCCTGGTCTTCCTCCACTTTCTTTCTCGCGGCGCGCAAAGAGGTACGCGCTTCGTGAGCGGACATTTGATCGATATCGTCCAGAGTTAGACCGGCGATTGTCCCGCCGTTAGCAAGCGCCTCCAGGTCATCATCGTCCTCAGCCATAAGCTCCAGCATTTTTGTTTTACCGAGCCGAACCAACGCGACTTTATTGCCGCTGAATTTGAATGCGGCTTGCATCATGCGCTGCGCCGCCCGCGGGCCGATGCCAATGTCATTCAGTGCCTGGATAAAATTCCCATGCTGCTCGTGTTCTTTCAGCAGAATTAACCGCTTTCCCGCTTCCAGCATTGCTTCGGCAGATTGATTCAGATAAAAGCGGGTTTCGTTTATGAGCCTGTTCGCATCGTAGATTTGCCCATCGCCAAATTGCGCATCCACCTGTTGCAGGCGTTGGTTGTTTTCATCCAATGCCTTCGCAGCTGATTCGATAGCGCCGGCATCAGCCGTTTGGGTCATGTCGGCAGATTTTGTTTGTGTTGATTTACGTGGCATGGCTTCGTTCCTTGTTCAATTAATGTGGGTTGCGGGAAAATCGATTGCGCACTTCGTCGAGCTTGCCCTGGGCTTTATCGAGGCCGCTCATATGGGCGATGGCGATCTGCACAACCTTGGGAGACAGTCGCCACCGCTCAGAATCAGGCAACTGTTCAGCAAGTCCGGCGATCCGTAGATTTGCCAGGGCGCGTGTGACATTACTGGCCGAATAACCTGTTCCCTTGGCAATTTCTCCAGGGGCCAGGCCGCTGACTTCATGGCCTGCCAGCACGGTTAAAATGCGAAGCACTCTTTGTTGTGATTCGCTGCGATATTTATCCATCAGTCTTTCTCCGATTTGCGTACTCACCACGGCGAGATAATTCGTAATCGTCCATGACGCACATGCCGTCATCACCCGGGCCGTTCTGCCCGTCGAAGCTTGGAAACCGCAGATAATTGACAGCCGGCATCGGACCTTTGGTAGCCTCTCGTTGCACGAAGTAAGCGGTACGCGTACCTCCGCCCCACATCTGGATGTTCAGTTCCGTTCCAGGCTTGATTCTGGATGGCCTCATTCCGTTTCCCCGTCACCAATAAAATCAAGCTCGGGCTGCGCACTCTTTTCGACGTTGCCTTTGTGCCAGGCGAACGACTCCATCACCTCGGTGATAGCGGTAATCGTTTCGTCTGCCGTTGCAGCACCATCGTTAAAGCGCATGAGCAAACCGATGGTTTCGTGTGAAACCATATTCAGCGCATTGATGTCTTTATTGGTGGTCTTCCGCCCCGTCGGCATCTTGATCAGCATGTGTTGATCGGAGTGCGCGAGATAGCGTGTGATGAAGTTGATGCCGCAGGCTGTCTGAAACGGCCGGATCAGGATGGCGGGTAAGCGGCCCTCACCTATCCACTTGTATACGATCCATTTGTTCTGCTGGCCCAGAAACTCAGCGAGCCGGTCGATGGAAAACGTGGGGTCTTTCTCTTTTGCATAATCGATGCAGAGCTCCATTGCATGGCCGATACTGGTCGGCTGAATACGATTCCAATTCCTACGCGGCATTGGAAAGACCTCCCGGAGCGGCGCTCCAAATAAATAATTTGTGTGCTCCTGTGCGGCCGAGATTCTCCCGGCTAGGCTGAACCTGAAATCCACGCCAGGAGACGCAGCGATGATTGAAGATAAAAACGACTTTCTGCAGCGCGCGGCGGACGCTTTTCATGAGCGAGTGCCCGCAGCTTTGATGTTGTGGTACCGAGAGGCCATCGATCTGGATCGCAACCGGTACCGGCAAGAATCCAAATGCGCGACTGTCGCGCATTTGGGCAGGGAGTTGCTGAGCATGGATGCTTCCTTCGCCCGCATCACCTTCGGGCGCCTGAGCCGCAGCCCGGAGACCGCGCCGCTGTGCCTGCTGCTGGTGGCCCGGTACGTGTTCCTGCGAGAAGCGTTTAGCCGTCGGCAGTGGCTCAGGCCAAAGGTGGGCGGCTGCGGGGATCGGGAGCTGAATGACGCCTGCCTGTTCCACTTGCTGAGACCGAGGGGTAAATGCGCGACCAGTCGCGCATTTGAGTCTGACGAGGGAGAACGCGCTCATGCCGCGATGACCTCCTTGAGGGCAGCCACCTTAGAGTCCCGGCTGACTTTGCGGTAGGCATCAACGTCGGGGAAAACCGATGCGACGGACTTACCGAGCGACTTGGCCAAGGCGCTGGCGACGCGGCGGCTGGTGGCCTTGCGGTGCGCGACGGCAGATACGGTGCCGGGAGCCACAGGCGGGTCCATTGCTTCGGCCACGATGGTGAAGGTCAGCCCCTTTTTCTTCAGGGCACGGCGGATGTCATCACCAGTCATTTCGGATAAAGTCCTATACTTGGCTGTTAGGGCTGAAATTCTGGCTAATTTTCAGCCTGAAATTCACGTATGAGAGTAAAATAAGAAAAGGGCTCGCAAATGTCAAGCGATGTGCTCACAAATGATAGCGATTGGCTCGGTGATATCCTTGCCCGTCTGGGCCAGGTGGTCGAGGCCAAGCGGGATGCAGACCTGGCAAGGGCGCTGAAAACAGGGAGTTCGTCCCTTCCGACCTGGCGGAAGCGGGGCACCATCCCGTACGCAAATCTTGTCGCATTTGCGAGGGATGAGGGGGTATCGTTGAACTGGCTGCTACTTGGGGTGGGGCCTAAAAAGCTGCCAGAGTCTGGCGTGCATTCTGTCAGGGAGCCACGTGCGCCAGGCTATGGTGAAAAAACTGAACAGCTCAGAGAGGTGACTGAGCGAGTCAGAGTGGTGGCCGAAAAATTCAATTTTGATCCAATGAAGCTCGGGCCTCTGCGAGACGTGGCATTCGAGGCTAGACTCACGGATCGACAGATCTGGCGATTGCTGGATATGGTCCGACGTTTTGGGCCTGGGGAATTTGATCTAGACTTAATATCTCACGGGCTCCAGCTGGCATTTAAATATATTGAAGTCGGCCAGGCCCAGGAGATTGACGAGGATCTGAAAGTAGAGTTTATTGTCCACGTTTTGCAAAGGCTTATGGACGAGGAACAGAAACCACCCACTGACCAGGCGTCAACAGAGGAACGCAGTGCCGATGTAATTCAGTTCCTGGAATACCTGAAATCAAAGGCAGGATAAAATATGAAGGACTCAACCAGAACCATAATCGATTCCGAGCTCCATACGCTAAACCAAATAAAATTACGGCAAGCACAGCGAGACCAGGTTCAACAGGATAATGGCGCGCGTCCCTGGTATCGCGCTATCGGGATCATTGCTGTGGCGCTGCTGGGCACGCTTACGATCTCGGAGACGTATTACACGGTTGAAGAGTATCGCACCCTGCAAACCCGTGCCGTGGAACTGGAACAGGAGAACGCCAGGCTGGCGCGGATCGTCAATCGGCGAGGAATTGATCTCTATGCTCCGGTGAGTGACGTACTGGAATACCAAACCGACAATTCCGGCCCGGCATGGAGCGGCTATCGTGTATCCGATGAAACAACTTCACGAGGAATATGATGAATAAGAATTGGATAATAATGGCATTTGTATTGCTGTTGGCTTCCTGCGCGGCTCCATACCAGGTCGAACAAAGCACCGACAAATTCAGTGATCCGAACCAGCCCGAGATCTATCGTCTCACCCACAACAAGATAATGAGTGATTACCTGGGAGTGGCCGCCGACGATGAGCTGAGACCATTCGTGATGCGAAATCGGGAAAGCGGCAAGGTCGTCACGGCGGGTGTTGACTTGATCGTATCGAATACTTCCGCCGGAATTGCCGGGGACTATCTGATGATTCGCCCGGGCGATAAACTAATCTTCCTTGCCGACGGAGAGCGTATAGAATTAAAAGCTGTAGCCAGCGATATCGACCACACTGTTTCAACTCCTTTGGCCTCGGTATATGTCACCCGTCGAGACGAGGCAAGGTATCTGATGACCGCAGAACAGCTTGAGCAGATTGCTTTTGCAACGAAGCTGGAATTCAAGGCGCAGGGCAGAAATAGCTATGCCACCTGGCCACGAACCAATTTTACAATCATGACCAGTTTCAGGGATAATCTGAAGCGCTTCTATAACGAACAAGTCAGACCCTTCCTGTAATTTCATTCAGTAAAATATTTTAATTACCCCTCCCCCCGCTGCGCCCTAATCTAGGGCGCATGCGAATACAACTATCCAATAATTTCTATCTCGACGAGTTCACCTACTCGCAGACTGCCGTGCGTCACGGCATCAAGATCGAGGTGCCGGAGAACTCGATCCAGTTTCTGCGGCTGAAAGCCCTTTGCACAACCGTGCTGCAGCCGTTGCGCGATCACCTGGGCAGACCTATCACGATCACCTCGGGTTATCGACCAGAAGAGGTCAACCGGCTCATCGGCGGCTCGTCAAACTCACAGCATATCCAGTGCCTGGCCGGTGACTATGTGGTGCCCGGCATGGACACCATCGATGTGTGCCGGGCCGTCATCGCCCTGAAGCTGCCGTTCGATCAGCTGATCAACGAGTTCGGCCGCTGGGTGCATGTGTCGATTGCCGCCAACCCCGGCCAGGAGCGCGGCGAGGTGCTCACGGCCTACAAGTTCCGGCCGGTGGTCGGCTCGCCCCGTACCCGGTACGAGCCGGGACTCCACCTTGCCGATCAACTGGAGGCCAGCGCATGAACCGCCTTGCCATGAAAGACAGTCGCGGCAGCCCCTCTATCACGCTGACCTTTGTCACTACAGGGCTGGTAGTTGTCGTTATCAAGTTCGCGCTGGCCGGGCTCAGCCTGCCTGTTGTCGGCGAGGTGCCGGCAATGAGCGGGGTCGACTTCGCCGCGGCCGCCGGTGCGCTGCTGGGCATCTGGTGGGGCCGGGAGAAAACCGAAAAAGAGAAACCCAGGCCATGAAGCGATTCCTTGCGTGGGCGGTGTTAATTCTGGGAGGGCTGGCCACTTTTTTCCGCCAGAGCAGCAAGCGGCATCAGGCCGAGGCAGCGCGGCACAAGGAGCGCGCCGACCAGCAATCGGCGGTTAACGAAACCCGAAATCGCATCGACAATAATCTCACCGAGCTGGAACAGAAACAACGGGAGCAACAAGAAGATGAAGAAGAACGCCTGGCTGCCGGCCGTCGCGATCATTTTGATAACAACTGGTAGCGGCTGCACCACCCTTGAAACGCAGTACGTTACACAGCCCCTGCATCGACCCGAGCGGCCGTTGTTGCCGGCCGTCAGCGAGGAAGAGCTGTCCTGCCTGGCACAGGGCACCGCGCGCAAATTGACCGAACGCCAGCGGCTACGCCGGGAGTACGCGGAAAAGCTCGAGACCATTATCGACGGCACGCACAACCAGGGCGACCAGGACGATGGACAACGCTGATCGCGCAAATGGGCCGGAGATGCGAGAGCGTCAGACCGCCATTGACGAGCATCGCCGCCGCGACAATGCGGCGGCATTTGTGATCGAGGGGGTACCGCACTGCTGCGATTGCCTGGGCGAGATCGAGGCGCGGCGCCTGGCTGCCTGTCCGAACGCGGCACGCTGCATCGAGTGCCAGACGTATTACGAACAAGAGCAGGATCGACAAAGGAGAACCGGGTGCCGGAAGTAAGTTGGGCATCGATTGCCGTCATGGTCACCATCGTCGTGGGATATGGCGCGCTGATGTTGCTGGCGGTCAAGATCATGATCGAATCGCTGAAGAAGTACATCGACCGGCGGGATGTAACCCGCGAGAAAGAAGTCGAGGCGATCTACGTGCATATCGACAACAAGTTTGATGAGCTGACCGGTCAGTTGACAAAGAACAATCGGGAGTTCATCGAGCTAGAAAAGAATTTTCTGAAATTCAAAGCCCAGCTGCCTGTCGATTATGTCAGGCGCGAGGACTGGATACGATTCGGTGCGGTCATCGATGCCAAGCAGGACGGACTACGTGAGTTGGTAATGAGAGTATTGGAGCAGCGAGGTGCAAACGAACATGGCAGCTAACCTGGAAAACGCCCGAAAGAAAATGATGCGCTGGCGGATCCTGCGCATCCTGTATGTCGGCCGACCCTATCCGGTTGGCGAGGGGCTGATTATGGAGGTGATGGATGATGCCGACCTGCCGGTCACGCAGACCGAGTTGCGCAGCGCGCTGGTATATCTGAAAGACAAGGACTATGTCGATTACAAGGAAGTGCGCCAGACCGGCGAGGCTGCCCACTGGGAGGTGCAGCTGCGGTCAAAGGGCGTGGACTTTGTCGAGTACAACATTCCGGACGATCCCGGCATCACTCGGTTGCAGCAATGAGAAAAATTTGGCGCGAAGTTCTGATATTTCTAATCATAATATGCGGCTCGTTCTCGCTTGCAATGGCCATAGTGTTATTTGAACAGTGATGACCTTCAAGAAACTCATCAATGACGCCTGTGCCTGGGCGCTAATCATATTGGCGATCATCGGGGGCGGATGCTCGCTGGTGATGCTGGAGTACCACCCCATGCTTTCGGCGCTCGTGTCGATGGCAACGGTCGCCACCATTATTTGGCTGGGCAACAAGACATCGGAGTAATCATGCCGCGACGGTCATCACTGCTCGAACTCCCCGACGATCTGCGCCGCGATCTGAACGCGCGGCTGGTCTCCCAGGGCTTTTCCGATTACGACGGCCTGGTTACCTGGCTGGATGCCGAGCTGGAAAAGCGCGATCTGGAAATCCGGATCAGCCGCTCCGCCCTGCATCGGCATGGCCGGCAGTTCGAGGAAAAGCTGGAGAAGCTGCGCATCGCCACCGAGCAGGCACGGGCGATCAGCGAGGGCGCCGAGGACAGCGAGGGCGCGATGAACGATGCGCTGGTGCGTCTGGTGCAGACCAAACTGTTCGAGATCCTGGTGCAGCTCGATAACAATGAAGACGACCCGGAGATCAGTCATTCCAGCCTGAACAAGATCACCCTGGCCGTCTCGCGCCTGGTGCGCGCATCCGTCAAGCAGAAAGAATGGATGATGGAGGTACGCGAAAAACTCGAAAGCCAAAAACAAGAAGCTGCTGAAAAGGTCGATAGGCTGGCTACTACAAAAGGCCTTCCACGCGACGTAGCCAAGGCTATTCGCGCCGAGATACTGGGGATCAAGATCGATGGCGATGGATAACGATCAGCAGCAACAATACCTGGAGCTGGTCCAGGACATCTCCAGCGAACGCCACCAGGGCATGGAAGGGGTCGATATCCCCCATATCCTGTTGCCGTATCAGCAAGCCTGGCAGGCGGACACCTCGCCGGTACGCCTGGGCGAAAAGTCACGACGGATCGGCTGGTCCTGGGGCATGGCGGCCGAGGCCGTGCTGGAGGCCGCCGAGGAAGGCGGCATGGATCAGTTTTATGTCGGCTACAATTTGCCGATGGCAGCCGAGTTCATCGGCGACTGCGCATTCTTCGCCCGGGCCTTTTCCATCGTCGCCGGCGAGATCGACGTGACGCTCGAACATGCGGTACTCGAAAACGAGCGCCGCGATATCGTGAAGTACTCGATCCAGCTTTCCAGCGGCAACAAGATCGAGGCGCTGTCATCCAACCCGCATAACTTCCGTGGCCGCCAGGGCCATGCCCGCATCGATGAGGCCGCGTTCCACCAGGATCTGGCGGAGCTGCTCAAGGCCGCTCTCGCATTTCTGATCTGGGGCGGCCGGGTCAGCGTGGTCAGCACGCACAACGGGGATGACAACCCCTTCAATCTGATGATCCGCGATATCCAGGCAGGCAAGCTGAACTACTCCCATCACAAGGTCACCTTCGACGATGCCCTGCAGGAGGGATTCTACAAACGGATCTGCCTGGTCCAGGGTAAGGACTGGACGCTCGAGGGTGAGGCCGCGTTTCGCGAGCACATCGTCAGCCAATATGGCGACGGCGCGGACGAGGAGCTGTTCTGCATTCCGCGTAAGGGCTCGGGCATTTACTTCCCGCGCACGCTGCTGGAGCGTTGCGCCCAGGAGGGCATTCCGGTGGTGCGTTACAGCAAGCCCGAGGAATGGGTGCTGGACGATCATCGCGACGCGGAAGCGGACAAATGGATCAGGGATGTGCTCAAGCCGGTCATCGATAACCTGCCGACGGATCGCCGTTCGGTATTCGGCCAGGACTTCGGCCGCTCCGGTGACCTGTCCGTGAACTGGATACTGCAGGAAGCCGGCCCGGGCCAATGGGATACCGCCTTTGTATTGGAGCTGCGCAACATCCCGTTCGATATCCAACAGAAGATCATGTTCTTCATCCTTGATGAGCTGCCACTGTTCCACCACGCCAAGTTTGACGCGCGCGGCAACGGTCAATCCCATGCCGAGGCGGCGCTGCAGAAGTATGGTCCGGCTCGCATCGAATGTGTGATGGCCACGCCGGCCTGGTACGCCACGGCCTTCCCGAAGTACCGCACCGCATTCGAGGACAAGTCGATCTCGATCCCGATGAGCGAGGACATCATTGCCGATCACCGACGGGTCATCCTGGAGAAAGGCCGACCCAAGATGGACGACGGCCGGGACAAGGGCAGCGACGGCCTGTACCGCCACGGCGACTCGGCCATCGCCGGGCTGCTGGCCTGGATGGCCACCCAGGAGGAAGGCCAGCCGCCCGCCGGCGCCACGGTGGATGACGTGGACGTGCTGGATACCTTCGAGGCCATGTCGGCCCGGGGCCGTCGGCGGGCCAGCCTGTTCGGCCGGGGTCGCCGGGCCTTGCAAATAGTGCAAGCCTTTTGCCGGAAATGGCTGGCCGCGAGAGAGCCCCTGTCAGGCGAGATCGCGGCCTCAGCGCCAGACCCATACGCGAAAATTGAGATCGGCGGTTTATAAACGCTTTATAAAACGGCTCAGGGCCGGTATCAGTCGGAGGATGAGACAAAAATCATGGTGGCGATGGAAAAAGACCTGAAAGAGCGGATCATCCAGTCCCAGGGCAGGCTGACCGAGGGCATCCTGCGGGAGGCCGTCGAGGCGGTCGAACAGTTCAATACCAAGGCGGCCAATTTCCGCGAGGCCTACGGCACCACCATCGACGATGACGACGATCAGTGGCGCCGACTGACCGGCGATACCCGCCGGGACCTGGCCCCGATGACCCAGAAGCGCATGCAGGACATGGCGCTGTATCTGTGGGAGTCGAACCTGTTGGCCAACCGGATTGTCGAGCTGACCATCGCCTACCTGTTCGCCGAGGGCGTGCGGGTGGTGGCCGACGACGAGATCATCCAGGAGCATGTCGACCGGTTCTGGCACGACCCGATCAACCAGATGGATCTCAAGCTGCCGCAGAAGGCGCGGGAGCTGTCCCTGTTCGGCGAGCAGTGCTGGCCGGTATTCGTCAACGAATTCAATGGCCATGTCCGGCTGGGTTATCTCGACCCCACCCTGATCGAAACCGTGGTGACCGATCCGGACAATGCGGAACAGCCTATCGGGATCGTGACGGTCAAGAACAAAAAAGGCCGGGCCCGCCGTTACCAGGTGATCGTCAACGGCCCGGATGAGGATCTGTTCACTCGCCGCACCCAGGAGATCCGCCAGACCTTCGAAGACGGCCAGTGCTTTTATTTCAACATCAACAAGCTCTCCAACGGCCAGCGCGGCCGCTCCGATCTGCTGGCGCAGATCGACTGGCTGGATGCGTATGATCAGTACCTGTTCGGCGAGATCGATCGCTCGATGTTCATGCGTGCCTTTATGTGGGATGTCGAACTCAGCAACGCCACCCCGGACGAGGTCGAGGAGCGGGCCCGCAAGATCGCGCCGCCCAAGCCCGGCTCGGTTCGGGTGCATAACGACTCGGAAAAATGGACAGCCGTCGCGCCCGATCTCAAAGCGCAGGACGGCGAGACCAATGCTCGGCTGTTCCGTAACCATATCCTGGGCGGGGCCACGATGCCCGAGCACTGGTACGGCGGCGGCGGGGATGTCAATCGCGCCACGGCCGGCGAGATGGGCGACCCCACCTATAAGATGATGACCATGCGCCAGACCACGGTCGGGCACATCCTGGAGGCCGTGCTGCGCTTTGTGATCCGGATGAAGGAGCGATCAATCATGGGCCGCGAACCGGACACGTTTGATCCGGTGTACAACTTCCGCGTGCAGTGGCCCGAGCTGGTCAGCCGCGACCTGACCAAGTACGCCGCCGCGCTCACCCAGGTCACGATGGGCGTCGGCCAGCTGATCCGCGAGGGGCTGCTCACCCGCGAGCGGGCCCTGCAGATCGTCGAGAAGATCGCCGCCCGCCTGGGCGTTGAGTTCGACGTGACCGAGGAGCTGGAGAAAGCGATGAAAGAACTGGATGTCGAAAACAGCAAGGACGTGTTCAACGACTTGCCGAAGGATAAGGATGACGACGATGAGTGATGACCGCACTTACACACCTTACAATATCGAAGCGCATAATGAACTACCACCACTCCCAGTCGGGAATGGTCAGGTCGTCAACCTGGTCAAGCGCGAAGCGGACCGGGAAACTGTTCTGGCCTTGGAAAAACTTTTGCAAATGGCCAAAGACGGTGAGCTGATCGGTATTGGTATAGTCGGTCTGACCAGTGACGGCGGTATAGCCGAACAGCTGACGTCTGGCATGAAGGAACAGGTGTTCGCGGCCATCGGCACGCTGCAATATTTACAGCAGCGGCTGCTGGACGAAATCGAGCGATGAGCATTCCGGCGATATCCGATCATTTCATCGAGCGCGCCAGGGAGCGCGCTCCGTGGTTATTGAACCTGGAAGATCTGCAGGCGGCATTATCGCAATCATCGGAGATCACCCTCGAGCGTTCGATATGGGTCAGGCTCAAGTATGACGATAAGAAAAGCCAGTATCGCCTGGTACCCAAGCTGAGCACGAATCGCAAATCGGTGGTCCTTGTGCTGTCCGATAATACGCTGGTCACCGTTTATCGGGCTGACAGTTGTGGCTGGCTGCGAGGCAAGCGATGACGAAGAAGGAACGGGACCGCAAATTCAAAAAAGCCCGCACGCAGGTGCTGCGACAAAAGACCCGGCTGCAGCGCAATACCCTGGCTGAGATTGATCGGCTGTTGAAACTGGCCAGGGACCAGGTGGACGCCGCGCTGGCGGCCGCGCCGAGCCAGTTCGAAGCCTGGTACCTGCCACAGCTGCAGCAATCGATTACCCAGGCGATGAAGGAGCTGGGCGATCAGGGTGCGCAGGTTGTCTCAAAGAACATGGGGACCAGCTGGCAACTCGGCCTCGACCTGGTGGATAAACCCATTCAGGCGGGCGGGATCCAGATCTCGGCGGTGCTCCCGGCCGTGGACACCAAACAGCTGCAGGCGATGCGATTATTTGTTACCGACCGCATGAAAGATGTCGGTGTGCAACTGGCCAACAAGATCAACAGCGAGCTGGGCCTGGTGGCCATCGGCGCCAAGTCGACCGGAGACGCTACCGGCACTATCGCCGGCATGCTCAAGACCGGCGGCCGTTCCCGCGCCACCACCATCATCCGCACCGAACTCGGCCGGGCCTTCTCGGCGGCCTCGCATCAACGCAAGCAACAGGCCGCCGAGCATCTGCCGGGCCTGAAGAAGCAATGGCGTCGATCCGGCAAGCTGCACAGCCGCCAGCATCACGATGCGGCGGACGGGCAGATCAAGAACGTGGATGAGCCGTTTGTGCTGCACGGCAAGCGCGGACGCGTCACGCTGATGTACCCGCGCGATCCGGCTGCACCTATCGGCGAGACGGTCAACTGTGGGTGTGAGTCGTTGCCCTACATGGAGTCCTGGGAGATGCAGAGCCCGGGTCGCAAGCCGTATGAGCCGGAGGAACTGACCACGCCGTTCCGGCGCAGTCTGGATGCGGCGACGTCAGGCTAGTAGCATTCTGCCCAGCGCATAATTGGCATAGAGGGTCAAAAGTATTGGAACGAATCGGTGCAAGTATCGAATGACCAGCAAAAGTCTTCTTGTTGCTCGTGTTCGGGAGAGTTGATCCTTGTAGGCAGTCACGGCCGCATTGGTCTGCGCCATCTCTCTGAGCCGTTCTGGTGATGGAACTGTAAACACGCCGGCGGTCCATTTGCTTTTTGGGGTAGCCAGCTCTTTTTCTTGCTCTTCCTCTTCTTTTGCCCTGTTCAATCGCTCGGATAGGCGCTCAATTTCCTTTTCAAATATTGAAATGAGCTCCCCTTCGATTTTGATATCAGAGGCCAGCTGGATTAAATATATGACGCCCCAGTAAAACAGAAGCCCCATCGCTATTAACGCCAGTGTGTCACCACTTTTTCCCTCCATCGACAGGCCGAAGATGCGCATGTCCTGTAACTTGAAATCCAGGATATAAATCACCGAGATGATAAAGGCTGTCACTACCAGGTTGCGCCTGGCCTTGACGGTCTCTTCCGAGGTATATCCCTGTATAACTTCCAGATAGAATTTTTCATCGAATAGTGCCATAGTGATCGCCCCCTTTCCCCTGCGTTATTTTCACTAAAATATTTTAATGTAGCTCTGCACCGCCTGTCTCTATCCTCCGGTCTGACATTTCAATATTTCACCGTCATTCGGAGGATACCACCCGTGGGCAGCAACGATACCGCGAACACCAAAAAAGACATGACCCGGGCCGACGCGGCCAAGCTGGTCAAACGCACTATTCCCGTCCTGGACGACAACAAACAGCCGAAGTTCCACGAGAAAACCGGCGAGCCTATCACCAGGGATGTGGCCATCAAGGAAGAGGAAGTGATGAGCTTCGCCGAATATCCGGACCGCGTGGTCGTGGTCACCACCTCCGGCGAGAAGCTGGTCGCCCCCAAGTAACGATCCCCACGTAACTCACACAGGAGTCGTTACTGATGAAACTCAAACCGATCCCCAAGGCCGGCATCCAGGGCGAAGTCGCCCTGCGCGAGGCGGCCAGCAGCGATTATCGCACGATCATCGAGCTGGTCCGCGCGGCGCTGAAGCAG
>JAXHTI010000250.1:0-2532 GCA_034190045.1 Pseudomonadota bacterium
CTGACCCGCATCTGTCACGCGGCGATGTCCGTTTTGAACCCCGAAGCGCCCTGACCGCCGGCGCCGACGGTCTGGATGCGATCCGACTGATAATCCTGCAGTCAGGCTCCCGTCTGCTGCCGGGCGGCTGGCTGTTACTGGAACACGGCTATGATCAGGGCGAAGCCGTGCAAGAGCTGTTACGCGCGGCCGGTTATGGCGAAGTGGCTGATTTTATTGACTACGGCGGCAACCCGCGGGTGGCCGTCGGCCAGCGACCTGCCGGGTAATTCAGCAAACGCTTATTTACAGCCGGGCTATTGACCCCTTCTGCGATCGGTTTAGGATAAAGGGCGTGTGAATACATCCGGCAGGCATGCTGTGATCAAACAACGCGATATTATTTTTCATACCCTGCATCCCGAACCCAACCCGGCGCGTTCGGCGGCGCTGTTGCTCAACGACGTCCACGGCATCCAGCATGTCGAGGCCCCGACCGATACCCGCCTGATGGTCCGTTATGATCTGCGCCATATCACCCTGGCCGAGATCGAGACTGCCCTGGCCGGGGCCGGCTTTCATCTGGACAATGCCCTGCTGATTAAACTCAAGCGGGCACTGCATTACTATACCGAAGAGACCGAGCGCGCCAACCTGGGCTGCCCGCCCTGCCAGGACAAAACCACTCGCGAGATATTTATTAAACAGTATCGTAATCGCGCGCACGGCTGCCGCGATCCCCGCCCATCGCACTGGCGTAACTATTTATAAGATCAGGGGCTGGGGCTAGAAAACCCCAAACTCCCGATTTCCGACTTCCGACTGCGACTGCGACTGCCAACTGCCAACTTTTATTACTCCCGTATCTGTCGTATCCTCTTTTTATTCCAATCCCGACGACCAAATGATGGATGACGAACTACTACTGCGTTACAGCCGCCAGATCATGTTGCCGCAGGTGGATGTGGCCGGGCAGGAAAAGCTGCTGGCCTCGCGGGTATTGATTATCGGCATGGGCGGGCTGGGGTCACCGGTGGCTATGTACCTGGCCGCGGCCGGGGTCGGCCAGCTGGTGCTGGTGGATCACGACCGGGTGGATCTCTCCAACCTGCAGCGACAGATTCTGCATCGCCATGAGGATATCGGTCGTCCCAAGATCGCCTCAGCGGCCGAAACCCTGATGCAGCTCAACCCGCAACTGCAAATCACCACCCTGGATCACAAACTCTCGGACGAAGAACTGCGCGAAACCGCCCGCAATGTGGATGTGGTGGTGGATGCGACCGACAACTTCGAAATTCGCTTTGCACTCAACCGGGTCTGCGTCGAAACCGGAACACCCCTGGTTTCCGGCGCGGCGATCCGGATGGAAGGTCAGGTCAGTGTCTTCATGAACAAACCCGGCAGTCCCTGTTATCGCTGTCTGTATCGTGAAGAGGGCGAGCTGGATGTCTCCTGCAGTGAAAACGGGGTGCTGGCGCCGGTGGTCGGGATTATCGGCAGTGTACAGGCGCTTGAGGTCATCAAGATCCTGCTGAATATCGGCTCGACGCTGGATGGCAAGTTGTTATTGCTGGATGCCCTGCACATGGAATGGCGTACCCTGACCCTGAAGCAGGACAGTGAATGCCCGGTGTGCGGCGCAACAGTTTAAAGAGAAAGCCCGCTTTACTTTCTATTCGTAACGCAGCGCATTCGCCGGTTCAGTGACGGGTATCGGGCGTCCGGTAGGTCACTTCGGTGGCAAACAATTGTTCGGCATCCACGGCATCGAAGCGGTATTGCTGGTTGCAAAACTCGCAGGTCACATCGATATGCTCTTCTTCTTCGAGTATCGCCCGCACTTCGTCGATCCCCAGCTGACGCAACATATTCGCCACCCGATCCTTGCTGCAGGGACAGCGAAAACAGATAGGCTCTGATTCGAACACGCGTACGTCTTCCTCGTGATAGAGGCGATGGATAACCTGCGGGGCGGTGAGATCCAGCAGTTCCTTGTCGGTAATGGTAGCGGACAGCTGTTCGACGCGGTTCCAGCCTTCCTGTTCTTCGGCCGTTTGGTTAGCCGGCAACTTCTGGATCAGCAGACCGGCGGTGCGTTGATTGGTGACGGCCAGCCAGATACGGGTATCGAGCTGCTCGGAGCGGGACAGGTAATCGTCGATGGCCTCGGCCAGGTTGTTGCCCGTCAGTTCAACGATGCTCTGATAGCGTTCGGCACTATTGGCCGGCTCCAGGGTAATGGCCAGGCGCCCATCGCCGACCAGTTCAGGCAGGGAACCGGGCTGGATATCCTCGGCGTAATGCGCCATGCCGCGTACATTACGATCATGGGTGCATTCCACCACCATAAACGGAATCGGGCCATTGCCCTGGATCTGCATGGTCAGGCGACTTTCATGCTTGAGCGTGGCGGAGAGCAATACCGATGCCGTCATCACTTCACCCAGGAGATGCAGCACCGGATCGGGATAGGTATGTTTTTCCTGTAGCGCTTTCCAGGTGGCATCCAGCTGCACCAGATCGCCGCGGATCGCCAGGTTTTCGAACAGG
>JAXHTI010000251.1:0-2526 GCA_034190045.1 Pseudomonadota bacterium
GCCGAGGATCAGGGCCACCAGTACCTGTAACCAGAGCCGGGTACGGATGAGACGCGTGACTGAATCGGTCAGGTACTTGATGTTACGCGGATGAACTTGTTCCAGAGATACGAATAACCCGTTCAGCATGGCGGCCCCATTTTGCAGAAACACCTGAAGAAGTTGTAACTCCCAGCATAGCTAACAAAAAAGCGACAGGCGAGTGGATAAAACCTCACAGGTCCAATGCGGCAGTTCAGTTATTGGGCTGATTGTTGGCGTTGGAAGGCTTCGCAGGGAGCCTCACGTTCGACGGGCGAAGTAAACCAGGCAATATCAAAAGGTAGTGAGTACTCGTCGGTGCGCCGGCGTTCTGGATCCACCTCGATGAAACCGACACTGAGGATCGTGCTGTCCGGGTCCAGATAAACCGGTACGCCGCGATCATTGCGTACATGGCCATTACCGGCGATCAGGACCCTGACCGGTTGGTCACTGCTCAGCATGGCCCTGGCCATCACTGCATCACGCAGGCGTTGCGCACGCACCATCATCTCGACTGTCTTTGTATCCAGCATATTGCAATGCGACTCTTCGATATTATGTTTCAAGGCTGTATTTTGTGCATTGCTCCAGGGTGTGGTATCAAGCAGGCGTTGAAAGGTCGGGTCGATACGCTCATCGGAACGGATAACTTCTCGCAGATGCCGGCGATTCATGTTGGCAGCTTTGATCGCAAAGCCGTTATCGATAGCCGTTACAAACAGGTCACGGTAATAGGTGGTGTATTTCCAGCCACTGGGATGTTGATCGAGCAGCCGGATCAGCTCGTCGGCGGAATCGAACCGTTGCTGGCGCAAGGCCTCGCCCTGTTGCTGGTCGATCATCTCGAAAGCCACGCTGACCCTGTCGTGATAGCGGGCGAGCTGTTCGAAATACCAGACCTGGTGCCGGTGATGCTCCGGATTGTCGTGTTTTTCCCCGAGTAAAAGGTATTCAACCCCCTGCAGCTGCCGGGTGAGCGCAGCCCGGTCGATGAAGCGTTGTTGGGCGACGTCCCGGATTTTTCCGTTTAAAGGGTGCGCCTGAGGTTTTTCCCCGGCGTGGACCGCCGAGAGCATCAGCAGGCTGATGACGAACATGACAGGTAAACATTGACGCAGGCGTTTCGCAGGCATAGGTGAAAAGGTATCCGGTTCGATGAGCTATGCCCACTATGCCAAATCTGCATGATAAACCCTAAGCGGATTTGTCAATTTTTTGAAAACTCGAGCAAGGCACCGGTGGTGATTTTAATGCCTTTACTTCCAGCGTTAGAGCCGATTAACGACTATGCTGTGAGTGGTGATAAAGGTGATTGATTCGCTGTTGAGCGAAATACGGGCGGTATCCGATGAGGGGGGTGCGGCCTGAGATATGGCTGATTTTCGTCTATGCTATGAATCAATAGCATCAACCGCCGATCCGCCTTTCGACAAGGATAAGAAATCATGCGCCCACATTGTTTGCTGCAACGTTCTGGTTTGATCCTGCTGCTCCTGGGTTTTTCAATGCCGGGACTTTGGGCCCAGGAAGCCGGGGAGACGCTGATAAAACGCGATCCCATTAATCATGATTTTTACGCTGCCGGCCAGAGCGTGCATTTAATCGGCCCGGTAACCGGCGACGCCATTCTTGCCGGACGGCGTCTGACCATCGATGGGCCGGTGAGCGGGGACATTATCGCCGCCGGGGAAACCGTGACCATCAATGGCGAGGTGCTGGATGATATCCGTGCCGCCGGTCGGCTGGTGCAGATCAACGGGTCAGTGGGCGATCACATCGTTGCCGCCGGCGAAACCGTCAGCATCGGGCCTGCGGCCAGGGTCGGCGGCTGGGCCTGGCTGGCCGGCCAGCGGATCGAGGTGCTGGGGCGAATCGATCAGCAGCTCAAGGTCGCCGGGAACGAGGTGGTGATCGGCGGGGAAATTGGCGGTGCGGTGGCGGTCACCGGCGAGCGGGTACGGATCCTGCCCGGCGCCGTGATCCAGGGGTCGTTGCGGGTGCAGAGTCCCCGCCCTCCCGAGATCGCCGACGGCGCGCGGATCCTGGGCGATGTTAAACACATCCCGATGCCCGAGGTTGAACACGCGGGCATGCTGAAGGCGGTCTTGCTGACCGGGCTTATGGTCAGCCTGAGCGTGATGCTCACTGGCATCATCTATTACCTGCTGTTTCCCCGCTTCAGTATCACGGCCAGCCGACAGATCGGACTCGTACCACTGGCGAGCCTGGGACTGGGTTTCGCCGTCCTGCTGCTGACACCGCTGGTCGTGGGGATCCTGTTTGCCCTGGGCGTGGGTTTCCTGCCGGGCATTCTCCTGGGCGCGGCCTATCTGCTGATGGTGGTCCTCGGCGGTATGACCGGGGTGATCTATGTCAGCGACGTGGCGCTGCGCCGTCTGTTCAAAAAAGAGACGGCAGGCAAAGGCGCCACAGTGCTCGCACTGGTCGGGGCGTTTGTCTTCCTGGCCCTGGTGCAGTTGATTCCCGTGCTTGGCGCCCTGG
>JAXHTI010000252.1:0-2521 GCA_034190045.1 Pseudomonadota bacterium
CGCAACGAACACGGCCAGGTCACCGCCATCGTCGAGCACAAGGATGCCAGTGATGAACAACGCCGGATTACCGAGGTCAACACCGGCATCCTGGCCGTCAACGGCGGCCGGCTCAAAGGCTGGTTGAATCAGCTCGACAACAACAATGCCCAGGGCGAATATTACCTGACCGACATCATCGCCATGGCCGTGGCCGACGGCGTGCCGATCCAGGTGAGTCATCCGGCCGGGATCAACGAGGTACTGGGCGTCAACAGTCGTCAGCAACTGGCCGCACTGGAGCGCGAATACCAGCTGCAACAGGCCGGGCGACTGATGAGCGAAGGTGTCTCGCTGGCCGACCCGGCACGCCTGGATATCCGCGGTCAGCTGCATTGCGGCCAGGATGTGGCACTGGACATCAACGTGGTGATCGAAGGCGAGGTTCGCCTGGGCGGCAGCGTCACGGTGGGGCCCAACTGTGTCCTGAAAGATTGCACCCTGGAAGAGGGCGTCGAGGTGTTACCGATGAGTGTCATCGAAGGCGCTCATATCGGTGCCGGCAGCCGCATCGGGCCGTTTGCGCGTATTCGCCCGGGGACCGAACTGGCCGGGCAGACCCATATCGGCAACTTCGTGGAACTGAAAAACAGCCAGGTGGGCGAAGGTAGCAAGATCAATCATCTGAGCTACGTGGGCGATACGCGCGTGGGCAAACAGAGTAATATCGGTGCCGGGGTGATTACCTGCAACTATGACGGCGCCAACAAGCACCGCACGGAAATCGGCGATAATGCCTTTGTCGGCTCCGACGCCCAGCTGGTTGCCCCGGTCAAGGTCGGCGACGGCGCCACCATCGGCGCCGGCACCACCCTGACCGGCGATGCCCCGGAGAATGAACTGACTCTCAGCAGGGTAAAACAACGAACCATCAAAGGCTGGAAGCGGCCGACAAAAAAATAGGCCCTGGTGACCAGGACCTGGTAATTAGGAACTGATTGTATGTGTGGAATCGTTGGCGGGATCGCAAACCGGGACATCACCCCGGTACTGGTCGATGGTTTAAAAAGGCTGGAATATCGCGGCTATGACTCGGCCGGGGTCGCGGTGCTGGACGACCAGGCGTGCCTGACCCGGGTGCGTACCGTTGGCAAGATCGCCAATCTCAAGCAGGAACTGGAAAAAACCCCGGCCGCCGGCAATATCGGCATCGGCCACACCCGCTGGGCGACCCACGGCGAGCCGGCCACCCACAATGCCCACCCCCATATCTGCAAGCAGTCGGTCGCGCTGGTGCATAACGGCATCATCGAAAACTTCGAAGGGCTCAAGCATACCCAGCTGGCCGAGGAATACCTGTTCACCTCCGATACCGATTCCGAGGTCATCGTTCATCAGCTGCACAAACACCTGAATAAAGGCAAGGACCTGTTGCTGGCCGTGCAGGATACAGTGGACGATCTGGAAGGCGCCTATGCCCTGGGTGTGGTCTGCAACAGTGAGCCGGACAAGCTGGTGGCAGCCCGGCGCGGTTCGCCGCTGGTCATCGGCATCGGCGAGGGAGAAAACTTCATTGCCTCTGACATGGCGGCGCTGCTGCCGGTCACCAACCACTTTTATATTCTCGAAGAAGGCGACGTGGCGGTGTTAAGCCGCGACGGTGTCGAGATCTACGATCATCAGCGCCTGCCGGTTACCCGTCCCGTGCATGAAAGCAAACTCAGCAGTGACGCGGTCGAGCGCGGCGAGTTCGCCCATTACATGCTCAAGGAGATCTACGAGCAGCCCCAGGCCATCGCCGAGACCCTGGAAGGGCGCCTGGGTGAAGACAAAGTCCTGGAAGCGAGCTTCGGTCCGAAATCAGCCGCGATCTTCGAGAAGATTCGCAATATCCAGATTGTCGCCTGCGGCACCAGCTATCACGCCGGCATGATCGCCAAATACGGTTTCGAATCGGTCACCCGCCTGCCCTGCAATGTGGAAGTGGCCAGCGAGTTTCGTTATCGCAAGCACGTGGTGCAACCGGACACCCTGTTTATCACCATCTCCCAGTCGGGCGAGACGGCCGACACCCTGGCCGCGTTACGCCTGGCCAGGGAACTGGGTTACGAACACACCCTGGCGATCTGCAACGTGCCTGAGAGCTCGCTGGTGCGTGAATCGGAACTGTCATTGATGACCCGCGCCGGCCCGGAGATCGGTGTGGCCTCCACCAAGGCGTTCACCACCCAGCTGGTTGCGATCCTGTTATTGCTGGTCGTCCTCGCGCGGCGCCATGGGCTATCCGAGGAGATCGAGGCCAAGGTGGTGGATCAGTTACGCCATCTGCCGGGTATCATCGAGGAAGTGCTCAAGCTCGACGGCGAGATCGAAAAACTGGCCGAAAACTTTGCCGACAAACACCACGCCCTGTTTCTCGGTCGCGGCATGATGTATCCCGTGGCCCTGGAAGGCGCGCTCAAGCTCAAAGAGATCTCCTACATCCATGCCGAAGGCTATCCGGCCGGCGAACTCAAGCACGGCCCGCTGGCCCTGGTCGATG
>JAXHTI010000253.1:0-2495 GCA_034190045.1 Pseudomonadota bacterium
ATAGCCTCCACGTACCACAAAACGGGGCGGACGCGTATCTGCACACCTCCCCTGAATACCCGATGAAACGGCTGCTGGCCGCCGGCAGCGGGCCCATTTACCAGGTCTGCAAGGTATTTCGCGCCGGCGAGGCGGGGCGTCGCCACAATCCTGAATTTACGATGCTCGAATGGTACCGCCCCGGGTTCGATCATCACGCGCTGATGCAGGAGGTCGATGATCTGGTCAGAGCCTTACTGGCCGATGCCTTTTCGCTGGAGGAAACGTGCAGGTTCAGCTATCGCGATCTGTTCCTTCGTTATCTGCAACTGGATCCCTTTACCTGCACTGTAAAGGAACTGCAGCAACAGGCCCGGCAACAG
The DNA here is from genome assembly GCA_034190045.1 of Pseudomonadota bacterium. Lineage (GTDB taxonomy): Bacteria > Pseudomonadota > Gammaproteobacteria > UBA6429 > Thiohalophilaceae > Thiohalophilus. The sequence continues at coordinate 363 of JAXHTI010000253.1, forward strand.
CATATTGATATCGCGCATCATCCGGACATGGAGCGCGACAACTGGTTGGACCTGTTACTGACCCATGTGATCGAACCGCAGCTGCCCGCTAACCGGCCGGTGTTTGTCTATGATTATCCCGCCAGCCAGGGGGCACTGGCCCGCCTGCAGCAACAGAACGACATCACCGTTGCCAGCCGCTTCGAGCTGTATCTGGGCGGCCTGGAACTGGCCAACGGCTATCACGAATTACAGGATCCGGCCGAACAACGCCAGCGCTTCGAGCGGGATCAACAACAGCGGCAGCAACAGGGACGTTTCGTACCGGAGATCGATGAAAAATTTCTCGCCGCCCTCGAACACGGCCTGCCCGACTGCGCCGGCGTCGCCCTGGGCCTGGATCGGTTACTGATGATTGCAAGCGGGAAGGACGACATCCGCGACGTGCTCAGCTTCAGCATCGAGCGCGTTTAGATAGAAAAATATTATAAACGCGGAGTTCGCAGAGGCGCGGAGACGCGGAGAAAATATTTTTCTGTCTCTCTTTTGAAAAAAGTGCGAACAGCGCAGGGTCGTTTCATCTCTCGGGCAATTGATCTCGCGCAAAGTGTATTAACCGCAAGCCTCATTTATTAAAGGCCGGCAGATAAATTTGAACAAATAATTTAATTACTCTGCGCCTCAGCGCCTCCGCGCCCTCCGCGTTATTTCCAGTGTACTAGCTATCCGCATGTGTCCCGAGAAGCTGCCCCATTTGCACATGAGCTTCGGCGGTGAGCTGGTCGCTGAAGGTTACCGCGTCCTTGCCGAACATCAGGATGACCGTCGAGCCCATGTTGAAGCGGCCCATTTCCTCGCCCTGTTGCAGGTGCACGGGGTGCTGGCGGTAATCCCAGTGCTGCACGGTTTTGCCGCGCGGCGGGGTGACGGTGCCGTGCCAGACGGTATCGATGCTGGCGACGAAGATGGCGCCGACCAGGATCATGGCCATGGGTCCGGCGTCGGTGTCGAACAGGCAGATCACCCGTTCGTTGCGGGCAAACAGGTTCGGCACGCGGCTGACCGTGGTCGGGTTGACGCTGAACAGCCGGCCCGGCACATAGATCATCTCGCGCAGGGTACCGGCCAGTGGCATGTGAATCCGGTGGTAATCCCGCGGTGACAGATACAACGTTGCAAAGTGACCATCCTGAAAGGTTTGCACGGCCTGGCTGTGATCCGCCAGCAGCTGAGACAGGCTATAGCGATGTCCCTTGGCCTGAAACAGGGTTTCGTATTCCAGTCGTCCCAGCTGGCTGACCGTGCCATCGACCGGACAGATTATATTTCCGTTACCGACCGTCAGCGGCCGGGCGTCGGCGGCCAGGGCGCGGGTGAAAAAGTGGTTGAAGTCGGGATAGGCAGTCGGCTCGGGTTGTTCTGCCTCATTCATGTCGACCCGGAACAGACGAATGAAGCGCCGGATGAAAAAGTTTTTTAACCAGCCGATACGAATCCGCGTCAGGCGCCACATCAGGTGTGAAAGCAGGTGATGCGGTAACGCATACTGCAGGGCCACGAAGGCGGTCTGCTGTACCCGGCGCAGCAGGGTCAGGGGAAAAAAGCTCATCGTTTAATGGTGATGGTGTTGATGGTTATCGTGCTGCTGGTCCCGCGCTGACTGGGGTTTGACCTCGAAACGGACCGGGATGGATTCGCCGTCGGCCGTTTCAAATGTCACCTCCAGGGTTTCCCCTTGCTTGATGGTTCGTTGAGGCTTCATCAGCATCATGTGCAGGCTGCCCGGTTTCAGTTCCACCTGCCCGCCCGCCGGGATGGTCAGGCTCTCCTGTTCGATCATGCGCATCATGCCATCGCGCTCGACCATGTCATGAATTTCCACCCGGGCAAAGTCGGGACAACGGGCGCCGGTCAGCGTGACATCCTCGCTGCCGCTATTGCTGATGCGCACATAACCGGCCATCACCGGTGCGACCGGCGGCGCCTCGGGGGACCAGGCATTCTCAAAGCTGAGAGGTTGCGTATTAGCCAGGCCAGGGACCAGGGAGGCGGCCAGCAAACCGAACATCAGAAGCGGGCGAACTTGCAGCATGATTTTATTCTCCGTAATAGTCTGTGATGATCTGGTAGTTACGCGCCATGGTGGTCGAATCA
>JAXHTI010000254.1:0-2489 GCA_034190045.1 Pseudomonadota bacterium
AGGGAATGGCGATCTCGGGCAGGTCGTCGCTGCCGTAGAGGGACAGGGGCGGCGCCGCGACCAGCAACCGTTCGGCCCCCACCTGCGCGTGCATTTTGAGCGCCACCTGGGCACCGAAAGAAAAGCCGCCCAGCCACAGCGGCGCGCCGGGATACTGTTTTCGCACCCACTCGACCACGGCACGCAGGTCTTCGAGCTCACCGACCATGTTGTCGAACTCGCCCTTGGAGCGGCCCACCCCCCGGAAATTGAAGCGCACCGCCGTCGCCCCCAGCCGGTTCATGGTCGCAGCGAGAATATGCACCACCTTGTTGGTCAGGCTGCCGCCATGCAGGGGATGGGGATGGCAGAGCACCGCCACCGGCCCGTCGGGCGCCGGTGACTCGGGTGCCTCGACTTTTACTTCCAGCTTGCCAAGCGGACCTTCAATTAATTGATTTTGACTCATGAATAATCCTTGCCCGTTCGGGCAGTGACGAGTTACGAGGGACGAGGAAAATCAAGATCTGGCCTCATCAATCGTAGAAGCGGCTTCGCAGCGATAAACCGTTCTGGCGGCGCGCTCAGTCGCCGATAAAATCGCCTCCCACAACGCAGGGTCAGTTTTGCGGTTGTAGGAGGGGCTTTCAGCCGCGACAGCCTATCGGACTGCACGGCCCATCGCGGCAAAGCCGCTCCTGCCATCCCATTTCACGATTTCCGATTTCCGACTGCCAACTTTGTTTTCTATATTTTTAACCGCTCCACGACTCGTCCGTTAAGCAGATGCTCCTCGATGATTTCGTCGATATCTTCCTCGTCGACGTAGGTGTACCAGGTCTCATCGGGATAGACGACGATTACCGGACCTTCCTCGCAGCGGTCCAGGCAGCCGGCGTTGTTGATGCGGATTTCACCCTTGCCGTGCAGGCCGAGCTCCTTGACCCGCTGCTTGGCGTAGTCGCGCAATCGCTGGGCGCCGAAGTTGGCGCAGCAGGTTTCCCCTTCCTCACGCTGGTTGACGCAGAAAAAAACATGATGCTTGTAAAAGGACATAAACAACTCCTGAAACCCAAAGGGGCTGGTTTCCAGGAACCTGGCCCCACGAGCTGAAATTATGTCATACATCGAGCTGAAACCGGATGCCGGAACAGGGTAGACTTGCCGGACCATGCAGCCCGACGGTTTTGACTCCCAGTCCCTTTCCCGACAGATCGATCAGCTGGCCGATCAGTGCGTCAAGTGCGGGCTGTGTCTGCCCCATTGCCCCACCTACCAGGCCGATTTGACCGAGAACGAGTCACCGCGCGGGCGGATTGCCCTGCTGCAGGCGCTGGCCCGGGGGCAACTGGAACCGGCCCCCAGGCTGCGCGCGCATATCGACCACTGCCTGCTGTGTCGCCGCTGCGAGCGGGTTTGCCCCTCGGGCGTGGAATATGGCCGGCTGTTCGATCTGGGCCAGCAACTGCTCGAGCAGGATCGCCGCCCCGCCCGCGCTGCCCGGCTGGGGCTGGGGCTGGCGCTGGTCACCCGTCCCGGCTGGTTACGGGCACTTGTTCGACTGGTCGTGTTGAGCCAGCGCAGTGGGCTGATGGCGCTGGGCCGTCGCCTGGGACTGGGCCGGGGCCCGGCGCTGCTACGCCGCGGCCTGACCCTGCCAGGGCTGCCCTGGCCCCGCCCCCTGGCGTCCGATTACCCGGCCATGACCCAACGGCGGGGCCGGGTCGCCCTGTTCACAGGCTGTGTCAGCGCGGCCGTCGACCAGCCGACCCTGGACGATACTATCGCGGTACTGCGCTATTTCGGTTTCGATGTGACTGTTCCCGCCGCGCAACAATGCTGTGGGGCCCTGCACGCTCACAGCGGACAGCATGCACAGGCCGACCGGCTGGCGGCCCTCAACCGTGACGCGTTCGCCGGCGACTTCGAGGCGATCGTCGTCACCGCCTCCGGCTGCGCCAGCCAGCTGCGCGAGGCGGCCCTGCCCGTGCCGGTGCGCGATGCGGTCAGTTTCATCGCGGCGCAGCCCTGGCCCGAGAAGCTGGCGGTGCGTACCACGGATGAAACCGTGGCGGTGCACGAACCCTGCAGTGCACAGAATGTGCTGCGTTCCAGTGGCGACATCTACCCGCTGCTGGCACACATCCCCGGGCTGCGAGTCATGCCACTGGCGGATAACGCCACCTGCTGTGGCGCCGCCGGCAGTTATCTGCTGCGCTATCCGGCCTTTGCCGACCAACTGCGGGCACGCAAACTGGCGAGTATCGAAACACAACGTCCCGATCGTATTGTTACGACCAACATCGGCTGTGCCCTGCATTTGCAATCGGGCCTGGTCGAACAGCACAATTTTATCCCGGTTATCCACCCGCTCACCCTGTTGCGTGAATCTATCGAGGCCCTGGCATGATCCAGCTGCGACAATACCCCTGGTTGCTGTTACTCGTGGTCGTGGCCACTTCGGCGGCGGCCCGGGACAAGGACCATTTCTCCGTCAAACTCGGCGCCCT
>JAXHTI010000255.1:0-2454 GCA_034190045.1 Pseudomonadota bacterium
ACCTCCAGCGGCAGATCCAGGCTGGCACTGAGTACTACCACCGCCGGTTGCGGCGCCAGCCCCTGCGCGCGGCGCCATTCATGCAGATCCGCATAGGCGGGATCGTCGCTCAGCGGCAAGGCGTCCTGCGCCTCCCCGGCGGCAAAGTCCCGAACATAGCGTGCACTGGTCACCAGGATATCCGCCTGCGCCGCCAGCTCCTGGTACAACCGCCAGTCACGCGGATTGGTAATCGCCGTCGGTACGCCTTTCTCCCCCGTCTCCGGGTGGGCAATCGCAATCCGCCCGTCCAGGCTTTCGATAAAGTTGCTGTAGACCAGCGGCGTCTCCTGCAACTGCGCGCGATGCAGCGCATGCTGCAGATATAGCCCCTCCAGGGCAACATCCTCTTCGCGCGAGGGATAAAGGCGGGTCAGGGCAAAGGGCGTAGTCAAATCGGTTCACCGGGGTCATTACAGGGCCAGCTCAGATTCTAACCGGCTTGTTGCAACGGGAAAACAATCACCAGCGGCACCCCGCTAGCGGCCGACGACCGGCGGCCCTTCCAGTTCAGCCCGGTTCCAGTGGCCCCGCTCGGCAGCCGCCTCGTAGGTGCTGCGCAAAAAATCGAGTAACAGCCGTTCCGGCTCGGGCGCCTGGCGCACCACCTCGTAAGGCAGCACAAACTCCCCCAGGCTGGCATCGAAACGGGCGGCATCCGGTTGCACCGGCGCCTCGCTGAAACCCTCCGGCGCCGGATAGGCATAGGCATAAAACAGCGCCTCGGGAACCTGCTCGTTACCCGGCCAGAAGCCGCAACTGCTCACCTCGTGCGAATAGGCTTCGCGGGCGACCCAGTCCGGGAAATTCGGCACCCCGCCGGGATGGGGTGGCGCCCGCCGGCCGGAAAAGCGGCTACAGGCCAGATCGAAACTCCCCCAGAAAAAATGTACCGGGCTGCATTTACCGATAAAGTCAGCGCGAAAACGTTTGATAATCCGGTCGGCCTGCACCAGCACACGCCAGAACCGGTTGGCATATTCGGGATCATACGCGGCATGAACCTGGTCCTGTTCAAAGGCAATAGCATTCGGGATCTCGTTCGGCGTGGTGTGGATCGTCACGCGAATATCCAGTTCGACCAGCTTTTCAAACAGCTCACGGTAAAAATCCGCCACCGATCGCGGCGCCAGCGACAGCGTCCTCACCCCGCCATCACTGGTAGTCAGCAATAGCTGATGATCGCAAAAATCGAAATCCATCTGGAACGTCCGGGTCCCGTAAGGGATCGGCGACGTCGTCAGGCCACGGGCTGTGAGATAAAGTGCACAATGCCAGGAATGGTTCACCCAGGGGCTCTGGACCAGCCGAATTTTGCCGACAATCTGGGTCCACAAATGCAGCGTGGCACAGGTGTCTTTCCAGTCCAAAAATGCCAGACTTGGCCATGCATCGGAACCGGAATGGTGGGAAGCAACCATGTCTCCTCCTTGCGCCCGGAACGCTTCGGTCATATTCCAGTAAGGGTCGATGACTAATAGTAGTAGAAATTCGCCCGGCCGGGGCCGAAGCCCTATTGCCAGATATTCGATAAAATGGGGTTCAGTCCCCCGGCTTGATAACTAACTCGAGAAGATCATGCAGATTGGCATTTTAATTATCGGTGATGAGATATTATCCGGCCGGCGGCAGGACAAGCATCTCGCCTATGTCATCAAGACACTGGCAGAACGCCATCTCAATCTCGCCTGGGCCCGCTACGTGGGTGACGACGAGCTCAACCTGGTCGACAGTTTTCGCGATATCGCCGCGCGGGGCGATCTCTGCTTCAGCTTTGGCGGTATCGGCGCCACGCCGGACGACATCACCCGTCAGTGCGTGGCCAGTGCATTGAACCTGCCCTTTGTGCGCCATCCCGGCGCCGTGGAAGAAATCGAAGGCCAGTTTGGCGATAAAGCCTACCCCGACCGCATTCGAATGGCCGATCTCCCGCAAGACGCGGGCCTGATTCCCAACCCCCGCAACCGCATTCCCGGCTTTTCCGTCGGCCACATCCACTGCCTGCCCGGCTTCCCGGAACTGGCCTGGCCGATGCTGGAGTGGGTACTGGAAAATCATTACCCCGAGCTCAGGGGCATCGAGACGGTACACTACATTCTGAAAGTGCATAACGCCCACGAAAGCGAGCTGATCGTGCTGATGGAGCAGGTCCAGCGCGATCACCCGACACTCAGGGTCTCGAGCCTGCCGAGATTCCTGGATAACGGTCAGAGTGAAATCGAGCTTGGATTCAAGGGCGATGAAGCTTCGGCGAACGCCGCTTATAATGCGATAGCAACCGAGCTCCAGCAACGTGGCCTGGCAGTGTCAGAGGTATGAACTCAAAATCGTTTCACATAGCTCGATCATCGACAGCCTGAGTTGATCTGCGTGATAGAGAAGCTAAAGCCCTTTGATTTGATGCCGCCGGTGCTC
>JAXHTI010000256.1:0-2416 GCA_034190045.1 Pseudomonadota bacterium
ATAGCCTCCACGTACCACAAAACGGGGCGGACGCGTATCTGCACACCTCCCCTGAATACCCGATGAAACGGCTGCTGGCCGCCGGCAGCGGGCCCATTTACCAGGTCTGCAAGGTATTTCGTGCCGGCGAGGCGGGGCGTCGCCACAACCCTGAATTTACGCTGCTCGAATGGTACCGTCCCGGGTTCGATCATCACGCGCTGATGCAGGAGGTGGATGATCTGATCAGAGCCTTACTGGCCGATGCCTTTTCGCTGGAGGAAACGTGCAGGTTCAGCTATCGCGAGCTGTTCCTTCGTTATCTGCAACTGGATCCTTTTACCTGCTCTGTAAAGGAACTGCAGCAACAGGCCCGGCAACAGTATATTGATATCGCGCATCATCCGGAGATGGAGCGCGACGACTGGCTGGACCTGTTACTGACCCATGTAATCGAACCGCAGCTGCCCGCCAACCGGCCGGTGTTTGTCTATGATTATCCCGCCAGCCAGGGGGCACTGGCCCGCCTGCAGCAACAGGATGACATCACCGTTGCCAGCCGCTTCGAGCTGTATCTGGGCGGCCTGGAACTGGCCAACGGTTACCATGAATTACGGGAGCCGGCCGAACAACGCCAGCGCTTCGAGCGGGATCAACAACAGCGGCAGCAACAGGGGCGTTTCGTACCGGAGATCGATGAAAAATTTCTCACTGCCCTCGAACACGGCCTGCCCGACTGCGCCGGTGTCGCCCTGGGGCTGGATCGATTACTCATGCTTGCCAGTAGAAAAGACGACATCCGCGACGTGCTCAGCTTCAGCATCGAGCGCGTTTAGATAGAATAATATTATAAACGCGGAGGTCGCAGAGGCGCGGAGTCGCGGAGAAAATATTTTTCTGTCTCTCTTTTGAAAAAAGTGCGAACAGCGCAGGGTCGTTTCATCTCTCGGGCAATTAATTTAATTACTCTGCGCCTCCGCGCCCTCTGCGTTATTTCCAGTGTACTAGCTATCCGCATGTGTCCCGAGAAGCTGCCCCATTTGCACATGACCTTCGGCGGTGAGCTGGTCGCTGAAGGTTACCGCGTCCTTGCCGAACAGCAGGATGACCGTCGAGCCCATGTTGAAGCGGCCCATTTCCTCGCCCTGTTGCAGGTGCACGGGGTGCTGGCGGTAATCCCAGTGCTGAACGGTTTTGCCGCGCGGCGGGGTGACGGTGCCGTGCCAGATGGTATCGATACTGGCGACGAAGATGGCGCCGACCAGGATCATGGCCATGGGTCCGGCGTCGGTGTCGAACAGGCAGACGACCCGTTCGTTACGGGCAAACAGGTTCGGTACGCGGCTGACCGTGGTCGGGTTGACGCTGAACAGCCGGCCCGGCACATAGATCATCTCGCGCAGGGTACCGGCCAGTGGCATGTGAATCCGGTGGTAATCCCGCGGTGATAAATAGAGGGTAGCAAAGTGACCATCCTGAAAGGTTTGCACGGCCTCGCTGTGATCCGCCAGCAGCTGGGACAGGCTATAGCGATGTCCCTTGGCCTGAAACAGGGTCTCGTATTCCAGTCGTCCCAGCTGGCTGACCGTGCCATCGACCGGACAGATTATATTTCCGTTACCGACCGCCAGCGGCCGGGCGTCGGCGGCCAGGGCGCGGGTGAAAAAGTGGTTGAAGTCGGGATAGGCAGTCGGCTCGGGTTGTTCCGCCTCATTCATGTCGACCCGGAACAGGCGAATGAAGCGCCGGATGAAAAAGTTTTTTAACCAGCCGATTCGAATCCGCGTCAGACGCCACATCAGGTGTGAAAGCAGGTGATGCGGTAACGCGTACTGCAGGGCCACGAAGGCGGTCTGCTGTACCCGGCGCAGCAGGGTCAGGGGAAAAAAGCTCATCGTTTAATGGTGATGGTGTTGATGGTTATCGTGCTGGTCCCGGGCTGACTGGGGTTTGACCTCGAAACGGACCGGGATGGATTCGCCGTCGGCCGTTTCAAATGTCACCTCCAGGGTTTCCCCTTGCTTGATGGTTCGTTGCGGCTTCATCAGCATCATGTGCAGGCTGCCCGGTTTCAGTTCCACCTGCCCGCCAGCCGGGATGGTCAGGCTCTCCTGTTCGATCATGCGCATCATGCCGTCGCGCTCGACCATGTCATGAATTTCCACCCGGGCAAAGTCGGGACACCGGGCGCCGGTCAGCGTGACATCTTCGCTGCCGCTGTTGCTGATGCGCACATAACCGGCCATCACCGGTGCGACCGGCGGCGCCTCGGGGGACCAGGCATTCTCAAAGCTGAGAGGTTGCGCAATAGCCAGTCCAGGGACCAGGGAGGCGGCCAGCAAACCGAACATCAGAAGCGGGCGAACTTGCAGCATGATTTTATTCTCCGTAATAGTCTGTGATGATCTGGTAGTTACGCGCCATGGTGGTCGAATCA
>JAXHTI010000257.1:0-2396 GCA_034190045.1 Pseudomonadota bacterium
GGGAAATTGAGCAACCCTGGCCCACCCTGCAACATTATTGCGAATCCCATGACATTTCAGCCCCACCTGACCGTCGCCGCGGTCATCGAACAAAACGGTCGCTTTCTCATGGTCGAGGAAAACGTCGAGGGCCATATCGTCCTTAACCAGCCGGCCGGCCATGTGGAAGCCGGGGAAAGCTTTATCGATGCCGTTATCCGCGAAACCCTGGAAGAGACCGCTCATCCGTTCGAACCGCAGGCGGTCACCGGCATCTATCGCTGGCAGCACCCTGACAATGGTATTACCTTTGTGCGCCATGCTTTCTGCGGTGCCGTCGGTGAACCTGATGCCGATCTTGAACTCGACGATGGCATCCTGCGCGCGCTCTGGCTGAGTCCCGACGAGTTACTGGCGCAACGAGACAAACTGCGCAGCCCGCTGGTCATGCAAAGCATCGAGGATTATCTGAGCGGACAGCGCTATCCTCTCAAACTGTATCGTGACATCGAGTAGCGACTCATCTTTTCAGCGCTCCGGGAGAAAACGCGGAGAACGCAAAGGCGCGGAGAAATATTGAGTATTTCAGAAACTTTGCCTGTCCGATTGAATGCTGCTGTCACCGACCAACATCCCATTTTACTTTTCAGTGTACTCGCTGAGGTCGGTGTTTCGGTGGTTTAATACAGCAACCAACAAATTAGCAAGATAATGACAGCAATGGATATCATCGTAGGCATGTCCGGGGGGGTCGACTCGTCGGTGGCGGCACTGTTGTTAAAGCAGCAGGGTCATGCCGTGCGCGGGGTATTCATGAAAAACTGGGAAGGCGATGATTATGATGATCACTGCGCTGCCGAGGAAGATCTGAAGGATGCCCGGCAGGTCTGCGAGACCCTGAACATTCCGCTGCAAGGTGTCAATTTTGCCGATCAGTACTGGGATCGGGTCTTCAGCTATTTTCTGCAGGAATACAGTGCCGGGCGCACCCCCAACCCGGATATACTCTGTAACCGCGAGATCAAGTTCCGCGCCTTTCTTGATTATGCCCTCGCCCAGGGGGCTGAAAAAATTGCCACCGGTCACTATGCCCGTATCCACGAGCAGGACGGCGACTATCAACTTTTGCGCGGCAAGGATCACAACAAGGATCAGAGTTACTTTTTATATACCCTCAACCAGGAACAACTGGCCAGAAGTCTGTTTCCGATCGGAGAACTCGATAAATCCGCTGTTCGCCAGCTGGCCCGGCAACAGGAACTGGTTACGTTCAATAAAAAAGACAGCACCGGCATTTGCTTTATAGGCGAACGGGATTTTCGCGCTTTTCTCAAACACTACCTGCCCGCCCAGCCCGGCGAGATTCAGACACCCGACGGCAAACACCTCGGCCGGCATGACGGGCTGATGTATTACACGCTGGGACAGCGTCAGGGCCTGGGCATCGGCGGGGTCAGGGGGCACGAAGGGGCGACCTGGTATGTCGCCGACAAGGATCTGGGGAACAACATCCTGATCGTCGTCGACGGTCATGATCATCCCCTGCTCTACAGTCATCAGTTAACCGCCGGCGATCTCCACTGGGTCAGTGGTGAACCGCCTGCTGCTCCGTATCGCTGCACAGCCCGAACCCGCTATCGCCAGGCTGATACAGCCTGTACCATCGACGCCTTACGTAATGGTATCTGCGAGGTCACTTTCGATGATCCGCAATGGGCCATTACACCGGGACAATCGATCGTCTTTTATCAGGATGAGGTCTGTCTGGGTGGTGGCATTATTCAGCATTACCAGCGGAGTACTTCATGAACCGGACAGAAGAACAGGTCCTGGCCCTGGCGGCCGTTTTTCAGGCGGCCCAGCTGGTGCACAACATCGCTTCCAGCGGTCGTTACGATGAAGACGATCTGCGTCTATGCCTGCAAGGCATCCTGAATACCGATCCCGATTCTGTCCAGGACGTTTTTGGCCCGTCCGGAACCCTGCGCACCGGTTTGCAGACACTGGTCAATCAGCTTGGCACCATGGCCAATCAGCGACAGGTCGAGATTGCCCGCTACGTCATTGCCCTGTTACACCTGCAGGGCAAACTGAACAAAAACCCGGCCATGCTGGAGCAGATCGCCAGTGGCATCGAACGGGTGCGTACCCAGCTGGAACATTATGATCTGACGCACACCAACGTGCTGGCCAACCTGGCCGGGATTTACAGCGATACCATCAGCACGCTCACGCCGAAGATCATGGTCAACGGCGAACAGCAATACCTCTCCAACCCGGACAATGTCAGTCGTATCCGCGCCCTGCTGCTGGCCGGCATCCGCGCCGGTGTCCTCTGGCGCCAGCTCGGCGGCCGCCGCTGGCAGATCCTGTTCAAACGCAAACGCCTGATCGATACCGCCCAGCAGTTGCTTGCC
>JAXHTI010000258.1:0-2381 GCA_034190045.1 Pseudomonadota bacterium
GGTTTAAATGACCGGTTTCCAGACTGCCTCGTGCCACGAGTGACAGCCCCCATTTCAAGCCATCCTTCGCTTGAGCCCTTCCCGTTGAGCACTGAGTGGGAAGGTTTTTTTTATCTGCCAACAGCACAGGAAAAAACGCCGCCCGTGAGCCAGCCGGTGTCGATTTTCCTGGCGCTGCGGGCGACAATAACAATGATGGATTACGGGGATTGCGCGTCGGGTCGCGCTGTTGTTTATGGAAAAGGTCTTTTGCAAATATCATCCGTCGACACCGGCGCGCTGGCAGTGTCAGCCGTGCCGGGTCGATTTCTGTACCAGTTGCGCCAGCCCCGATAAAGACGGTGAAGCCCCGGTCTGTCCCCTGTGCGGGCAACGCACCACCTCCCTGGGGGCCGGCAACCTGATCCAGCCGTTCTGGCTGCGAATTCCCCGTTTCTTCCTGTTCCCGGCGTATCCGATTCCGCTGTTGTTGATGCTGGCCCTCACCGTGTTGAGCACGTTACTGGCCTCGGGCTCATTGATGGGGGGGTTGTTCATGCTGGCGATCAGCGTGGTATTTTATAAATACGCGTTTGTCATCCTGGAAGACACGGCCCAGGGCTATCTCAAGCCCCGTCCCATAACCAGCAGTGTGATCACCGATGAACTGGAACTGCCGTTCAAGCAGTTATTGCTGATCATTGTGCTCGGCGTGCTCAATTACCAGGTGCTGGTGAATTTCGGTGGCGGACCCTTTGTCCTGGTCGCGTTGTTCTCCGTGGCGATCTTTCCCGCCGCCATCATGGTGCTGGCTGTCGAGCACAGTTTCTTCAAGGCCGTTAATCCGTTGATGCTGCTGGTTACTATCAAGCGGATCGGCCCGTCCTATTTCATTATGTGTTTTTTCCTGGTGCTGTTGCTCAGTGGCGGCGCGATTGCCAGTGACCTGTTGTTAAAAGTATTGCCGCAGAGCCTGTGGTTTGCGAGCAGTAATTTTATCAGTATGTATTTTATTCTGATCATGTATAACATGATGGGCTATGTGATTTATCAATATCATGAACAGCTGGGTCATGATATTACCGAGGAATACCTGGAAACCGAAACTCCATCCTCGAAAACCGCTCCCGGTGATCCTCGCTTTCGCCATATCGATATCCTGTTGCAGGAAGGCAAAACCGCCGAAGCCGAGCAACGGCTGATCCAGGCCATTGAAGAGAATCCCGGTGAATTCGACGCCCGGGAAAAACTGCACCGTTTTTATATTGCCACCAAAAACCGTGATGGCCTGATGCGGCACAGTGCCGACTATGTTGCCCGCCTTTTACATAGCAACAAACCGTCCGAGGCGATGCGGGTTTATCTTGAGGCCTCGCACATTACACCGAAGATCAAACCCGGCGGCGCAAAGGAGCGCCATGAGCTGGCGCAACTGCTCAAAAGCAATGGTCAGTCACGTGCGGCCCTGAGCCTGTTGAATAACCTGCATCAGGAATTTCCGTCCTATGAAGGCATACCGGGCGCTTATCTGCTGGTCGCCGGGATCATGTTCGAATACTTCGGTGAGGAGCAAAAGGCGCTGCAGGTGCTCGATTTTCTGAAGAAGAAATTTCCCGGTCATCCCCTGCAGCAGGAGGTGGAAGAGTATCGCCAGGTGATCGAACGTATGGCGGGGGCGGGTCAGCCCAGTGCCTGACGGGCGTGGCTGGCTTCCCGGCTGTCGGGATAACATTCGATCAGCATATTGAGATACTTTTCGGCCTTATTGCGATTGTTGTTGCGCTGATACTGGCTGGCCAGCGCCATCAGCCCTTCGGGGTTACGGGCAAAGTCGCTTTTGCGGGTGGTCAGGTACAGGACGATCTTCTCGGCATCTTCCAGAAAACCGCTGGCGGCAAAGCGCAACGCCAGCGTCATCAGCTGGTCAGGGCCGAGACGCACATTGGGCTGCACCTGTTCGACATAGGCGATGAAGGTATCCCGCAGCTGTCGGGCCGGCATGTTCCTGGCCTGGTCCGTGCCCAGCAATTGGACCGCGTAATCGTGAATGGCCTCGTCCTGCGTGAGTCGGGCGATATTGAACAGCTGTTCGATAACTTCAATCTGTTCGGGATAGTCCTGGTACAGTTCGGTAAAGAGCCGGCGCGCCTTATCCAGTTCCATGCGGGCGACATAATCGAGCCCCTCCTGGTAGCGTGCCAGATATTCCTGTTGTTTTTCCTCATGGTCGAGATAGTCCAGATCCGCCTTGCCCAGGCGCAGGGCGATATAGCCGATCAGTGCGCCGCTCAACAGTCCGCCGATATGTGCCAGGTTATTGATGTTGCTTGGCGAGTAGATCTGGGTGATTACTTCATAACCCAGCCAGATGGGCAGCAGGATGATGGCGGGGGCTCGTACAA
>JAXHTI010000259.1:0-2378 GCA_034190045.1 Pseudomonadota bacterium
GGTTTAAATGACCGGTTTCCAGACTGCCTCGTGCCACGAGTGACAGCCCCCATTTCAAGCCATCCTTCGCTTGAGCCCTTCCCGTTGAGCACTGAGTGGGAAGGTTTTTTTTATCTGCCAAAAGCACAGGAAAAACACCGCCCGAGCCAGCCAGTGTCGATTTTCCTGGCGCCGCGGGCGACAATAACAATGATGGATTACCGGGATTGCGCGTTGGGTCGCGCTGTTGTTTATGGAAAAGGTCTTTTGTAAATATCATCCGTCGACACCGGCGCGCTGGCAGTGTCAGCCGTGCCGGGTCGATTTCTGTACCAGTTGCGCCAGCCCCGATAAAGACGGAGAAGCGCCGCTCTGTCCCCTGTGCGGGCAACGCACCACCTCCCTGGGTGCCGGCAACCTGATCCAGCCGTTCTGGTTGCGGATTCCCCGTTTCTTCCTGTTCCCGGCGTATCCGGTCCCGCTGTTGTTGATGCTGGCCCTCACCGTTTTGAGCACCCTGCTGGCCTCGGGCTCGTTGATGGGGGTGTTGTTCATGCTGGCGATCAGCGTGGTGTTTTACAAATACGCGTTTGTCATCCTGGAGGATACGGCCCAGGGATATCTCAAGCCCCGTCCCATAACCAGCAGTGTAATCACTGATGAACTGGAACTGCCGTTCAAGCAGTTATTGCTGATCATTGTGCTCGGCGTGCTCAATTACCAGGTGCTGGTGAATTTCGGTGGCGGGCCCTTTGTCCTGATAGCGTTGTTCTCTGTAGCGATCTTTCCTGCCGCCATCATGGTGCTGGCTGTCGAGCACAGTTTCTTCAAGGCGGTTAATCCGTTGATGCTGCTGGTTACCATCAAGCGTATCGGCCCGTCCTATTTCATTATGTGTTTTTTCCTGGTGCTGTTGCTCAGTGGCGGCGCGATTGCCAGCGAACTGTTATTAAAATTTTTGCCACAAAGCCTCTGGTTTGCGAGCAGTAATTTTATCAGCATGTATTTTATTCTGATCATGTACAACATGATGGGCTATGTGATTTATCAATATCATGAACAGCTGGGCCATGATGTGACCGAGGAATACCTGGAAACCGAAACTCCTTCCGCGAAAGCAGCCGCCGGCGATCCCCGTTTTCGCCATATCGATATCCTGTTGCAGGAAGGCAAAACCGCCGAAGCCGAGCAACGATTGATCCAGGCCATTGAAGAGAATCCCGGTGAATTCGACGCCCGGGAGAAACTGCACCGTTTTTATATCGCCACCAAAAACCGTGATGGCCTGATGCGGCACAGTGCCGATTATGTTGCCCGCCTTTTACATAGCAACAAACCGTCCGAGGCGATGCGGGTTTATCTTGAGGCCTCGCACATTGCACCGAAGATCAAACCGGGCGGCGCAAAGGAACGCCATGAGCTTGCGCAACTGCTCAAAAGCAATGGCCAGTCACGTGCGGCCCTGAGCCTGTTGAATAACCTGCATCAGGAATTTCCGGCCTATGAAGGGATACCGGGTGCTTATCTGCTGGTCGCCGGGATTATGTTCGAGTATTTCGGTGAGGAGCAAAAGGCGCTACAGGTGCTCGATTTTCTGAAGAAGAAATTCCCCGGTCATCCCCTGCAACAGGAGGTGGAAGAATATCGCCAGGTGATCGAACGTATGGCGGGGGCGGGTCAGCCCAGTGCCTGACGGGCGTGGCTGGCTTCCCGGCTGTCGGGATAACATTCGATCAGCATATTGAGATACTTTTCGGCCTTGTTGCGATTGTTGTTGCGCTGATACTGGCTGGCCAGTGCCATCAGCCCTTCGGGGTTACGGGCAAAGTCGCTTTTGCGGGTGGTCAGGTACAGGACGATCTTCTCGGCATCTTCCAGAAAACCGCTGGCGGCAAAGCGCAGTGCCAGCGTCATCAGCTGGTCAGGGCCGAGACGCACATTGGGCTGCACCTGTTCGACGTAAGCAATGAAGGTATCCCGCAACTGTCGGGCCGGCATGGTCCTGGCGTGGTCCGTGCCCAGCAGTTGGACCGCGTAATCGTGAATGGCCTCGTCCTGCGTGAGTCGGGCGATGTTGAACAGCTGCTCGACGATTTCTATCTGCTCGGGATAGGCCTGATACAGTTCGGTAAAGATCCGGCGCGCCTTGTCCAGTTCCATGCTGGCGACATAATCGAGCCCCTCCTGGTAGCGTGCCAGATATTCCTGTTGTTTTTCCTCGCGATCGAGATAGTCCAGATCCGCCTTGCCCAGGCGCAGGGCGATATAGCCGATCAGCGCGCCGCTCAACAGTCCGCCGATATGTGCCAGGTTATTGATGTTGCTTGGCGAGTAGATCTGGGTGATTACTTCATAACCCAGCCAGATGGGCAGCAGGATGATGGCGGGGGCTCGTACAA
>JAXHTI010000026.1:0-2522 GCA_034190045.1 Pseudomonadota bacterium
CTATGCCCGTCTGCTGGGCAAGGAAGGCATGCACCGGGTCAGCGAGTTCGCCACCCTGAATGCCAACTACATGATGGCCCGCATGCGCGATGCCGGTTTCGAGCTGGCCTATCCGCAACGCCGCGCCACGCATGAGTTCATCGTCACCATGCGCAAACAGGCCAAGGAGCTGGGTGTTAACGCCATGGACTTTGCCAAACGGCTGCTCGATTACGGCTTTCATGCACCGACCACCTATTTCCCGTTGCTGGTGCCCGAATGTCTGTTAATTGAACCGACAGAAACGGAATCGAAAGAAGATATCGACGCCTTCATCGAGGCGATGATCGCGATTCAGGGTGAAGCACAGAATTCACCGGAGACGGTGAAACAGGCGCCGCATACCATGCCGGTGCGACGTCTGGATGACGTCAAGGCGGCCAAGGAGCTGGATCTTGCCTGGAAACCCGAGTGAATTCGGGTAAACTGGCCGAATGATTAAGGAAATCAAACGTATCTGGCGGGCCGGCGGTTATAGCTGGCTGGGTTTACGCGCCGCCGCGGCCAATGAGCCGGCGGTGCGTACCGAACTGATTCTGTTTGTCATTCTGGCGCCCTGCGTATTCTGGCTGGGACGTAATGCCACCGAATACGCGTTGTTGTTCGGCACCCTGTTTCTGGTACTGCTGGCCGAACTGCTCAATTCCGCGGTTGAAGTCATCGTGGATCGTATCAGCAGTGAATGGCATGAACTTTCCGGTCGGGCCAAGGACATCGGATCGGCGGCGGTATTTATCGCGCTGATCAATTT
Source organism: Pseudomonadota bacterium (assembly GCA_034190045.1). Classification (GTDB taxonomy): domain Bacteria; phylum Pseudomonadota; class Gammaproteobacteria; order UBA6429; family Thiohalophilaceae; genus Thiohalophilus. The sequence continues at coordinate 791 of JAXHTI010000026.1, forward strand.
TCTGGTTGTCTGGGGGCTGCTGCTCTTTGACCGGATCACTAATTAAACGAAAAATCAGGAGTAATCTATGTCTGCATTGATCTGTGGCTCATTTGCCTACGATACCATCATGGTCTTTCCGGACCAGTTCAAGAACCATATTCTTCCCGACAAGGTCCATATTCTGAATGTTTCCTTCCTGGTGCCGGAGATGCGCCGCGAGTTCGGTGGCTGCGCCGGGAACATTGCCTATAACCTGAAACTGCTGGGCGGCGATCCCCTGCCGATGGGGACTGTGGGTACCGACTTTGTGCCCTATGCCGAGTGGATGGATAAAAACGGCATCAGTCGCAAGCACATCAAGGAAGTGAACAGTTATACCGGTCAGGCCTTCATCACTACTGACAAGGACGATAACCAGATTACGGCTTTCCACCCTGGCGCCATGGGCTTCTCCCATGAAAACCGGGTCCAGGATGCCGAAGGCGTCAAAGTCGGACTGGTTGCACCGGACGGTCGCGACGGTATGATTCAGCATGCCGAGCAGTTTGCCGAGCAGGGTATCCCGTTTATTTTCGATCCGGGCCAGGGCCTGCCGATGTTCGGTGGTGATGAGCTGATGGATTTTGCCGAGAAAGCCAGCTATATCGCGCTGAATGACTATGAGGCGCAGCTGTTCGAGGAGCGTACTGGCAAGTCTCCGCACGAACTGGCGGAAATGGTCGATGCGCTGATCATCACCCGCGGTGGCGAAGGCTCGCATATCTATACCCAGAAGCACCGCCACGAGATTCCCACAGCCAAGGTCAAGGGAATTAACGATCCCACCGGTTGCGGTGATGCCTATCGTGCCGGGATTCTGTACGGCCTGTTGAATGACCTCGACTGGGAAACCACCGGTCGTATTGCCTCGTTGATGGGGGCCATCAAGGTCGAGTCGACCGGCCCGCAGAACCACAGCTTTACCCTGGACGAGTTCAAAAAACGTTACAAGGAAAGCTTCGGTACGAGCTTCTAAGAGTAAAAAAGCCCGCTTCAGCGGGCTTTTTTATGCGAATATGAACAGCTATGATTAGTAGACCACGCCACGGATACGTCAACCTGCCATGAAGACTTCCATTTGCCAATGCGGCAACACCCTGCATTTTGAAAACAGCCAATGCATTGTTTGTGGCCGCAAGCTGGGTTTCATTCGCGGGCAGATGCAGCTCAGTGCACTGGAACCTGCCGGTAAAGACGTATGGCGCTCTCTGTCCGATGGGCGTGACTACCGTTTGTGTGCCAACTACGCCCAGTACGATATCTGTAACTGGCTGGTCCCGGCCGACGAGGGAAAAAAATATTGTGCCTCCTGTCGCCTTAACCAGATCATTCCCAACCTGTCACAGGAGCAGAATCTCAAACTCTGGCACCGGATTGAGCTGGCCAAACGACGCCTTCTCTATACCCTGTACCGGCTTCAGTTGCCAGTCGTGGGCCGTCAGGACGATCCGCAACAGGGGCTCGCCTTCAAGTTCATGCAGGATCAGAATCGACTCGATGAGTTCAGCAACACCCTGACCGGTATTAACCAGGTCATGACCGGTCATCACAAGGGTATTATTACCATCAATATCCGGGAAGCAGAGGATAGCGCCCGCGAACAGATGCGCGAGCAGATGAACGAAGGTTATCGGACCCTGCTTGGCCATTTTCGCCACGAGATCGGCCACTATTACTGGGAGCGATTGATCCGCTTCGGCGGACGGCTGGA
>JAXHTI010000026.1:2622-11006 GCA_034190045.1 Pseudomonadota bacterium
GCGCCCGCGAACAGATGCGCGAGCAGATGAACGAAGGTTATCGGACCCTGCTTGGCCATTTTCGCCACGAGATCGGCCACTATTACTGGGAGCGATTGATCCGCTTCGGCGGACGGCTGGATGCCTTTCGGGAACTGTTCGGTGACGAACGGGAGGATTACAAGGCGGCGCTGGAAAAGTATTATGCCCAGGAGCCCACATCAAGCTGGCAGGACGGGTTTATCAGTGGTTATGCCAGCGCGCACCCGTGGGAAGACTGGGCTGAAACCTGGGCGCATTACCTGCACATGGTGGACACACTGGAAACCGCCAATGATATCGGTTTTCGTATCCAGAACGATCCACATGCTGTCACCGATGATACGGGTGAAAGTGACCTCTCTTCGGTCAAAGGCGCCAATTTCGATGCCCTGATGGATGACTGGGCCAGCCTGACCATCGGCCTCAACGCCCTCAATCGCAGCATGGGCCTGCCGGATGCCTACCCCTTCGTCCTGTCAGCCCCGGTATTGGAAAAACTCCGCTTCGTCCATCATCTCATCACCAATCGACAGGGATGAATCACCTCTTTTCACTGCGCAAAAAATAACGCAAAGGTCGCAAAGACGCAAAGGACGCGGAGAACAAAAATAAATAATTGTTAATATTGAATCTTAAGCACTAAATACTTGTCCCCGATATTTTGGGTACACTGCATGGAATTTCGATTCTCTCCCAGTGGCCACAACCAGCCTAATTGAGCTCAAAAATCACTTTGCGTTCTCTGCGTCTTTGCGTTAGTTCCAAGCCAAATAAAAAATGGGTAAGAGGTTGTCGCTATTACTCGTCTTCCCAGTCGAAGCGGGGCAGGCGGTTGAATGAGCGTTTGAGGCCTTCGTTCCAGCGTTTTTGCAGGGATTTGTAGATCGGGGAGTTGAGGGTCAGGGTAACGTGCCGGGGTTCTTCCAGGCTGTCTTTTTCGTAGATGGCCAGTTCCAGTGGCGGGCCGACGGAGATGTTACTGCGCATGGTGGAGTCGAGCGAAACCAGGGCACAGCGGGCAGCATCTTCCAGCGAGGTGGAGGGGCCGATAATCCGATCCAGGATGGGTTTGCCGTATTTGTTTTCCCCGATCTGTAAGAACGGCGTTTCCGGGGAAGCGCTGATGTAGTTGCCCTGGGGATAGATCAGGTATATCTCCGGCTCCTTGCCGGCAATTTGTCCACCCAGAATGAAGCTTGCCTCGGCTGTGCTTTTCGAGCTTTCCATGGCGGGAGCGTGCTGTTGTTGCTCGCGTTGACTGAGCTTGCCAACATAGTGGGCCGCTTCGTAAAGGTGGCCGGCGGTGGCAAGAGTCATACCGGCTTCCGGATCTTCGAGGTCCTTGTGGATATGATTGATGACCGCCTGGGAGGTGGCCAGGTTGCCAGCGGTGAGGATGACCACGGTCCGCTCACCGGGCCAGCTGAAACGGTGCATCTTGCTGTAGGTGGTGACGTAATCCACCCCTGCATTGGTCCGGGAATCAGAGGCGAAGACCAGGCCCTTGTTGACCCGAATAGCGAGACAATAAGTCATGTTATTTATCGAATACCCGTCAGAAGAAGTGTTCAAAGTGATGGCAACCGCCTGACTTATGGTCGTATATTTGCCTGGGATTGTCCATCACGTTATGCTGGAAGCGACATAATCAAAGGGCTATCAACACCATGGCGATACGCTGGGGCAGCTACAAGGTCAAGGGAATACACGACGAACTGATACGGGTCAGTGGACGGCCACGTCCGGCGGCACAGGCCCTGTGTGACTATCTGCGCGTTCTCAAGGACCGGGACATCGAAGAGTACCGGGCGGCGGCCGAGACCGCCATTCATGTTATGGGGATTACCTTTACGGTCTATACCGAAGAGGAGGGCTCGATCGACCGTGCCTGGCCGTTCGATATTATTCCCCGCATCATCGATCGCAACGAATGGCAGCAGGTGGAGGCCGGCCTCAAGCAGCGGGTCAAGGCGCTGAACCTGTTTATTGACGATCTCTATCACAAGCAGCAGATCGTCAAGGATGGAGTTTTTCCCGAAGAGCTTTTGAAAGATTCGAAAAACTTCCGTCCCCAGTGTGTCGGCGTCGATCCGCCGCATGGAATCTGGGCACATATCTGCGGCTCGGATCTGGTGCGCGACAGCGATGGCACGATCTATGTTCTGGAGGATAACCTGCGTGTGCCCTCGGGGGTCTCCTATATGCTGGAGAACCGCCAGATCATGAAGCGGGTCTTCCCCGAGCTGTTTGAGAATTACAATATCCTGCCGGTAGATGACTACCCCTCCCAGCTATATGACATGCTGGCCTCACTGGCGCCGCGCGGCGTTGAGCAGCCGGAAATCGTGGTGCTGACACCGGGCATCTACAACTCGGCCTATTTTGAGCATGCCTACCTGGCCCAGCAGATGGGGGCGGAACTGGTCGAAGGATCAGACCTGGTCGTGGGCAAGGACAATATGGTTTACATGCGCACTATCGAGGGCCTCTCCCAGGTGGATGTTATCTACCGGCGTATCGATGACATGTTCCTCGACCCGGAAGCGTTCGATCCCGAATCGATGCTGGGTGTCCCGGGACTGATGCGGGCCTGGAAAGCGGGCAACGTGGCGCTGGCGAACGCGCCGGGTGCCGGCGTGGCCGATGACAAAGTGGTCTACTCCTATGTGCCCGAGATTATCCAGTATTATCTGAATGAAGAGCCATTGATCGGCAACGTCCCCACCTATCGTTGTTATAACAAGAGTGAGCGGGATTACGTGATCGAAAACATCGCCAAACTGGTGGTCAAGCCGGCGAATGAGTCGGGCGGCTACGGAATGCTGATTGGACCCCAGGCCAGCCAGGAGGAACGTGACAAATTCATTAACCTGATCCGTCGGGATCCGCGCAACTATATTGCCCAGCCCATGCTGACGCTGTCGACCGCGCCAACCCTGATTGGCAACCGGGTCGAGCCGCGACACCTGGATTTACGACCGTTTATTCTCAGCGGCGAGAAAACCTATGTCACTACCGGAGGGCTGACCCGGGTAGCGCTGCGCAAGGGTTCCACCGTGGTGAATTCCTCCCAGGGCGGTGGCAGCAAGGATACCTGGATCGTCGACATGGAGTCGGGAACATGATGCTTTCGCGCGTTGCTAATAACATTTACTGGGCGGCCCGCTATATTGAACGGGCGGAAAATACCGCGCGACTGATCAATGTCAACAGCCATCTGTTGCTGGATCTGCCCAAACGGGTGCGCCTCGGCTGGGAGCCGATCATCGACATACTGGGTAATCATGAGCTGTTCTATCAGCGTCATGATGCGGCCGATGAGCGTCAGGTGGTGCGCTTTATGGTCAGTGAACAGGCCAACCCGGGGTCGATCATCAGTTCCCTGCGCCAGGCGCGGGAGAATGCCCGGACCATCCGCGACATTATTCCTCGCGAGGCGTGGGAACAAATCAACCACAACTATTTGCAGGCCCGTGAACTGGCCAGCAGCAGCCTGGGTCGGCGCAAGCGCGATGATTTTCTGCGCCAGATCATCCTCGGAGCGCAGACCGTCACCGGCTTGCTGGCCGGTACCATGACCCATGATGAAGGCTATGATTTTTTGCGTATGGGTCGCAACCTGGAACGCGCCGACATGACCACGCGTATTGTCGATGTGCGTTCGGCTTCCCTGCTCCCGGAAATGAGCGAGGACCTCAGCCCGTTTGAAAATATTCAGTGGGTGAGTGTTCTCAAATCCCTGACTGCCTACCAGATGTACCGGCGCGAAATGCGTATCCGGGTGCGGCGTCCGGATGTGCTGCGCTTTTTGTTACAGGAGCGGCGTTTCCCGCGGGCGCTCTATCATACGGTTTGCGAGGTGGAAAACTGTCTGCAGCATCTGCCGCACAATGACAAGCCGCTCAAGACCCTGACCGGCCTGCAGAAAAAAATCCTCTCCGCCAAGCCCGAAAAGCTGCACCAGGAAGAGTTGCACGGTTTTGTCGATACGCTCCAGCTGGGGCTGGCAAAACTGCACCAGGACATCAGTGCCAGTTATTTCTGATTTAACTGATCCGGCTCAATATCTGACAGAGTTGATCCTGTTAATGTAATATCCTGGTTTTACTGATTACCCTGTCGATCACCACAGGCGGATAAGAGAGCCTGAAGCGGGTCGACACGTTTATCACCAATTCATCAAGGAGAATCCCATGCTGGGAGAAAAACACGATTTGATTCATGAGTTTCCCGAACACAAGGAGCGAATTCATGAGCTCAAGGTCAATGATCCGCATTTTGCCAAGCTGTTCGATGAATATCATGAGGTTGAACATGAAGTGCGGCGCATTGAAGAGGGTAACGAAACCCCGTCCGATGAATATACCGAAGAGCTGAAGATGCGTCGTCTGCAGCTCAAAGACGAGCTTTTCAACCTGATTAAAGGCTGAACAGGGAATATTTTGCCGGAGCATCGCTCCGGCAAACAGCAATTTGGAACACAGTCTATTCAGGTGAGTGATTGTCTGGCATAGACAATTCGCATCGCAAGGCCATAGCGATCGACCGGCACCGGCTGTGGCAGGTAAAAATGCTCGCTTTCACTGCAACCGGCCATCACCGCCAGTACCATCGCATCGAGAATATCATCCAGCTGTAATTGCGCCCGTGGATAATGATTCACCGCCTGATCGAACAGCCGGTGTGCATCGCCAATGGTTTGTGCCAGTAATGCCAGGCGTTGCTTCTGTCCCTCGGATGACTTTTTGCGCGTTTCCAGCGGACGCTCACCGTTCAGCGCATAAAATGCGACCTCCGGGTGGGACTCATAAACGCGGGACCGTGCACCGGGATGTTGCCGCAGCCAGGTATCCACCTCGCGAATTTTGGGACAGATATTCCAGGTCTGGCGTGTGATCTTGCGACCGGTCTGTTGCGCATTAATCTCACAGGCCTGCGTGTAGTTTTGGGCATAGACCGCGTCGCGGACCGGTGTGGAGAACACGCTGCTATGACGATAGGGACGCAGCAGACGCCGGGCCAGCTGGTCGCACTCGCGCGTCTGATCATCGGCCAGGCCGAGGGGAATATCGATGAAGATCCGTTCCGCTTCAGCGTGATCGCCCAGCAGGGCGTCGATTGACGGGGCGAGGGTATACGACCAGTGACCGTCCTGATTGGCGATGGCGAACCAGCCGGCGCGGCAGCCATCGATGCCCAGTACCTGCGTCACAATCCTGATTCTTGAAGTGGAACAAAGCGCCGCTTGCGGCAGGCAGGCTTCAAAGCAACTTACACGGCCTGTGGCGGGTGAGCGTGACCATTGACTTTTTTCTGCCACTGGTAGATCCGCGTCGGCGGAATATTAAAGAATTCCATTTCAGCCTGCTCCGAGCCCATGATCGGTCGGCACAATGTCGCCACCCTGTCGCGGGTCTGGTAAGCCACGAAGCGACCCTGGGGAGCCAGTACGGACGAGACTGACTCGATAATCCGGGTGCCCATATCGCGGCTCATGGTGGAAAAGGGAATCCCCGAGATGACCGCATCGGGCGCATCAAGATCGTATTCGGCAAGGATGGTTTGAATATCACAGGCGCTGCCCAGGTGCGGAATGAGTCGGTCGTCGTCAATCTGGCTGATGACATTGTGAAAGAAGTTATTCAGCTCGATGCTGAGCAGGCGGGCATCGGAGGGCATGGCATTCAACAAGGCGCGTGTCGTCCCCCCGGTGCCGGGCCCCAGTTCAACGATGACCCTGGCCGAATCGGCACTGGCGGCCTCGATAATGCGGCGCTCCAGGAAGCGGGAGCTGGGAATGATGGAACCTACTTGCAGGGGGTGCTTGAGAAATTGCTGCAGGAAAATCTGTCGGCCATTGGCCCGGACATGGTTTTTTGTGTTGTTAGCCATATCGCTCCTTCCCGTCGATATTATGTCGTTAGTATCACTATCGACTTTATCATTCCGGCAAAATGGAGGGAATCCATTTACCGGAATTTACACACAACCGGGGAAGGCATTTACCGTTTTACTGGGTTATCCCGCTTCGCCGAGCGATGCGGCTTCCAGTAATGGCGTCAGTTCATCCAGGCGGGTGACCGGAGCCTGGCAGCTCATGCCGGAACAGGGATAGGCAATGACGTCGGTCTCGCCCGCGGGACGGTCAGCCAGCAGACCCGGAAGCTCGCGGGCCCCGGCGGGAATGGCGTAGCAGAGCCGTGCCGGGCTATAGACCTGCTGACAGTGTTCAACCCAGGGCGCCATCGCTGTTGCCTCGCCACGCAGCACAATCAGCTGCGGCGGTGTCAGGTACTCTTCCAGCGCCAGCAGCAGTGCGCAATGGGCATAGGGGATCTGGTTGATGCCGGACCAGCTCATCTTGAGCGTACGTTCAGCCGCCTCGAGATAACGGGTCTCGCCAATCAGGTGCCCGAGGCGTTGCAGGCTGCTGGCCGCAACGCCGTTGCCGGCGGGGATCGATTCATCCAGGGTCGGCTTGGGGCGATGGAACAGCTGTTCGTGATCGTCGGCGGTGAAATAGAACCCACCCTGTTCACGGTCTTCAAAATGCGCCATCAGGGTTTCGGCCAGCTGGCGGGCGAAGGCCAGATCCTGATCGCGCCAGCGGGCCTGCAGCAGTTCCAGCAATCCGTCGATCATAAAGGCGTAATCATCCAGATAGGCCATCAGGTATGCCTTGCCATCCTTGTAAGTCGCCAGTAATCGCTGGTCCCGGTAGAGCGTGGTATGAATGAAATCGACCGCGCGTTGTGCCGATTCGATAAAGTCCTGTCGCCCCAGGTGCCGGCCGGCACAGGCCATGCCCTTGATCATCAGCCCGTTCCAGGCGGTGAGGATCTTTTCATCGCGACCGGGGCGCACCCGTTGTTCGCGCGCGGCGAACAACTTGTGGCGAGCCGAGTGTAATCGCTGTTGGGCCTGTTCCACGGAGATGCCCACTCCTTTAGCGATCGTCTCCAGGTCGCTGAACACATGCAGATGCCAGTGCCCTTCGAAGTTGGCGCTGCGGTCCAGGCCATAATGGGGAGCGGTAACCGCGTATTCCTCGTCATTGAGCAGCGCCTGTATTTGTGCCGGTGTCCAGACATAGAACTTGCCTTCTTCGCCTTCGCTATCGGCATCCAGGGTTGAATAATAGCCGCCCTCGGGTGACTGCATTTCGCGCATGACCCATTCACCGGTCTCCAGCGCAATGCGGCGAAAAGCCGAATTGCCCAGTGCCCGCCACGCCTCGGTATACAGTTGTAGCAACGGACCGTTGTCATAGAGCATTTTCTCGAAGTGGGGGATCATCCATTTCTCGTCCACCGAATAACGGTAAAAGCCGCCACCGAGTTGATCGTAAAGCCCGCCGCTACCCATGCCGTGCAGGGTCAGGCGCAACATATCGCGCGCCTGTTGATCGGGCATGCCGTTGCGCGCAGTGGAGAACCAGTGATGCAGCAGTCGTTCCAGGTTGAAGGGGTGCGGAAACTTGGGCGCCTGATCAAAACCGCCATAGGTGCTGTCGTAGTTTTGCGCCAGCTGATGACGGGCGGCATCCAGCGGTGTGCTGTCGAGTTGACCGCTACCGGTGCCCCCGCTGGCCTGCATCTGTTGCATTGCTTCCTGCAGAGCCCGGTTTTGCTGGCGGATATCGCTCTCATGCTCGCGAAAGAACGCTTCCACTTTTTGCAGTACCTCGGTGAACGGCGGTAGACCGTGTTTGGCGTCTTTTGGAAAATAGGTACCGGCAAAAAACGGCGTGTGATCGTCGGGCGTTAACACCACATTCAGTGGCCAGCCGCCGCCACGCTGATTGAGCAGCTGGAACGCGGTCTGGTAGATCTTGTCCAGATCCGGGCGTTCCTCGCGATCCACCTTGATGTTGACATACAGTTCGTTCATTACCCGGGCGACATCCGGGTCCTCGAAAGACTCGTGTGCCATGACGTGGCACCAGTGACAGGCGGAGTAGCCGATGGAGAGCAGGATCGGTTTATTCTGCTGGCGCGCAATGGCCAGCGCTTCGGACCCCCACGGATACCACTGGACCGGATTATCGGCGTGTTGCTGCAGATAGGGGCTGGTTTCGTCGGCCAGCCGATTGGCGTGGTTCATGAGACCTCTCGCTGTGAGGGTAATTCCTGACTATTAAGCTCAACTATATCGCAAAGCGATGGTGCTGTCGCCCTTGCGCAAAGGACCACAAATTCTGTAGCTTAGGCACCTGTTTCCCGAGGATATGAGCCAATCGTGACGGATGCCACCCCGCGTCAACTTCGCCTGAAAAAACGCGAAGAACGGCGCCTCAAGACCGGCCACCTGTGGGTCTATAGTAACGAAGTCGATGTCAAAACGACCCCGCTGACAGAGCTGGT
>JAXHTI010000026.1:11106-27876 GCA_034190045.1 Pseudomonadota bacterium
CGGATGCCACCCCGCGTCAACTTCGCCTGAAAAAACGCGAAGAACGGCGCCTCAAGACCGGCCACCTGTGGGTCTATAGTAACGAAGTCGATGTCAAAACGACCCCGCTGACAGAGCTGGTGCCGGGCGAGCAACTGCAGATCGCAGACTATCGCGGCAACGTGCTCGGCTGTGCCTATGCCAATCCCAACAGCCTGATCTGTGCCCGCCTGTTCAGCCACCAGGAGAATGTCACCCTGGACGCGGCGCTGATCCGGGGTCGACTCGAGCGTGCCCTGAAGTTCCGCCACGAGCTGTTTGCCGCGCCCCATTACCGGCTGGTTTATGGCGAAAGCGACGGACTGCCTGGCCTGGTGGTGGACCGCTTCGATACCATCCTGGTGGTACAGATCACCACGGTCGGGATGGACGTGCTGCGCGAGACGATCCTCGAGGTGCTCGAGACCCTGATCAAACCGTCGGTGATCTATTTGCGTAACGACAGCAGTGCCCGTGAACTGGAGGGGCTGGAGCGTTATACCGAGGTGGTCAAGGGCGAACTGCCGGGTCAGATCGAGCTGATTGAAAACAAGGTCCGCTTTCAGGTGCCGCTGGCTGAAAGCCAGAAGACCGGCTGGTACTTTGATCACCGCCTTAACCGTTTGCGCTGCCAGGCCTATGCGCCGGGAAAACGGGTACTGGATGTCTTCTCGTATGTCGGTGCCTGGGGGGTACAGGCGTTGCATGCCGGTGCCAGTGAAGTTGTATGTGTGGACAGTTCCGACGAGTATCTGCAGGTCGCGCAGGCCAATGCGCGGGCCATCAAGGAGCAGGGCCTGACCACCCTGGGCGGTGACGCGTTCGAAGTTCTGCGTCAGTTGCACGAAGAGGGTGAACGGTTTGATATCGTGGTGCTCGATCCGCCGGCCTTTATCAAGCGTCGCAAGGACATGAAAGAGGGTGAGCTGGCCTATCGGCGTATTAACCGGCTGGCCATGCGCCTGTTAAACGAAGACGGGTTGTTGATTTCGGCCTCCTGTTCCTATCACCTGGGCCGCAAGAAACTGCTGGACAACATTCGCCGCGCGGCCCACAAGCTGGAGCAGGAAGTGCAGGTACTGGAGCAGGGCCACCAGGGTCCCGATCATCCGGTCCATGCGGCCATGCCCGAAACCGATTACCTCAAGGCCTACTTCTGCCGATTACTGGCGATGTGATCGCCAGATCCTAGTCACTAGCCGCTAGTAACTAGAAACTGCTTAAAAAGAGATGTCATCTATGCGTGTAGACTTCGATCCGGTTGCTTTCGAGCTGTTCGGCCTGGCCATTCATTGGTATGGCCTGATGTACCTGGTCGGGTTTGTGGGCGCCTGGTGGCTGGGTCGGCTGCGCGCCCGGCAGCCGGCGTCGAACTGGACGGCGGCACAGGTCGATGATCTGCTGTTCTACGGGGGGCTCGGCGTCATCCTCGGCGGACGGCTCGGTTATGTGCTGTTTTATAATTTCGGCCCGTTTCTGGACGATCCGTTATTGCTGTTTCGGATCAAGGAAGGCGGTATGTCCTTCCATGGCGGGCTGCTGGGGGTGATGCTGGCGTTGTGGCTGTTCTGTCGCAAATATAACAAGGCCTATTTTGCGGTGCTGGATTTTGTCGCACCGCTGGTGCCGCTGGGGCTGGGCGCCGGGCGGATTGGCAATTTTATTAACGGCGAGCTGTGGGGCCGGCCAACTGATTTGCCGTGGGGCATGGTGTTCCCGCTGGCCGGGCCCCAGGCGCGCCATCCCAATCCGCTGTATGAAGCCTTTCTGGAAGGACTGGTCCTGTTCGTCATTCTGTGGTGGTTCTCCGCCCGTTCCCGTCCACAGCGGGCCGTGTCGGGCGTGTTTGCCCTGGGCTATGGCGTATTCCGCTTTGCTGTCGAGTTTGTGCGCACCCCGGATGCCCATATCGGCTATCTGGCGTGGGGCTGGCTGACCATGGGGCAGTTATTGACCTTGCCGCTGATGCTGGCCGGGCTGTACCTGTTATGGTCGGCCTACCGGCAACCTGCCCGGGCCGTCGCGGGCCGGGGGAAATCTTAAGTAAAATCCGGGGTTAGCCGATAACGGAACTAGCCCCCAAACCAAACCAGGGAGATTGACCATGTTTGCACTTGTTCGACGTGCACTACTGATCGGGCTGATGCTGAGTTTCAGTTTCACGGCCGGTGCGGCTGCGCTCAAACCTTTCTCGTTGGCCGGGGTCGCCGATAGCGAGCTGTCGCGCGTGGTGAGCGATGTCCAGGGCCGGCTCGAGCGTAACGGCTTTGAGATCCTCGGCACCTACCGCCCTTATGACGGAGCGCATATTTTTGCCGTCACCAGCGAAAGACTGAAAAATGTGGCCCGACAGACCGATTACGGCGGCTTTGGCGCGGTGATCAAAGTGGCGGTCACCGAGGTGGTCAATCAACAGGGTGGCAAGCAGGTTCAGGTCAGCTACAACAATCCCGAATATATCGGTCTGGCCTACAATATGGGTTCCCGTCTGTCGCAGGTGAAGCGCAATCTCGGTCAGGCAATCGGCTTTGACCGGGACTTTGGTGGTGACGGGATCGACGAAGAAAAACTGCCGGGCTATAACTACACCTTCGGTCTGGAAGATTTTTACGGTTTCTTTGACTTTGTCGATCACGGCAGCCATACCCGGGCCGTTCAGGAAGTCGAGCGGGGGCTTGCCACCAACAATTTCGGTATCGGTCAGGTCTATAAACTGAAAGTGCCGGGCAAACAGCAGGTCATCTACGGTCTGAGCCTGCAGGCCGATGTGGAGAAACAGAAATTTCTCAATGACAAATATGTCATGGAGGTGATCGATCACCAGCAACCGCGACGCACGGCCCATCTGCCGTATGAGATCATGGTTAACGGCAGCAAGGTCATTGCCCTGCATCCCCATTTTCGCCTGGCGGTCATGTTCCCCGACCTGCGCATGTTCGGTGAGCACAGTTTTGGCAAGCTGATGGATCTGCCCTATGTATATGAAGAATTCTTCACCCAGGCCGTTGGCGGACAGTGGCCGCCCGGTGGTGATAGCTGGTAAGTAACCCCCGACCCGGTTCGACCCCTTCTTGCCACCGGCGTTGAAAAATACGCCAGCCGCAGCAAACCACCAATACCGCGCAGCACGCCTTGCCTGGGAGCCCCCTGTCCTGGCAGCGGGTTTGGCGTGTTGGTGGTTTTGTTATCCACGTGGCAATAGAGCCGGACTCACAGGCGTGTTAAAATCGCCGGACGAACAGCTACCTGTGAATGAGGCGTCGACGTGAAACAGTATCTTGAGCTGATGCGGCATGTCCGGGACAACGGCACGCGCAAGGACGATCGGACCGGTACCGGCACCCTCAGTGTGTTTGGCCACCAGATGCGCTTCGACCTGGCACAGGGTTTTCCGCTGGTGACGACCAAGCGTCTGCATTTACGTTCCATCATTCATGAACTGCTGTGGTTTTTGCGTGGCGAGACCAGTACCGCTTATCTGCACGATAACAAGGTAACCATCTGGGATGAATGGGCCGATGAAAACGGCAACCTGGGTCCGATTTATGGGGCCCAATGGCGTTCCTGGCCCACCCCTGATGGCCGGCATATCGATCAGATCAGCCAGGTACTCGAGCAACTCAAAAGTAAACCCGATTCACGCCGCCTCATCGTCAGTGCCTGGAACGTGGCTGACCTGCCCGACGAATCTATCTCGCCGCAGGACAATGCCCGTAACAATAAAATGGCACTGGCACCCTGTCATGCGTTTTTCCAGTTCTACGTGGCCGACGGCAAGCTCTCCTGCCAGTTGTATCAACGCAGTGCCGATATCTTTCTCGGCGTACCGTTCAATATCGCGTCCTATGCGTTGCTGACCATGATGATAGCCCAGGTCTGCGATCTGCAGCCGGGCGACTTTGTGCATACTCTGGGCGATGCCCATCTCTATCTCAATCATCTCGAGCAGGCCGACGAGCAGCTGAGTCGTCAGCCCTATCCATTGCCGACCATGAAGATCAACCCGGCCATCGACAACCTGTTCGATTTTCGTTTCGATGATTTCGAGCTGGTCGATTACCAGTATCATCCGCACATCAAGGCGCCGGTGGCGATATAAATAAAAGTCGGCAGTTGGCAGTCGTAAGTCGTAAGTCGTAAATCGTGAGTCAGGTTGCGTGGAGCGCTACCTGACATTTTCCGTATCAGCCTCAATGTGTTGGAAAAAATTTTCTCTCGCAGAGACGCCAAGACGCAAAGAAAACTATCAATGTCATTCTCAGCGAGCTTGGCGTCTCTGCGAGAATTAAACATTCTGCATGCTGCTCCGGCAGACAGAATATTGCCCAGGGGATTGAACTATGTCACAGGATAAATCACCACGCATTTCGCTGATCGCGGCATTGACGCCGCAACGAGTGATCGGGATCGAGAACCGTCTGCCCTGGCGGCTGCCGGCGGATATGCAGTGGTTTCGGGAACACACCCTGGGTAAACCGATCGTGATGGGGCGCAAGACCTTCGAATCCTTCGGTGGCAAGCCGCTGCCCAAACGCACCAATATCGTTATCAGTCGCGATGTGAACTACCAGGCCGAAGGCGCCGTGGTGGTTCATTCAATCGACAAAGCGATCGAAGCCGCCGGAGCGGTAAAGGAGATCATGATTATCGGCGGGGCGTCCTTTTACGAACAGACCCTGCCACGTGCCGATCGCCTGTACCTGACGTATGTTGATGCGGATATCGAAGGCGATGCCTGGTTCCCCGAATTCGACCCGAACGAATGGCAGGAAACCGAACGCCACCACCACCCCGCTGACGACAAAAATCCCTATCCCCACGATTACGTCATCCTGGATCGAAAATAGCGAGGCTCTGGGAAATTACGCGGAGTTCGCGGAGACGCGGAGGCGCAGAGAAATAATTTTGAATGTTGAATTTTAAATTTTGAATATAGGTGTCTGTTTGGGGCGCTGGTTGTTATTTGCTCTCAATTCAACATTCAAAAATTTTCTGTAATCTCCGCGTCTTTGCGCCTCCGCGGCCTCCGCGTTTATTTCCACTGATATATCTATGGAAGCATCAGGGCGTGCCGGGTTGGCAGTTTTGCGGGCACTGGTAGGTGATGTGCCGGTTGGCGGGCTGGCCGAGCTGGTAGGCGGTGAGCTGGCCGCCCCAGACGCAGCCTGTGTCGAGGGCGTGGACGTTACCCTGTACGTGCAGGCCAAGGGTGGACCAGTGGCCGAACAGGATGGTGGTGTCCAGCTCGACCCGTTGCGGAAGATCGTACCAGGGATAGCAATCGGCCGGGGGATCGGCCGGGGTGCCCTTGGCGCTCAGTTCCAGTGAACCATCGGACTGGCAAAAGCGCATGCGAGTAAAGGCATTGCAGATAAAACGCAGCCGGTCCCAGCCTTCAAGGTGGTTTGACCAGTAAGCCGGCTGGTCGCCGTACATATGCCGGAAGAACTCATGATAGTCGTCACTGCGTAATACCGTCTCGAGTTCGCCGGCATACTGTTGCGCCTCATCCAGGGTCCAGCCCGGATAGATACCCGCATGCACCAGGCAATGATCGAACTCCCTGTCATAGTGCAGCAGCGGTCGCTGACGCAGCCAGGCCAGCAATTCGTCGGCATCGTCGGCCTTCAGCAACGCCTGCATGCTTGCATCGCGGGTGCTGCCGACGCCCTCGGCCAGGGCCAGCAGGTGCAAATCGTGATTACCCAGCACACAGATAACCGATTGTTCGATGGATTTGACAAAGCGCAGGCACTCCAGCGATTTGGGACCCCGATTAACCAGGTCACCGACCAGCCAGAGTCGATCGCGTTCGGGTTCGAAGTGCAGTCTGTCGAGTAGCGTGCGGAATTCGTCGTAACAACCCTGCAGGTCGCCGATTGCATAGATAGCCATAAACTAGTCTGTTTTTCTCAGTTCGATTTGATGAAACCAGCCGCCGGGAGCCAGCCGGATTTCCTCGATCAGTTGTAATTGCGGACATTGTGCCAGTAACGGTTCCAGCACGACATCGGTGCGGGTGGCGATATGGCGGATCACGCTGTTCAGTGCCCGTCGCAACAGGGCGCGCTCGCCGTGGCGCAGAAACTTGTCCAGGATCAGAACACGGCCGCCGGGACGCACGACCCGGGCAGCTTCGTGCAGGGCGCGCTCCGGCTCGGGCACGACGGCCAGGATCAGGTGCATCAGAATAATGTCGAATTGTTCATCGGCATAGGGCAGGCGCATCACATCACCGCAGTGCAGCCGGATATCGTTACGTTGCCCGGCGCGCTGTTGTGCGCGGCGCAACATGGCCGTGGTCAGATCGACGCCCACATAGTCCGGACCGGCGGGCAGGCCGGGGATGTCCAGGCCGGTCCCGATGCCACTGAGCAGGATGGTTTGATCCGTTGTTTCGGGAAGCCGCTTCAGGCTGTTGCGCCGCATAGCGGCGGTCGGGCCATTAACGATGAGATCATAGAAGGGAGCGAGCAGTGTATAACTGTGCTTGAGTGACATGCCATTAATGCAGGGTGCGGGGGATCGCCAGGGTAAAAGGCGCAATCGGTGCGTCGAATTCAACCCCGTCGTCCGCAATCATATGATAGCTACCCTGCATACTGCCGACCGGGGTCTCCAGCACGGTGCCGCTGGTGTAACGAAACCTTTCCCCCGGCTCGAGATGGGGCTGCTCACCCACCACGCCTTCACCTTCCACTTCCTGTACCTTGCCGTCGGCATCGGTGATGATCCAGTGGCGGGACAGCAATTTGGCGGCGACTGAACCGCCATTGTGAATGGTAATGGTATACGAGAAGACGTACCGGTTCTGCTCCGGATCGGACTGCTCCTCGATATAGGCGGTTTCCACCTCGACCTGCGTATTATATTCGGGACTGGTTTGATCCATTGTGACAATTGCCGTTGGCTGTGGTTAATTTATTGCGGCTGGTGATCATCGCGATGTTTGTACACATAGTCAATCGCCTTTTTCACGGCCTTGTCGACTTCCCTGTCTATCGCCTGGCGTTCTTCCTGGGTCATGTAAAAGGCCGTATCAACATTGTGGCGAACATACCGTGCCGGTAGCTGGTTGAGTGCAACACAGGCAATGTCGGAGAGAAAATCGTCACTCTCGCCGTGTAGCTCGGTGTCGGTGAGTTTCAGCAGCTGGTCGAGAACCAGTTGCTCGTAATAGTTGTGTATCGATTCAAATGCCATGTCGTCTCCGGTGATAGGGTGGGTATGTTTTTGTATCGGTGTGCGGGGCCTTAACTTGATCGGATCAGAGACTCTGGCGCAGCCGGCCGGTCGGTTGTTGTCGGGCGTCGATGAGGTCCTGCTGTTCGAGCCACTGACGGACTTCCCAGGCATCCTGCTCAAACCAGCGCCGGGCGCTGCCGAGGCGAAAGCTGTAGCCCCAGCGATCCATGTCCTGCCACATGCGCTGCCGGCCTACCCGGGGTAGTTGCTCCGCCAGCAGCACCTGCAGATAACAGACCGCGTTTTCCTCGTCATAGCCGCCGCCGGCATCGGTGTGCAGCCGGGCCCGGCGTCCGGGATCCATGCAGATGTAGTGACAGGCTTCATGCAGGGCAGACTGGATGGGGGTTTGCGGGCGAACAAAGAGTCGCTCGCCGATCAGGCCGGCCTCGGGATCGCCCCAGAAACTGCCCGGCAACGGGGCATGATCCGCGACCACCACGACCTCCAGGTCGTAGGGCTGCAGCAACCGGCGCAGGGCCGGCAGACCGGCCGCGGCGCAACTCATCACCTGATCGAGCAAAGACGTGGACATGCGCCGATTTTATCACGGCCGCCGGCCGCGATAGATAATGATCCGGACCCTGTCGCCGGGGTAGATCAGATCCGGGTCGTGAATATCGCTGTTTTCGGCCAGTTCGGGATAGCGCCAGGGATTATCCACATAGCGTTTGGCGATGTCCCACAGGGTATCCCCGCGGGCCACCACGTGGACGATCTCTTCCCGGCTGGGCGGAGGCGCGGGCGGACTCTCCGACGTCGGGGACCCGGCCTGCTCGTCGGCCGGCCGAGTTGACGTGCTGCCGGCATCCGGTTGCCCGGTGTCGTTCTGCGCTTCTTTCGGCGGCGCAGCCACGGCCGGAACGACGGGCGCCGGCGCCTCGAAAATCAGGGTAATCCCCTCGCTGTCCTGCTCGATACTGGCCCGGTAGGGCGGTGCCGTGTGCACCAGGCCGCCGAGGACGTGCGGGGTGGCCGTTTCCGTCGCTGACGCCGGTGTTGATTCCAGCCCCGGTTTTGATTCTGGCTCGGGTTCGGGTTCGTGCTCGTGCTCAGATTCGGGCTTCGGTCCGGAACCGGGCACCTGTTGCGGTGTGGCGGAGGCCGGCTGGCGCGTCGCCGGCCGGGGGGCTGCCTCGCTCACGCTTGCTGGCGGCGGGGTTGGCAGGGCGACAGGCGGAGCCGGAGGTTCTTCGAGGGTCGCCAACGGCACCGGGTCCGGGATGTCGTCAGCGGGATACCACAGATACACGCCGGCCGCGCCACCGCCCAGCAGAAGCAGCAGAACGAGCAGGGCGCCGAGCCCGCTGCCGGTCTCCTCCTCGACCGGGCGGCTGGGAGCGGGGTTCGATGTGGCTGACACCGGCGCGGTTCTGGCGGTTTGGGTAACGGGGGCTGTCGGCGGGGCCGGGGCAGGTTTCGGTTGGCCTTGCGGCGCGGGCCGGTCGCTGCTGACGGGGGCGGCCGTCGGTCGCGTCTGTGCAGGCGGGGCAGCGGGTTTTGTTGGAGCGGAGTCCGGTGTGGTTCGCGCAGTGGTCGCGGTTGCTGCCGGCTGGCGAGGTTCGCGCGGCGCCGCCGGGGGTGTCTTCGCCCCGGCTGGCCTGGCGTCCGGCCGGCTTTCGGACGGTTCGACAGCAGGCGACGGCGGTGTCGGTGCAGATGGCGCCGGGGTCGGTTCTGGGGGCGATCCGGCATCGGACGTCGAGGGCTGGGTTGTCTGCAGCCCGGTCTCGTCGTCAGGTTGTGACGCGCTGGGTTGGTGCTCACTGACCGGCTGAGCTTTCGGGGTCGCGGGTTCATCGGCCGATGCCAGCTGGGCCAGGTACTGGCGTAAAAAGCCCGCCGGGTGAAGATGGGGTAACTGCTCGAACTCGGTATACAGGTGGATCTGCTCCCGGTAGAGCAGGGTGCGGCTGAAGGTGTCGCGCGGAAGATGGGGCGGCAGGCCGCCCCATCCCTCGGCGGGAGAGCGAATCACATCCACGATGCGATCCACCCAGAAGCCGGTATAGCCCCGCGCCAGCCGGGTGATGACCAGCCGCCCGGGCTGCCAGCGATCCGGCTCGATCCCAAAGCGCTGGCGCAGGTCGATGACACTGACAATATGCTGGCCATGGCGAAAAATTCCCGGGCGCGCGGCATCACTGCCTGGCGGATGGGTCAGATCCGGCGGCAGCACAATCTGCTCAATAGGCCCGGTCGGCGCGCAACAGCGCACCGGCCCCACCTCATAGATCAGCAGGGCATCGGCGTCATGCAAAGAAGCCATAATCCGTGTCAGCTCGGGATGGTTGTTCTTCTATAGCGGCCCGCCGCGGCGGTTATTAATAGCGTCTGGGGGCATTTGGGACGCCGCTCCCATTTCTCACTGGTCCTTATTAACGCAAAGAACGCAAAGGCGCGAAGGACGCAGAGTTTTTATTATGGTTCTATCAGTCTTATTCTTTGATTTATCACGGACAGGCTCATCGCAAAGCCATTTTCGTCTGACTTTATGAGAAGTTTCATCATAATTACCGAGCGTTAGACACAATACACTTCTTTGCTCTTTGCGTTCTCTGCGTTATTCCCAGAGTGTTTGAAAAATGACTAGAGCGCGTTGGCGAGGGTGGCGAAGGCGGCCAGGTCGAGTTGTTCGGGGCGTTCGGTAGGGTCGATGCCCAGTTCCTGCAGGCGGGCCTCGCTGAGGTAGCCCTTGAGGGAATGGCGCAGCATTTTGCGCCGCTGGCTGAACAGGCGATTGACCAGCCAGGCGAGCTGCTGGACGTCGTTGACCGCCACCGGCGGTTCAGGGTGCGGGACGAGGCGGACGATGGCCGATTCGACTTTGGGCGCCGGGTGGAAGGCGCCCGGCGGCACGCTGAACAGTCGCTCGGCTCGGCAGTAATAGTGCAGCATCACGCCGAGTCGGCCATAGGTCTTGTTACCGGGGATGGCGGTGATCCGGTCGACCACCTCCTTTTGCAGCATGAAATGCATGTCGGCGATACATGCCAGCTGCTCCATCAGGTGAAACAGCAGCGGGGTGGAGATGTTATAGGGCAGGTTGCCGACCAGCCGCAGCCTCTTTTCGCCGCGGCGCAGCTGGCAAAAATCAAAACGCAGGGCGTCGGCGCTATGTACCTCGAGTTTGCCATCGACATCGAGTGCCTCGAGCTGTGGGAGCAGATCCCGATCCAGCTCGACCACATCCAGATGGTCCACCACCTCCAGCAGCGGCCGGGTCAGGGCGCCCTGACCGGGACCAATCTCCACCAGCGGATCGTCCGGCCGGGGAGCGATGGCGTCGACGATGCGCCGGATGACGCCCGGGTCGTGCAGAAAATTCTGGCCGAAGCGTTTGCGCGGGCGATGCGGGGAACGGGTCATGGCACTCGGGCGGTGTCGGCCGCGCGAATCATCTCGCCGGCGACCGCGATGGCGTAGTCGAGGCTGCCCGGATCGGCGCGGCCGCTGCCGGCCAGCTCCAGCGCCGTGCCGTGATCCACCGAGGTGCGCACGAACGGCAGACCCAGGGTAATGTTCACCGCCTTTCCGAAGCCCATGTGCTTGAGCACCGGCAGACCCTGATCGTGATACATCGCCAGCACCGCATCGACCCCTTCCAGCCCGGCCGGCGTGAACAGGGTGTCGGCCGGCAGCGGCCCGATCAGATCCAGGCCCTCGCGGCGCAGGGCCGCCAGCGCCGGTTCGATCACCTCGATCTCCTCGCGCCCCAGATGGCCGCCTTCGCCGGCATGGGGATTGAGGCCGCACACCTTGATTCGCGGTGTGGCGCAGGCGAAATGGCGGCGTAACTCGCGCTCCAGGATGCGGATAACGGTGGTCAGGTTCTCCCCGGTGATGGCGTCGGGCACCTCGCGCAGGGCCAGATGGGTGGTGGCCAGCGCGACCCGCAGACCGGGCGTGGCCAGCATCATGACCACGCGAGGGGTGGCGGTGGCGTCGGCCAGGTACTCGGTGTGCCCGGTGAAGGCGATGCCGGCGTCGTTGATGACCCCCTTGTGCACGGGGCCAGTGACCAGTGCATCGAAATGGCCCGCCTGGCAACCGGCCACGGCGGCATCCAGGCAGGCCAGGACGTAGGCGGCGTTGGCCGGATCGAGCTGGCCGGCTGTCACCGGGGCGCTGACCGTGACGGCCTGGCAGGCTAGCTGCCCGGCGCCGGTCACCGGCGCGTCACCGGGGTGCCAGGGCTGCAGGGCCAGCGGCAGGTTCAGCTGGCGGGCCCGTTGCTCGAGCAGTTCGGGGTCGGCCACGGCAACCAGGGTGGCCTTGCGGGGCTGCTGGGCGGCCTGAATGAGTAAATCGGGACCGATGCCGGCCGGCTCGCCGGGGGTAATGGCCAGGGTGGGCGGTCGCGGGGTCACTGGTTCAACCGGATTTCCACGTACGCTTCGGCGCGCAGCCGGCGCAACCATTGTTCGATCGCCTCGTCGCTTTGGCGCTTGTGAATGGACTGGCGCGCCTGGATGCGCTGGTACTGTTCGGTGTCGTCGTGCTTGCGTCGCGAGATGACCTCGACGATGTGCCAGCCGAATCGGCTCTGGAAGGGTTGGCTGATCTGGCCCGGATCGAGGCGGTTCACCACTTCCTCGAAGCGGGGCACCATGCTGCCGGGGTTGAACCAGCCCAGGCTCCCGCCCTCGGCGGCGGAACCGGTGTCGTCCGAGTGGGCGCGGGCCAGGTCGGCGAAGCTCTCGCCGCGTTGAATCCGCTCGCGCAGGCGCGCCAGCCGCTGGCGGGCGTCGGCATTGGAAACCAGCTGGTTGGGCCGGATCAGGATATGCCGGGCCAGGGTCTGCTCGACGATGCGCCGCTGTTCGCTGCTGCGCCGGTCGAGCAATTTGAGAATATGAAAGCCGCTGGCACTGCGCTGGGGTTCGCTGATATCGCCGGGTTCCATGTCGACCAGAATGTCCGCCAGCGCGCTGGGCAGTTGCCCGCCCTTGCGCCAGCCCAGATCGCCGCCCTGCAGGGCGTTCTGGCCGCTGGATTCGGCCACGGCGGTCTGGTGAAAGTCGGCCCCCAGGCGCAGGCGGTTATAGACCTGCCGGGCTTTGGTTTCCGCCTGCTGGATTTGCTGCGGGGTGGCGCCGTCGGGGACACCGATCAGGATATGGCCGAGACGGAATTCGTCATTCAGCCCCTGGCGGTTTTCCATGTTGCTCAGGTAATTGTCCACTTCCTGCTCGGTGACGTTGACGCTGTCCTCAACGCGGCGCTTGCGCAGCTGGTTAATGATGATCTCGTTACGAATATTTTCGCGAAAGGCGGCAAAGCTCATGCCGTCACGGCGCAGGACTTCCTGAAACTGGGGCAGGGACAGGTTGTTCTCGCGGGCGATGTTGTTAATGACCTGGTTGACCGTCTCGTCATCCACCCGGATACCGGCTTTCTCGGCCAGTTGCAGCTGTAATTCCTCGACGATCAGGTTTTCCAGCACCTGGCGTTCCAGGGTCTGTTCATCGGGCAGGCGCTGCTGCTGTTGCCGGGCCTGGCTTTTGATGCGCTCCAGTCGCTGGTCCAGTTCGACCCGGGTGATGACATCGTCGTTGACGATGGCGACCACGTGATCGAGTTCCTGGATGGGGGCGGCAAAGAGGGGGGCGGCGTTCAGCGCCACGAGGGCGACCAGCAGGCCGGAAATAAGGTGTTTCATGATACGCGACAGGCGGTTAACAACAGGCCGACAAGCATAACACAGGCGGGCCCGCCCGATGCCAGGATTCCGATTCCCGGATTGTGTGGCCGGGATCCACCGTGCTGCTTATTCCCCGAAGCTGGCCAGTCCCTTGAGCTCCAGGATCAGTAGCAGGGTGTTCTCCTCGGGCCGGCTGCTGTTGATAAAACGCCGGCCGGCTTCCAGGCGCACGCCCCAGCAGCAGCTGTCATAACGCAGGCCCAGGACCGATTCCAGTTCCCGCTGGTTTTCCATGTCATACAGTCGCCGGCCATGGAACCCCCAGCGGGGATTGAGTCGCCAGTTAAAACCGGCCTCGCTGGTTTCCAGCCGGTCCCGCTGAAAGCGGTAAGCCGCGGCCAGCGACAGGCTGTCCCAGGGCGAGTAGCGCAGCCGGGCGTTACCGATGGTGACCTCATCGTCCTGCGGTGACCAGGTGACATCGCTATCGAAGGCCCAGCGGTTATTGGGCCGCAGATCAAACTCGCCGATGATGTTCGAGCGTTGTCGCGGGTCGATGACATCATCCTCCAGCGTGACCCGCCGATCTTCGAAATAAAAGACCTGGGCCAGCCGGGCCATTAACAGCTCCTGGCCCGTTTGCTGGCTCAACAGGCGGGTGGTGAGCGCGGCGGTCAGGTGATTGGTATCGCCGATGCGATCGACCCCGTCGAAACGGTTGGCGCGAAACGGATCGTTAATGTTGAAACTGCGAAAGGCGCTGTCGAATACCGGAATATCGCTCTGATCCCGATAGGGGATGTAGGCATAAAACAGTTGCGGCTCGAGCGTGTGCAGCAGATCGGTATCGGCGATGCGGGTATCGCGCTCGAAAAACAGCCCGCTGTTGAGACTGAAAATCGGGACCGTGCGGGTCAGCTCGGGCTCCGTGCTGATGGTCTGGGGATCCAGATCGTACTGCGTGTAATGCAATGACAACTTCGGTTCGGCAAAGCCGTAGACCGTGCGCAGCGGCAGGCTGATGGTCGGCTCCACGGCCAGCCGGCTGCCTTCGGGCACTGTCGGGGCATCACGATGGGCAAACTCGACCCACTGGGCATTGAACTGGTAATTGAGGGCATTGTCCCGTTGCGGCAGGCGGGAGCTCAGCCCCAGCTGCGGCAGGCGTTGATAGGTTTCGTTGCCGTTAATGACCTGGTGACTCTGGGCCAGCGAGGTAAACTGCCAGCGGTCGGCGTTGTAAACCAGTTGCCCCCGACGTTGCAGGTGGGTGGTGCTGGTAGCATTGAGATCGTCACCGAAATCGAACAGGTGATCGGTGTCGGCGACCGAGTTGTAATCGACCTGTCCGCTCCAGCCGGCATCGGCCCGCCCTTCGTGTTGCCAGCGGACCCGCTCGCGATCCTCGCCGTATATCTCGTCATCGGGCAGATAATGCCAGTCCAGTTGACCCTCGTTATTGGCGGTCAGGTAACGGAACTCGGTTTGCAACATGGTCCCGCGGCGGCTCATGTGATCGAGGGTGATCGTCGCATCCATTTGCGGAGCGATGTTCCAGTAGTATGGCACCACGACCCGGGTGCCATGCTGATCCGAATCGCCAATCGAGGGATAGAGCAGCCCGCTCAGGCGTTCGTCCCCGATGGGGAAGCGCATATAGGGCAAATAAAGAAACGGCACGCCCTTGAAGCGGACCACCACGTTGCTGGCTGAACCCTGGCGGCTTTGGGTATCGAGCATGATGTGGCCGGCGCTCAGCAGCCAGTCGGGGTCGCCGATAGAGCAGGTGGTATAGGTGGCGTTATCCAGTTCGGTCCGGTATTTGTCCAGAATCCGGATGGTGTCGGCCCGGCCCTGTTGGTTTTCGGCAGTTCGATAGGTGGCGGCGCTGACTTCGCCGGTGCCGGCGGCCATGTCCACGTCCGCCTCGGCCCCGGTTATCAGCAGGTCGTTTTGCAGTAGCTGCACATTGCCCTCGGCGTGCGCGGTATCCTGCTGGCGATCATAGTCGACCCGATCCGCGTTTAACTGGCGAATCCCCCGGCGCACCGCGACTGCGCCGCGAAACACACTGACGGTTTCGAGACTGATGTCGGCATTATCGGCTTCGATATGGGTGCGCGGATCATCCGGATCGCCCGTCACCCGGGGCAGGGGGGCATGTGTGGCGGGCGGGCAGAGTCCGCCGGAGGTTTCGGTCGCCGCTGCGCCCGTTTCATCGTCCAGTGTCGAGGCGATCTGCGCTGCGGCCGGCGCAGTGGCACACAGGAAGACCGCCAGTAATCCGGCACGCAGATGCCGCGGATGACAGAAGCAGGAGTGACAGGCGGATTGACGCAAGATGGCCTCGGGATTGCGGGTCGGTTGTAATGCCGCGCCAGGCGGTCGGGTTATGGTATGTTGGCATTATACATGGTCACAGGTTGAACACCCCAGGCCCGGTTACCCTCAATGCGCTTGCCGTGCGGCCCGGCTCGCCGGCAACCGGTATAATTCGCCCTGGCAGAGGTAAAAGGCAAACTGTTTTGGATACACGCTTGCAGCAACTCGAACACTGGCTGGCCACGCAGGGCTATCATCACTACACACTGGAACCGGCTTCCGCCGACGCCAGTTTCCGGCGCTATTTTCGCATTCAGTATGACGGGGAGAGTTTCATCGTCATGGATGCGCCTCCGGAAAAGGAAGATACCGCGCCTTTTATCCGGGTCGCCGATTTGATGAGCGCGGCGGGACTGCATGTTCCGCGGATTATGGCGCAGGACACCGAACAGGGTTTTTTGCAGCTGAGCGATCTGGGCTCACAGCTGTACCTGCCGGCGTTGAACGAGAGCAACGTCGAAGCCCTCTACGGGGATGCCCTGGAGGCCCTGTTGCAGCTGCAACAACAGACGATCCCCGGCTGGTTACCCGAGTACGACCGCGAACTGTTATTGCAGGAAATGCAACTGTTTGCCGACTGGTATCTGCAGCGCCACCTGGGACTGGAACTGAATTCACAACAGCAGACGGTTTTACAGAAGAGCTTTGAACATCTGGCCGGTGTGGCACTGGAACAGCCCGAAGTGATCGTGCATCGCGATTATCATTCCCGTAATCTGTTGTTGAGCGAGCCCAATCCCGGGGTGATCGATTTTCAGGACGCGGTCCGTGGCCCGGTCACCTACGATCTCGTTTCCCTGTTGCGTGACTGTTATATCGCCTGGCCACGCCCGCGCATCGAGCAGTGGGTGCGGGACTATTTGCAGCGTGCGCAACAGGCCGGGATCGTCGAGTCACAGATCAGCGCCGATCAGTTCCTGCGCTGGTTCGATCTGATGGGGATACAGCGCCATCTCAAGGCCAGTGGGATTTTCGCACGCCTGAACTATCGTGACGCCAAACCCGGTTATCTGGCCGACATTCCGCGAACACTTGGTTATGTCCTGCAGGTGATACCAGACTACGACGAGCTTGCCGGGTTTGCCGAACTGCTGCAAAGCCTGGAGCTGCCCCGGCGACTGGAGCAGATTACGCCACGGAGTGTGTCGGCATGAAGGCGATGATCCTGGCCGCCGGTCGCGGTGAGCGTATGCGACCGTTGACCGACCGTTGTCCCAAACCTTTATTACAGGCCGGCGGCAAGGCATTGATCGAGTACCATATCGAGGCGCTGGCCGCGGCGGGGGTCGAAGAGATCGTGATCAACCATGCCTGGCTGGGCGAGCAGATCGAAACAACCCTGGGCAGTGGGGAACGTTACGGTGTGGCCTTGCATTATTCGCACGAGGCGACGGCACTGGAGACTGCCGGCGGCATCATCCAGGCCCTGCCGTGGCTGGGCGAGGTGTTTATCGCGCTCAATGCCGATATCTGGACCGACT
>JAXHTI010000260.1:0-2376 GCA_034190045.1 Pseudomonadota bacterium
AACGGGCATCCAGCTCCCCGGCCGGGGTCGAGGTAATGTGCTGGCGCACGATGCGCGCCAGCGTCGCCTCCGCCAGACGGGTGGCGATCCCCAGTTGCGGATCGAGGCGCGCTGCCGGTTCGACCGGCGCCGCTGGCGGCGCCTCCGGGGTCGGTGGTTGCGGGGCCTGGGCACAGGCGCCAAGCCAGGCCGCCATCAACAGCGCCGGGATCAGCGCTCGCCATTGTCCATGTTCCCGTTTTGTCACGCCGTGCACTCTCCCTGAAAAACCGCTAGCCTAGCACAATCCCCAGGTTCGCAGCCCCGCCACCGCGGGTCTGCCCATGGTCAAGCGGAGTGTCCACCCCCATGAACCCCGGCAACAACGCGCCACTCTATCTCTGCCTGGATCAGGGCGGGCATGCCAGTCGTGCCCTGGTCTTCGACGCCCACGGCCGGCAACGCTGTCACGCCCGCCAGCCGCTGGTAGCGGAACAATCCGCCAGCGGACACATCGAATACTCGGCCGACGCACTGCTCGATTCCCTGCGCGCCTGCATCGACGACATCCTGCAACAGCTTGGTGCTCAACGTCAGCAACTGACCGCCGCGGCGCTGGCCACCCAGCGCTCCAACATTGTCTGCTGGGATCATGACAGTGGTGCGGCACTCAGCCCGATCATCAGCTGGCAGGATCGGCGCAACGCCGACTGGCTGCAGCAGTTTGAACCGCAGGCCGCCCGGATTCACGCCCTGACCGGCCTGCCCCTCTCCCCCCATTATGGCGCCAGCAAACTGCGCTGGTGCCTGGATAACCTGCCGGCCGTCCAGCAGGCACAACGCGAGGGCCGTCTGCGCCTCGGCCCCATGGCCGCCTGGCTGGCCGGCCGGCTGACCCGCGAGGGCGAGGCCCGGGCCGATCCGGTCAACGCCTCGCGCACCCAGTTATGGTCCCTGCAGGAGCATGACTGGCACCCGGAGCTGCTGGAACTGTTCGGCATTCCCGGGGAACTGTTGCCCCCCTGTATCCCGAACCTGGGCCACTATGGCCAGCTGCTGGCGGGCGAGCTCGAATTGCCCCTGGCGCTGGTCAACGGCGATCAATCCGCCGCGCTGTATGCCTATGGCCCGCTGCGCGAGGACACCGCCTATCTGAACCTGGGCACCGGCGCCTTTGTCTCGCGCCCGGTCGGCCAGCGGCCGCTGTTCGACGACGCGCTGCTCAGCAGCGTGGTGCTGCAAGGCGCCCGGCAATCCAGTTATGTTCTGGAGGGCACCGTCAATGGCGCCGGCGCGGCGCTCGACTGGCTGGCACGGCAACACGGAGAGGATGAGCTGGCGCCGGCGCAACTGGAACAGTGGCTGCACAGCGAGTATGACGCATTGCCCCTGTTTCTCAACGGCGTGGCGGGGCTGGCGGCTCCCTACTGGCGTCCCGATTTTGAATCGCGTTTCATCGGTGAAGGGGGGCTGCCACAACAGGCCGTGGCCGTGCTGGAGAGTATCGTCTTTTTGCTGCAGAGCAACCTGCAACGCATGGCCCGGCATCGCCCGACACCGTCGCGATTGCAGATCACCGGCGGCCTCTCCCACCTGGATGGCGTCTGTCTGCGCCTGGCCGATCTCACCGGCCGCCCGGTTCACCGCCCCGACGACTGCGAGGCCACCGCCCGCGGCAGCGCCTTTCTCGTCGCCGGGCAACCGGATCACTGGCCGGAACCCGGTCCAGGGCACGAATTTTCACCAACCCACAATCCCCCTTTGCAGGAGCGTTACCGTTCCTGGCGGAATGCCATGGACAAGGCCCTGGACAGGGGCTAGGGGCTAGGGGCTAGGACCTAAAACCTGATCAGGTAGGCCCGATATAGCGCAGCGGTATCGGGCATTTTCCTAGCACCTAGCCCCTAGCACCTAGCCCCTATTTCAGAGGGAGCTGCGCTGTATCCAGGCATTGCGCCGGTTCGGGTAACCACCGACGCAGGCTATGCATGACGTCCTGCGCCGTGGCGCGATAGCCGGTGAGCTTGCCGCCATAGAGACTCACCACCCGTGGCAGGGATGCATCAATGAGGGTGTCGCGCGGGCGGTCGAACAGGCTCGCGTCGCTGCGCGGCAAGACCCGCAGGCCGGCGAAGCTGTCGACCACGGTGGCATCGCTGGCAGGAAAGTAATGACGGTAAATGCGCTGCAGGTAGTCGATTTCCGGAGCCTGCGGCGTCACGGCGGCGGGATCCCCGCTATAGGCCGTTTCGGTCGTGCCGATCAGGGTTCGGCCATGCCAGGGCATAACAAACACGGCCCGCCCGTCCTGCGGCGATTCGACATAAAATACCCCCGACGGCGCCGGGTCGGCGACCACGATATGGGTGCCCTGAACCAGGTCGAACGCCCGCCGCC
>JAXHTI010000261.1:0-2371 GCA_034190045.1 Pseudomonadota bacterium
CTTCTAATTCGGCTATTTTGCGCTCTGTAATATCCAGAACTGTCCCAAATATACCGATCGGTTCTAAGTTACTATTTGTGATTAAACTCGTCTTCGTATAAAGATATCTCAGTGTTCCATCACCAACGTACTGACCTCGCTGGTAGGTAACGTATTTGGTTTCAAGGCACTCAAGCATCTGCGTCTGGAAGATATTCGCTTCCCGATCGCCTATATCAAGACCTGCATGGGTCCGCCGGCCGGTATCCAGGTTGAGCGCGACAGACTGAACAAGTATGGCCGTCCCCTGCTCGGTTGTACTATCAAGCCCAAACTGGGTCTGTCTGCCAAGAACTACGGTCGTGCTGTTTATGAATGTCTGCGTGGTGGTCTGGATCTGACCAAGGACGACGAGAACGTCAACTCCCAGCCGTTCATGCGCTGGCGTGATCGCTTCGAGTTCGTTGGCGAAGCCATTCAGAAAGCCGAATCCGAAACCGGTGAACGCAAAGGTCACTACCTGAACGTGACGGCCCCGGATCCGGAACAGATGTACGAGCGCGCCGAGTTCGCCAAGGAAGTCGGTTGCCCGATCATCATGCACGACTTTTTGACCGGCGGCTTTACCGCCAACACCGGCCTGGCCAAGTGGTGCCGTAATAACGGCATGCTGCTGCACATCCACCGTGCCATGCACGCGGTAATCGACCGTCATCCGAAACACGGCATCCATTTCCGCGTACTGGCCAAGTGCCTGCGCCTGTCCGGTGGTGACCATCTGCATACCGGTACCGTTGTGGGCAAGCTGGAAGGTGACCGCGCTTCAACTCTGGGCTTCGTTGACCAGTTGCGTGAATCCTTCGTACCGGAAGATCGCGCCCGCGGCGTGTTCTTCGACCAGGACTGGGGCTCCATGCCGGGTGTTCTGGCTGTTGCTTCAGGCGGTATCCACGTCTGGCACATGCCGGCACTGGTCGCCATCTTCGGTGACGATTCGTGCCTGCAGTTCGGTGGTGGTACCCAGGGTCATCCATGGGGTAACGCTGCCGGCGCCGCCGCCAACCGTGTTGCACTGGAAGCCTGCGTCAAGGCACGTAACCAGGGTCGTGAAATCGAGAAAGAAGCTCGCGACATCCTGACCGACGCCGCGCGCACCAGTCCGGAACTGGCCATCGCGATGGAAACCTGGAAAGAGATCAAGTTTGAGTTCGAAACCGTGGACAAACTGGACGTGGGCTAAGCCCCGTCCGCCACGACGAAACAAACGACAGACCGAATCGATACGAGGTAAACGACTATGAGCATGTATGAAATGGGTGACTTCCAGACAGCCCAGACACTCGAAACCTTCGGCTTTCTGCCCAAGCTGACCGCCGAAGAGATCCAGGAACAGATCGCCTACATCCTGGCCAATGGCTGGGCCCCGGCTATCGAGCACGAGCATCCGAGCCAGGCCTTCAACCATTACTGGACCATGTGGAAGTTGCCGTTCTTTGGTGAAACCAACCTGCAGAGTGTCCTCGACGAGCTGGAAGCCTGTCGCCGTGCCTATCCGGATCATCATATCCGTCTGCTCGGTTACGACAGCTATACCCAGACCCAGGGACATTCCTTCGTGGTCTTCGAAGGCCGCTAAGGAAGCACAGGAAAAAAAGGGGTGCCCGTGATTGAGGGCACCCCGGCTACGAATAACCAGTATTGATGTGACGGGGTTTACGATGGCACAGACTGCACAAAGCTACAGCAACACCGCACGCGCCGCCTCCAGGGCACGGCGTGAGGCAATGTCGACCCGGGGTAAGGCCGCGCTGAAGGATACCGACCGTACCCGCAGCGAACCGGCCCAGACCGCGGCGACGCAAACCGCGCCCGCCCAATCGGCCGATGCCGAGGTCAAAGCCAAGGGTGATTGCGGTTGTGGTGGCAAGGCCCGTGCTGAATCGACTGCGCACACCAGTACACAAACTGCCGGAAAAATGCGTGCAACTGTGAGACGACCGCAAAACATTAATATGAACAGCAGTCGTGCCGCCTCGCTGGCGCGTCGTCAGGCTATGTCCCAGCGTGGCAAGGCCGGACTCAACGGCAGTGGTATGAGCGAAGCGCAAACCGCGCGCGCCGCCAACCCGAAACTGACCGGACGCGAACTGGCCAAGAAAGTGCGCGCCGATCGTTGCAAAAACGGCAAAACCTGCAAGACGAAGTCCGAGCCGGTCGGTCGCATGCGGCCCAACAAAACCGCCACCAGCAGTGAAACCGGCGCGGCCAGCGATGCACCCTGGAAAGTGGGCCAGAGCCAGACCGGCCACGGCCAGACCCTGACCGGCAGTATCGTGGGTCGCAGTTCACGGGTGACCGGCAATGAGCCCGGCACCTGCAAGAACGTGACCGG
>JAXHTI010000262.1:0-2347 GCA_034190045.1 Pseudomonadota bacterium
CGTTGCAGGCCGAACTGTTCCGGGGTAATGCTATAACTGCTGATCTCGCCGTCTTTCAACTCCGCCACGTGGGTCGGGGCCCCGATGCTGATCTCATCCATCCCATCTTCGGCGTGTACCACCAGCACATGTTTACTACCCAGTTTTTTCAAGACCTCGGCCAGCGGGACCAGCAATCGCTCGGAAAAGACCCCGAGTACCTGGTAAGGTGCCCCGGCCGGATTGGTCAGTGGCCCGAGCACATTAAAAATCGTGCGCACGCCCATTTCACGGCGCGGCCCGATGGCATGTTTCATGGCACTGTGGTGTTTGGGCGCGAACATGAAACCTACCCCGGTTTCATCGACACAGCGCGCCACCTGTTCGGGACTCAAATCCAGGTTCACCCCCGCGACCTCCAGAACATCGGCACTGCCACACTTGCTGGACACCGAACGGTTACCGTGTTTGGCCACCTGGCCACCGGCGGCGGCCACCACGAACGCACTGGCAGTGGAAATATTAAACGTACTGGCCGCATCACCGCCGGTCCCGCAGGTATCGACCAGATGCTCACCCTGAACCGTGACCCGCGTTGCCAGCTCGCGCATCACCCCGGCGGCAGCCGCGATCTCATCCACTGTCTCGCCTTTCATTCGCAACCCGACCAAAAACCCACCGATCTGTGCCGGCGTCGCCTCACCGGTCATGATCTGGCGCATCACCTGCGTCATCTCCTCGCCGGTCAGATCGCGGTTTTCAGTCACCGCCTTGATTGCCGTTGGCATATCCATCTGGTGTCTCCTGGTATATTATTTTCTTTTGCTTGTCTTGTTTGTTTACACCGAAACGTGCAACCAGTATTTCAAAAGGGGGCTAGATACTAGTAACTAGCAGCTAGAACCTGTTAACCCAAGGGTCAACCTTGAATCTGCTGCACGCCACGCTTACCGGTTCTTTTCCTGTGGGAGGCGATTTCATCGGCGACCGGCCTCATCTAAAGGAGCAAGTCGCGGCTAAAAGCCCCTCCCACAACAATCTTGTATCAGCCCGGCAGATTCTTGCTCTGGACTGCGCACCACGCTTAGCGGTTCTGTTCCAGAAAATTTCGCAACATATCATGCCCGTGCTCGGTCAGGATCGATTCAGGATGAAACTGGATCCCCTCGATGGCCATCTCTTTGTGTCGCACGCCCATAATCTCGTCCAGCTCGCCGTTATCCTGTTGGGTCCAGGCGGTGACCTCCAGGCAATCAGGTAATGAGGTCTTTTCGATTACCAGCGAATGATAACGGGTCGCTTCCAACGGATTGTCCAGCCCTTTGAATACCCCGACATCATGATGATGGATCATCGAGGTCTTGCCATGCATGATACTGCCGGCATGCACCACCTTGCCGCCAAATGCCTGGCCAATGGACTGATGCCCCAGACAAACACCCAGAATGGGCAACTTGCCGGCAAACCGACGAATCGCCTCCACCGACACCCCGGCCTCATTCGGCGTACAGGGGCCCGGCGAGATCACCAGGTATTCCGGCTTCAACTCGGCAATCTTATCCAGCGCAATTTGATCATTACGATAAACCTGTACCTCAACACCCAGCTCCCCGAAATACTGAACCAGGTTGTAGGTAAACGAATCATAATTATCTATCATCAAAAGCATAATAAAAAATCCAACGCAGAGGCGCGGAGGCGCAAAGTTCGCAGAGCATTAAAGCTGATTTGCAATTCTTTTAATACCATTTCTTAATACGTCAACGTTAAAGTTAATAAGCAAACCCAGTCTTTTTTGGCTTAGCTTGAGATAAGAAAGCAATTGTGCGCAATGTACTGGCAAGACTGCTTCGACAACCTTCAGCTCTACCAGAACCCTGTCTTCAACCAGCATATCGATCCGGTAATCAATGTCAAACTTCAGCCCTTTATACTCGGCATTTAAAGAGTGCTCCGTAATACATGAAACGTTTCGTAACTGAAGCTCTCGCACCAGACATTGCAAATATACAGATTCTAACAACCCCGGCCCCATTTCTTTGTGGACCTCAATTGCAGCACCTATAATCTGCCTTGAAATTTCATTTTCAACCATTGTTGCATTCCTTTGCGTCCTCTGCGCCTTTGCGCCTCTGCGTTAATCTTCTTTCATCTATGAGCACCGTCCAGGCCGGCTTCGGCCAGGGCCACGGCGCGGAAGATGGCGCGTCCCTTGTTCATGGTTTCGTCCCATTCGTTGCGCGGGATGGAGTCGTGGACGATGCCGGCGCCGGCCTGGATGTGCAGTTGTTTGTCCTTGATCACGGCGGTGCGGATGGCGATCGCGGTGTCCATGTTGCCGGACCAGGAGAGGTAGCCTACCGCGCCG
>JAXHTI010000263.1:0-2335 GCA_034190045.1 Pseudomonadota bacterium
CCATTTATCAGAATATCGACATTATCCGTAACCACGATCCGGAATATGTCCTGGTGCTGGCCGGGGATCATGTCTACAAGATGGACTACGGCGCCATGCTCGCCTTTCATGTGGAGCAGGCAGCGGACATCACGGTCGGCTGTCTGGAGGTCCCGGTGGAACAGGCCTCGGCTTTCGGCGTCATGGATATCGACGAAACGCATCGCATCCGCCAGTTTGTGGAGAAACCGGAACAGCCCCCCACGCTGCCGGACGACCCGAGCAGGTCGCTCTGCTCCATGGGGATTTATGTCTTCAACAAGGATTTTCTGATCGAGCGTTTGCTGGAGGATGCCGACGACACTCAGTCCAGTCATGATTTCGGCAAGGATGTCATCCCCGGCCTGATTGATAACTATCGCGCCCACGCCTATACCTTTCGGGATCCTGTCAATGGTCAAAAGGGATACTGGCGGGACGTGGGCACGGTCGACGCCTTCTGGGAAGCCAACATGGAACTGATCGGCATCACCCCGGAATTGAATCTGTATGACCTGGACTGGCCCATCTGGACCTACCAGGAGCAATTGCCACCGGCCAAATTCATCTTTGACGAAGATGGCCGACGCGGCGAGGCGATCGACTCCATGGTCTCGGGAGGCTGTATCATCTCCGGTGCCACGGTCCGTCATTCACTGCTGTTTTCCAGTGTCTGTGTCGAATCCTATTCACTGGTGGAGGATTCTTTGATCCTGCCCGAGGTCGATATCGGCCAGAACTGTATTATCCGACACGCAATCATAGAAAAAGGCTGTGAGATTCCTGATGGCACCCGTATTGGTGTTGATGCCCAGGACGATGCCGAACGCTTTTACATTTCACCCAACGGGGTTGTACTGGTGACACCGGAAATGCTCGGCCAGCAGATTCATCATGTCCGCTAAACCATTGAACGTCGTCCTTTACTGGCATATGCATCAACCCGAATACCGGGATCGACGCAGCGGGGACTATCACCTGCCCTGGACCTACCTGCACGCCATCAAGGACTATGTCGATATGGCCGCGCACCTGGAGGCCAACCCGGCCGCGCGTGCGGTAGTCAATTTCACACCGACGTTGCTGGAACAGATCGACGACTATGCGCGACAGATACAGGCGTTTTTCCTGCAGGGCACGGAAATCCATGATCCCCTGCTCGACGCTCTGGCCCGCCCGGTAATGCCCGGCGAGCCCAAGCAGCGCCTGGCGCTGATTAAACAATGTCTGCGGGCCAATGAAACGCGCCTGATTCAGCGCTACCCCAACTATCAACGACTGGCCGAATTTGCCAGCTGGCTGGATGAGCATCCCGATGCCATTATCTATCTGCATGATCGCTTTTTAACCGATTTGCTCACCTGGTTTCACCTGGCGTGGCTGGGCGAGACGGTGCGCCGGCAAAATCCCCAGATCCAGGCACTAATCGACAAGGGTATCAACTTCAATCAGCATGATCGCCATACTCTGCTGCGCCTGATCGGCGAGTTATGCGATAACGTGATTGGTCGTTATCGCGTGCTTGCCGAACAGGGCCGTATCGAATTGTCGGTCACACCCTATGCCCATCCGATCATGCCGTTATTACTGGATATTCACTCTGCCCGGGAAGCTATGCCCGAAATCAGTTTGCCTGCCGCCGATCACTATCCCGGAGGTCAGGAACGTGTTGTCTGGCATATCGAAAAAGGACTGGCCGTCTTCGAAGAACACTTCGGCTTTCGTCCCGCCGGCTGCTGGCCGTCAGAAGGCAGTATCAGCGAGGCGACGATCCGCCTGCTCAGCGAGCACGGCTTTAGCTGGCTGGCCAGTGGCGATACGGTTCTGCGTAACAGCCTGGGTACAGATCACGCCAAAAGCCGCTGCCTTCACACCGGCTACCGTTATGCCGACACTTCGGCCTGTTGTTTTTTCCGTGATGACGGACTGTCGGACCTGATCGGCTTTGATTACGCCACCTGGCACGCCGATGATGCGGTGGCCAATCTGCTTCATCATCTGGAGAATATCGCCGAAGCGTGCCACGAACAGCCCAACCCGGTGGTTTCCATCATTCTGGATGGGGAAAATGCCTGGGAATTTTATCCGGAGAACGGTTATTACTTTCTGGAAGCGCTGTATGCCGGCCTGGCGGATCATCCCGGTCTCAACCTGACCACCTACAGCGCCTGTCTGGCGGAACAACCCGAACCGATCACGCTGGATCGTATCGTGGCCGGCAGCTGGGTCTATGGCACCTTCTCCACCTGGATTGGTGATCCCGGCAAGAACCGCGCCTGGGATCTGCTGGTCGAAGCCAAGCGCGCCTGTGATCATC
>JAXHTI010000264.1:0-2317 GCA_034190045.1 Pseudomonadota bacterium
CAGGCGACGCACCGCGGCCAGCCGATCGGCCTGCACCTCGGCCGGGCTCTGGTTCAGCAGGCGGGCGGCTTCGCCGGGATGGGGGGTGAGAATCCGCCGGGCGAGTTTCTGCGGATTCCCGACCAGCAGATTCAGCGCATCCGCATCCACCACCTGCGGCATATCGCACGCGGCGATGACCTCCCAGATCAGCCGGGCCCACTCGCCCTGCCCCAGACCGGGGCCCACCGCCAGCACCGTGGCCTGTTCGATCAGCGCCTGCAGCGCCTCGCTGTCTTCCACGCCGTGGCACATCAGTTCCGGACGGCCACTGTTCAACGAAGCGGCATGGGTGGCGCGAGTCGCGATACTCACCCGCCCGGCCCCGCAACGCAGGGCCGCCTCGCCGGCCAGCCGGACCGCGCCATTCATGCCCTGCTCCCCGCCGATGATCAACACATGCCCGAACAACCCCTTGTGGCTGTTGCGCGCCCGGCGCGGCAGCTGCTGTTGCAACGTCTCGAAGTCGAGCCGTTGAGCCACCGGGCTGACGCGCTCACGCACGCTGGCCGGCAGATTGAGGGAGGTGAAGGCCAGCTGGCCGACATGATCGGGGGCGTCACCGGTCAGCAGTCCTGTCTTCAGACCGATAAAGGTAATGGTTTCCCCGGCGCGCACCGCCCGGCCGCCGGCCTGGCCGGTATTGGCATCCAGGCCGGAGGGTACATCCAGCGCCAGCACCGGCTTGCCGCTGGCATTGAGCCAGTCGATGGCCGTGGCGTAGGGCTCGTTCACCTCGCCCTGGACCCCGGTCCCCAGCAGGGCATCGACCAGCACATCGGTCTCCCCGGCCGGTTGCGACGCGAACGGCTCAGGAAACAGATCCATCCCCTGCAAGCGTTGCAGGGCAGCCAGGGCATCGCCACGTAATTTATCCGGATCCCCCACCTGCAGCACACGAACCTCGCGCCCCTCGGCGTGCGCCAGGCGGGCGACCACGTAACCATCGCCACCGTTATTGCCGGTACCGCATAGCACGGCAATGCGCCGCGCCTCGGGCCAGCGCCGGGTAAGCAGACGCCAGGCGGCCTCGCCGGCGCGCTCCATTAATATGGAACCGGACATGCCCAGCTCCTCGATGGCGATGCGATCGAGTTCCCGGCACTGGTCGGCGGTATAAAGATCATGCGGCAGATGAGTCATATGGCTATGATTATGATCATGAGTCATAACCAAAACAAGCAAGCCGCGCACAATCACGAGTGGCCAACGCTGGCGCGGCAGATCAAGCAGTGGGGCGCCGAG
The DNA here is from genome assembly GCA_034190045.1 of Pseudomonadota bacterium. Taxonomy (GTDB): domain Bacteria; phylum Pseudomonadota; class Gammaproteobacteria; order UBA6429; family Thiohalophilaceae; genus Thiohalophilus. The sequence goes on from JAXHTI010000264.1 coordinate 1,285, forward strand.
CTCGGATTTCAGCAGACCGCCATCACCGATACCGATCTGGGTGACTATGAAAGCCGTCTGCAGCAGTGGCTGGCCAGGGACTACCAGGGCGACATGCAGTGGATGGCCGGGCACGGCACAAAACGCAGCCGTCCGGCCGAGCTGGTCCCCGAAACGTTACGCATCATCAGCGTGCGCCTGGATTATCTCCCCGAAGAGACCTCCGACCTCAAGGCGTTGCTGGATCACCCCGAAAGAGCCTATGTCTCGCGTTATGCGCTGGGGCGCGATTATCACAAGCTGATGCGCAGGCGCCTGCAACAGCTGGCCGATCGTATTCAGCAGGCGATCGGGCCTTTCGGTTACCGGGCCTTTGTCGACAGCGCGCCGGTCATGGAAAAAGCCCTGGCGGAAAAAGCCGGCCTGGGCTGGATTGGCAAACACAGTAATCTGTTACAGCGGGATACGGGCTCCTGGTTTTTTCTCGGCGAGTTGTATACCGATCTGCCCCTGCCCGTGGATGAACCGGCCAGTAACCATTGCGGCACCTGCCGCTCCTGCATCGATGTCTGTCCCACCGGCGCGATCGTCGAACCCTATGTAGTCGATGCCCGGCGCTGTATCTCCTACCTGACTATCGAACTGAAAGGGGCAATCCCGGTGGAATTGCGAAAGCCGATGGGGAACCGGATTTACGGCTGTGATGACTGCCAGCTCTACTGTCCCTGGAACCGTTTTGCCGACTACAGCCCGGAGCCGGATTTTGATCCGCGTCAGCAACTGGATGAGGCGCGCCTGGTGGAACTTTTCCAGTGGGACCAAGTCACTTTCAATCAGAACCTGGAAGGTTCGGCGATTCGCCGCATCGGCCACGAACGCTGGCTGCGTAATATCGCCGTGGCACTGGGCAATGCGGCCACCTCGCCCGAGGTAATCGCCGCCCTGCAGGCCCGCACCGACCATCCTTCCGAACTGGTGCGCGAACATGTGCTGTGGGCATTACAACAACATCAACCCTCCACCATCGAGGATTAAACCACCATGAAACGGTATC
>JAXHTI010000265.1:0-2310 GCA_034190045.1 Pseudomonadota bacterium
TTCACCCTGGAACGCGGTGGCCTGTTCAGTACCGATAACATTCGGGAGATGATCCTGCGGGATTTGGGTGACTGCCGCATCGAAGATGCAGGGATTCCCCTGGCCATCTGCGCCACGGATATCGAAACCGGCGAGCAACTGATCTTCAGGGAAGGAAACCTGGCAGACGCCGTTTGCGCATCCATGGCAGTGCCCGGCCTGTTTGTGCCGGTGGAAATCGATGGCCGGATACTGGTAGACGGTGGCCTGGTCGAAAATGTCCCGATTTCGCCATTAAGGAAAATGGGGGCAGGCATCATTGTAGCCGTCGACCTGAGCCATGTCGGCCGGTACCCTAAACCGCAAAACACGCTGGATGTAGTCGCCAATGCCATCAATATCGGCATCGACTTCAACACCCGCAAGCAGCTTAAAAAAGCAGACATAGCCGTGCCGCTGGACCTGAGCCGTTATAGCCTCACCAACAACTCCGGCCGTATAAACGAGCTCTACATGGAAGGCTACCATCCAATGAAGAAAAAGATTCGCAACGTGCTCTGGTACAAACGAATGAACCTGGCGATCTACCTGTTAAAAGCAACCCTGAAATTGCTGCCGGTCAAAGTGCCAGAAGCCCTGAAGGACCTGAAACGCGCTGTATTTAACGCCCGCAACCGAGGCCAGACATGATGCTTTGGCAAGGCCTGCGAGAATGGGCAACGGAAAAACCGGGACAGATTCATCCCCCCGTCTGCCCCGGTTACCGTGAACTCATTAGTTACTTTTCAGATTAATCTGTTTGGAACCGGTAAAGGCAAATTGTCCACTTTTGCCTTTATCGACATACTCAACAGATCCGCCGGCCTTTAAAAAAGCAGCAGTATGCTCCTCAATCTGGGCAGACGTTAATGCAGGCTTTTGAGGTTTCTTGCTCATCATGTTTCCCCAAGGTAAATACTGGCCTGTTTGCCAATATTAATAGTCTATAGTATCCGAAATCGGGAAAAATTGCTGGAAACCACCCAGACCAGGAAACACGCCGGCCCGGGACCAACCATTCATTACTCCACCGTGATGGTGATTTTCTCGGACATGACCGGTGGCTCGTGGGGCACGTGTTGATGATCGCCCATCAGTAGTTGCAGAGTATGCTCGCCCGGCGACAATTCCAGGCTAGTCTGGGTTTGTCCGCCGCCAAAGTGAACATGGTGCGCATCTGCAGGTACCGGTTGGCCCATCGCCGGCAGATCATCGACATCCACCAGCAGGTGATGATGGCCAGTCGCCTCACGCTCCACGCCCGCCGGTGCCACGCCCATACCGTCCAGGCCGAACCTCACGGTCACCGGCGAACTCACGGTCTGCCCATCAGTTGGCGTCACAAAGTATACCGCTGCCCCTTCAGGCGCAGGCGTTGCGGCATGGGCTCCGGTAACCATCGCGGCAGCAAAAACGCAACAGAGGAAGGAACGTTGCAGGCTGTTGGTCATGTTCATAACTCACTCCTTGAATCAGCGAACTGTTTTTTAATAGTAGGACACATTCCGGGGTCTTGCTGAATATCGATATCACCCTGCAGAACCGGGACAGGTTTATTTCCCTCTACCCACCATACGCTTGGGAGCTATTCCCGACAACAACCCGGTGCCAGAACAAATGATTAGCCATCCACCCTGTCTGATGCCTGCTCCTGGTAATCCTCGGTGGCTCAGACGAGTTCGACACATTCGGCAAGCAGGGCCACATAAACCTTCTGACAGTCCTCAGCCGTCTTCCTTCCGCAACTCGTCCACCTGCGACGTTATTGAGTTACCAGAGAGTCCGGGAAAATGTATCTGTCCCGGTTATCTGAGCAAAAGATTTGCGACGACACTCGTCGCGATCCTCAGTTGCGCTCCTTCAAGACCGAGTAGATGCTGCGAACCGCTGCAACGTCTGACGCGTCAGATTCGGTCAAGTCCTCCAGCAATTCCAGAACCCGCTTTTCATCATTGCTTCGAACACCCGGCCAGAACACATAGGGAATGACATCCGGATTCCGGATATAGAAAAGCGCGGCTTCCTCCGGTTTGCCGGTATCGCCCCGAAGACCGATGGTAAATCGCTGTCCTTCACTGTCCACCAGTGTAACCACCAGTGATTTTTCAGACCTCACTTCTCGCACTTCACCAACGGTGATGGGAGCCTCAAGAGCAGGGACGGAAGTGATGTAATATTGAACAGCGATAAACCCCAGCAGAACGACTAAAAGTGCCCCTAGGGCGATTGATTTCATCATTAGTACAACCTGGATGAGGTGGGTTTCCGGAAGTATGCTATAAGGGCCTGAAT
>JAXHTI010000266.1:0-2309 GCA_034190045.1 Pseudomonadota bacterium
GAAAGGGGGCGGTGTTTATTCGCGCTCGGCAAAATCCATTCCCCTGTCAGAGCCGGTGAGAAAAGCATTGCAAGTGGACGCCTCGTCCCTGACACCCAGCGAACTTATCACGGCGATTCTCAAAGCACCGGTCGAACTGTTCTGGAATGGCGGTATCGGAACGTTTGTTAAAGCCAGTAATGAAACTCATGATGATGCGGATGATCGGGTTAATGATGCCCTGCGAATTAATGCCGATGAGCTGCGCTGCCAGGTGGTCGGAGAAGGCGGTAACCTGGGATTGACGCAGCGTGCCCGTATCGAGTTTGCCCGACAGGGTGGGCGTGTCAATACTGACTTTATCGACAATTCGGGTGGAGTCGATTGTTCCGACCATGAGGTCAATATCAAAATCCTGTTTAACAAGGCGATGAGTGAGGGGCTGCTCGACGAACCGCAGCGTAACCAGTTTCTCAGCAGTATGACCGAAGAGGTCGCCCGGCTGGTTCTGATTAATAATTATCAACAGAGCGAGGCACTTTCGCTCAGCGAGTACCTGGCACCGACCTTGCTGGATGAACACATACGGCTGATGCGTGCGATGGAGCGCAAGGAACTGTTGCAACGCCAGACCTGGAATCTCCCCGATGATGAAAATCTGTCGGCACGGCGCAGTACCGAACAGGGATTGACCCGACCTGAACTGGCCGTGTTGCAGGCGTTTAGCAAGATCGATCTATACCAGGAATTACTGGCTTCGGATGCAGTTGATGAGGCGTATCTGGTTAATGAATTGCCGATTTATTTCCCCGAGGCGATTGCCAGGGAATATCCTCAACATATGAACAACCATCCGTTGCGTCGGGAAATTATCGCGACATTTATCTCCAACAGCATGATTAACCGGATGGGTATGGCATTTGCGTTTCGCCTGCATGAACATACCGGTGCCCCGATTCCCGAGATCGCCTGTGCTTATCTGGTCACCCGAAAAGTTTTTGATTTACCAGGCTTGTGGCGGCAGATTGCTTTACTGGATAACCAGGTCGAGGCTTCTGTGCAGCTGGAAATGTTAAGCACTATCCGGCGTCTGGCCAATCAGGCCACGTTATGGTTGTTGCAAAATGTTCCACGCCCCCTGGATATCGGTACCACCATCGACAAGTATATCGACAGTGTCACTTCCCTGATTGATGCCCTGCCGGGGCAGGTTGTTGAGGACGATAGTGAAGCACTGGCCCAGGTAGCACAGGATTATCAGGAACAGGGTGTCCCTGAATCCTTTGCCTGGCGTATGGCGGGATTGCCCCATCTGTTCCCGGCGCTGGATATCGTGGAAGTTAGCTTGCAGACGGGACAAAGCCCGGTATATGTCGCCCAGGTATTCAATCGTCTGGGCGCGGCATTGGATTTACACTGGTTGCGTGATCAGATCGACCAGTTATCGCGTAAAGAGCACTGGACACGTCTGGCGCGCTCCGCGCTGCGCGATGAGTTGTATCGCCTGCAGCGCTTGCTGACTGCCAGCGTTCTGGATTTTGACGGTACAAACAGCACTGATGCAAAACGATTGTTCGAAAACTGGCAGGAGATTCATAAATCGGTGCTGGAACGCTACAGTCGACGTTTTGTGGAATTCAAATCGGCGCGGGTGGATCTGGCTCTGCTTAACGTCGCCTTGAATGAACTGCAGAAGTTGATCCGAAATCTCGATGTCGGGGATTCCTGAACAGGTAATTCAAGGCTATTTCCAGCGTAACTGCCCATTCTGCCATTAACAGGCAAAAAAAAGCCCGGCGCATGGCCGGGCTCTTTGACAGGACTTATGCCGTTTACGACTCGGCGATCGAAGCGGCGTAGTCGGCCTGTTGTTTTTTGTGCTGGCTGATTCCCTTGACCAGGGCGCCCAGAATAGCCAGTGCGCCACTGAGCAGGGCCAGGGCCAGGGTACCGAAGCTAATGTTACTCAGCAGGCTGCTGGTGCTTTCGGAAATGGTGCTGATCAGTTCCAGATCAGACAGATAAACCGGCATTTCAAACAGGCGGCTGAACAGAACAATGATCATAATCATGCCCATGATCATCTTGACCGTGTAGTCACGCACATAGGTGGTACCGATTGCGCCGATCTGCACGCCAAACAGCGAGCCGGCCAGAATGATCATGGCCAGGCGGATGTCCACGAAACCTTCCCAGGCATAGAACAGGCTACCGCCCATGCCCATGACAAAGGCGACCACCAGTTCCGTGGCCGAAGCCATAATTGCCGGGACACCCAGCACATACATCATGGCGGGAACACCGATGAAGCCGCCAACCGCGATCGAGGC
>JAXHTI010000267.1:0-2277 GCA_034190045.1 Pseudomonadota bacterium
GGTCGAAATTCGCAACAATCAATTGCGCCCCTATCACGTGGGGGACTCGATGATTGTGGTCACCGGCCAGCGCGGCAAACAAAAACTGTTCACGGTTTCCCATTCCCCGGTCGGCTATGCGGTGGAAGCCGGACTGCTGGATGAAGAAGAAGCCATCACTCACGCGGAGCGTCACCTGGTCTCCAATGTCGTGGGGGCCGAGGACATGAATATCTCCATGGGTTCACTTGTCAGACTGGCGCCACGTGATACCCTCTTGCTTGCCAGCGATGGCCTGTTCGACAATCTCTACTATGAAGAGATCATTGCGGTAATCCGTAAAGGAAGCTTGCCGGCCGCGGCCGCCCGGCTGGTGGAACTCGCCCACCAGCGCATGGCCGGCAAAGATACCGAACAGCCCTGCCACCCGGATGATTTGAGTTTGGTTCTCTATCGTCCGGCAACCTGATCTTCTGGAGGCACCTGATTAATATGGCACGCGTGACGATTTACAGTACCGGCACCTGCCCGGTATGCGATAACACCAAGAACCTCCTGACAAAATGGCACATCCCCTTTGACGAGGCACGCGTGGATCAGGACCGGGATAAACTCCGGGAAATGCTTGAGGTCACCGAGCACGCCCGCTCCGTGCCGCAAATCACCATCGATGGCAAATGGATCGGCGGTTTCACCGAGCTGACCGAAATGCACATGGATGGTCAGCTGGATGAGCTGGTGGAGGAATGATGCTTCTCGTTGCGGTCATCCCCCGGCCATCTTCGAGCCTGATCCAGGCAAAATATCTTCTCTAACGAACGATCAGCTATTTCCTTTCTTTTCACCATACATCTTCTGGTCCGCCACATGTAACAGGCTTTCGATGTCCTCGCCGTCTTCCGGGAACACCGCAATCCCGATACTGACGCTGACACGAAGCTCGCTGCCATTGACCACAAAAGGCATTTTCAGACATTCCATCAGTTTGGCCCGGATCTGTTCTGTTTCATCCCTGTGGTTAATTTCCTCGAGCAGGACAACAAACTCGTCCCCCTGGTAACGGCAAACGGTGTCTTCTTCGCGCATGCAGGTTTTAAAACGCCCCGCGATATCGCGCAACAGGTTATCGCCAGCGGCATGGCCAAACTCGTCATTGACCATTTTGAAATTATTCATATCCAGAAACACCAGCGCGAAACGCGTCCCCTTGCGTTTCGCCCGGGCCAGTACCTGGCGTAACCGTTCCAGCAGAAAATTGCGATTGGCCAACCCGGTCAGCGAATCATTATTGGCCAGATTATAAAGCCGATTTTCATACTGCAATCGCGCCATTTCATTACGGTGATGCAGCCGGGAGAAAACCAGTACACTCCAGAACGAGACCGCGGCTACCACCAGAATCGCGATAATCAGCACCAGGTTCACATCACTGAAGCGTAATTGTTGCTCCAGCGTCATAACAAACGGTTGACCGGGGTTATCGATTTGCCGCTGGTATTGCAGACGGGGAAACAGCCACTTCTCCACGATTCCCGCGAGCTGCCCCGGCTTGTAATACAGTTCTTTATCCGTGGCGGCATGGGAGAGACGTGCCGTCAATTCGTCCTGCTTCAGCAACATGGTCGACAGCAATGCCCGGGTCCTGATGACCAGGATGGCATATTGGCGGGGCCTTTTTTCATTCTTTCCGGCAACCGCGCGATGTAACAAAAAACCACGGTGTCCTTCCAAAAGGGTGAAAGGCGGGCTGGCAACCGAAATATCCTGTTTACCGGACTGTGTCAGGGCATAACGAAACATCTCGACCGATCCAAGATCCAGTCCCAGTATCGCGCGATTATGCGCCTGTATCGGCTCCATAAAAACTACGGGATAATACTGATCGGTCCGCACCACGTTCATCCACTGGCGGCGGTCGTTGAAATCAAAACGGGCAATGCGAAAATCGGGCTCAACATTACGACGCATATCCGCCACGAAACCGGATAACTCATCCCGGCTGACGCGTTGGGCTACCTCGAAAGTGTGAATATGCGGATAACGTCGGATCATGCGCCGGGCATAGCGGCGCACCTGTTTCCATTCGTGCCAGGGACTGCTTGCCAGCAGACTGGCGAAACCCTCTATCACCGCCTCGTTAATTTCGACCTTGCTGCCAAGCTGTTCGTAGAGCGCGTCGCCACTGCGTTGAAATTGTTGCCGCTGCTTGTTGATCTCGCTGTCGAGAATAAAGCCGATCAGCACCACCACAAAAAAGAACCAGACCACCAGGATCAACAGATATAACCGGGTAATTGG
>JAXHTI010000268.1:0-2269 GCA_034190045.1 Pseudomonadota bacterium
TGCTGTTGCCCGAAACCGCACTCGAAGGTGCGTTGCAGACCGCCGAACAACTGCGTGAACAGGTCGCGATCACCGATTTCCCCGGCGTGGGTCAGATCACGATCAGCCTCGGCGTCACTGATTACCGGCCCGGGGATACCCTGGACAGACTGATCAAACGTGCCGATCAGGCGTTGTACCGGGCCAAGGAAGCCGGCCGAAACCGGGTCAGCCCGAAGATCTCCGATCGCAGAAAACTGAGTTCTGAGTTCTGAGTACTAAGTACTTTTAACTAACAATGGCATGGGGCTGTCCAGGCAACTGGCGATGGTGCGCAGCAGTTCCTGGGCGGGGACGGTGGTGTTGCCGTCGTGCAGGATGCAGGCGGCGCAGGCTTTGAGCAGGCGGGGTTTGGCCAGGGGCTTGAGTTGTTCGAGGCTATCGAGGGAGGCGTTGAGGATTTTGAGATTCAGCGCATCGCGCGGTAACAGTTCCAGGTCGCCGAGACCGGCTTCCGTTGCCCCGGCGCTAAAGGCCTGTTCGGCCTGATCCGGATCGGCATGCTCGGTGTGCGCCACCAGCGAGAGCAGTACCTGCAGCTGGGGTTTGAGCTGCGCCAGCTTGCCGTGTTTGGCCCTGGCGGGTTTGCGCAGGCCAAAGTGCTGATCCAGTTGCTGGATGACCAGGCGTTGCAGGACCCATTCTTTGAGATCCACTTTTTTATCCACGGCGATCAGCGCCTGAACGACTTTGCGAAAACGGTGGTATTGATCCGGCGACAGGTTCTGTAACGCCGGCAGGGTCAGTTCCAGCAGCGGCAAACGCATGCTGTCGCTTATCTGTTCGCGCAGGGCGGCTAGCTGCTGGGTGACGGCGACCACCTGCGGATCGGCTTGCTGATCCAGCAACTGTTGCTGGGCGGCTTCCACGTCGGCCCGGGGATCGAGCAACAGGACATAGATCACGGCGCGTGCGCCGAAAGGTTCGGCGGCGGCCTGGCGCAAGCCCTCTGGAATCGTGTCGAGAATCGCCCGCGCGGTTTCGATCTGCTGTTCGTTGAAATGGCCCACCTGCTCGATCATCCTCTCGGCGCCGAGCATGCCGGCGACGATCACCGCGCCGGCGATATCCGGGACCGGTTTTGATGGGGCGGGGGTTTCGTCGGCCGGTGGCGGTTCTTCCGATGGTTGTTTGACCGGCGTGATGTATTCGCCATCCCAGTAGGGATCGAGCCGGCGGATGCGATCCTCCAGGGGCGGATGGGTGGCGAACAGTGACTGCAGAAAGCCGCTGACGCCCTGGGCCAGGTAGGCATGGCTGTATTCGGCTGCGGCCGGGGTCTGTAATGCCGAGCCATAGAGATTGCCGCCGATCTTTTTCAGCGCGCCGGCGATGCCCTGTTTGTGGCGGGTAAACTGCACCGCCGAGGCGTCGGCCAGGTATTCACGCTGGCGACTGACCAGTGCCTTGATCCACTGGCCGAAGAAGTGCCCGACATAACCGATGACCAGCAGGCCGACGCCGAGGATCAGCACCGCGAACAGCAACGCTCCGGCCTGGCGATTGCGCGAGCTGCGCATAAAGCGCATGGAACGCAGCAGGAAGTAACCGATCATCGCCAGCAACAGGATGCCGTGTAACACGCCGATCAGATGAATATTCAGGCGCATGTCGCCGTTGAAGATGTGACTGAACTCGTGGGCGATCACCCCCTGCAGTTCATCGCGGCTGAGGGTTTCCATGGCGCCGCGGGTAATCCCGATGACCGCGTTGGCGGGGCTGACGCCGGCGGCAAAGGCGTTGATGCCTTCTTCTTCGAGCAGGTAGACGCGGGGCACCGGCATGCCGGCGGCGATGGCCATCTCTTCCACCACGTTCAGCAACCGGCGTTCGGCCGGTTCGCGGCTGTCGGGACTGATGACCCGCCCGCCGAGCAGCTCGGCCACCCGTTCGCCGCCGCCGGCCAGCGACAGGGTTTTATAGGCACTGCCAAACAAGACCAGCGCGGTGATCACGACGGCCACGCCGATGAAGACATCCCACTGGAACTGTTGCGCCAGTTGCTCGGGCTGGAAAGTGAGGGTAAAGGTCTGGTGATAGGCCAGGATGCCCAGCACCAGCAGGTTGGTCAGCAGGATCAGGCCGACCACGGCCAGTGCAAACAACAGTACCAGCACGCCGGTTTTGCGCCGGGCCCGATCCTGCGCGGTGAAAAAATCCATTCGCCTGCGCTAGCGGATCAGAACGAGACCTTCGGCGCCGCCTGGATGGCCGCGCTGTCTTCGAACTC
>JAXHTI010000269.1:0-2236 GCA_034190045.1 Pseudomonadota bacterium
ATCGTTCTCGGTTTCCAGATCGCCTTCGATGACGGCGATGCGCCAGCGATCGGCCAGGGCATCGATGGTGGCCTCGAGCAGGGCGGTCTTGCCGGCGCCGGGCGAGGACATCAGGTTGATCGCCAGAACCCGGTGTTTGTCGAAGTGCTGGCGATTGTGCAGTGCCTGGTGATCGTTTTCCGATAACAGGCTTTGCAGTACTGTCACCGCCGATTTGCCGTCGGCGGTTTTTTCCAGCTTGCCGGCCGGTTGCAGCAGGTGCCGGTTACCGGAAGTAATGTTGCAGCCGCAGGTATCACACATACTGCCGTCCTCCAAATAGATCTAAAAAACATAACCACGAAGACACGAAGACACAAAGGTTCACCAGGTGTTATTGCTCATTATGTTCTTTTTTCATCCTGGTGCCTTCGTGTCGTGGTGGTAAGCCTTATTTTGTTAGTTGATTGCCATTTCATTGTCCGTTGCACGATCCAGTTCCAGGCTCGCCAGTAGCATTTCATCGCCGCTGAGCAGGCGGGTCTGCCAGTGACCGCAGTGACTACAGATCAGTTTGTTGGCAGTGGCCTCGGATTCGCCACCGCATTGCTGGCATTCGATCCGGATCGGCAACAGCTCGACGTCGAGTACCGCCTGTTCGGCAATGCTCCCGGCGGCCGCGATCGGAAAGGCCTGCTGCAGTAATTGCGGCTCGACCCCGGAGAGGGGACCGACCTGGACTTTCACCCGGTGTACGGCGGTGGCATGATTTTCCCGGGCCACGGCCTCGATCTGGCTCAGCATGCTCTGGCAGATCGACAGTTCATGCATTGGAGAGAGCCGATTCGGCGGCCAGGATCTCGTCGAACAGTTCCCAGCTGGAGCGGGCATCCTGTTCACTGATTTTCTGGATCGCGTAGCCGACATGCACCATGACGTAATCGCCGGGAGCGACAGAATCATCTTGCAGCATGAACAGGCTGATCGTGCGCTCCACACCCTTGGCCTCGCAGCGCGCGCTGTAGCCGTCGATCTCGACGATTTGCATGGGGATGCCAAGGCACATGGGTTATTCGTCCTTCGTCCGTTGTGATTGTCTGAAGGCGGTTAACTTGTGCTTGGTGTACAGGACAACGGCCAGCCCTGCCAGCAGCATGAGCAGGTGATCCGGCTGGGTGAGCAGATGCCATATTCCCTCGATCAGCCCCTGGTGGTGTTCGCGGGAGGGGTGGGCGAAAGCCGTTCCGCTTAACAACAGTGCCGAAACGGAAAAAAATCCCTGTTTGATTCGATGATGCATGATCAATGCCTCCTTCTCAGACTACCTTGACGTTCATCAGCTCTTCACCCTCAGTATCGGTCACATGCACGGCACAGGCAATACACGGATCGAAGCTGTGAATGGTACGCAGGATTTCGATGGGTTGTTTGGGATCGTGCAGTTTGTGACCCTGCAGCGCCGCTTCGTAAGGCCCGGACTTGCCCTCGGCATCACGGGGCCCGGCATTCCAGGTACTCGGTACCACCGCCTGGTAGTTGTCGATCTTGCCGTCCTTGATCACGATCCAGTGAGCCAGGGCACCGCGGGGGGCTTCGGTATAGCCAACGCCGCGGGCCTCTTTGGGCCAGGTCGAGGGATCCCAGAGCTTTTCGTTATGGGTTTTGACATCGCCGTTGCGGATGTTATTAACCAGCTGGTCGTACCAGCTCATCATACCGTCGGCAAAGATCTTGGTTTCCAGGGTACGGGCGGCGGTGCGTCCCAGGGTCGAGTACATCGCTTCCAGCGGTAAGTCCAGCTGGGTCAGCGCCTTGGTAGCCAGCTCTTTGGTCTGCTCGTGCCCTTTGGCATAGAGCAGCAGGACCCGCGCCAGCGGACCGACCTCCATGGCGTGACCGTTCCAGCGCGGGGATTTGAGCCAGGAGTAGGACTGATCGACGTTGAGATGCTGATAGGGCGGTTGGGGACCGTCGTAGTTCAGTTCGGTCTCCCCGTCATAGGGATGCAGGCCCTGGTTCTTGCCGCCGCTGTAGTTGTACCAGGAGTGCGAGATGTATTCCTTGATCTGTTTTTCGTCGTTGAGATCCACGTCATACACGGTGGAGAGATCCCGGTTGAGGATTGCCCCGCGCGGCACCAGAAAAGAATCGATGCTGCTCATGCCGTCGGTGGGGAAATCGCCGTAACTCATGAAGTTTCCAACCCCTTCACCCTGTTTGGCCCAGTCCTTGTAAAAGCCGGCGATGGCCAGGGTGT
>JAXHTI010000027.1:0-26823 GCA_034190045.1 Pseudomonadota bacterium
GCCAAAAAGAAAGCGGCCAAGAAGAAGGTCGCGAAGAAGAAAGCCAAGAAAAAGGCCAAGAAAAAAGTTGCCAAGAAAAAGGCGAAAAAGAAGGCCAAGAAGAAAAGTGCCAGAAAACGGCGCTAGGTAAAAAGGGGGCTTCGGCCCCCTTTTTTATGTCGGGTTGGGGACTACTTTCGATAACGGCGAGCGACAAGCTCGATCAACATAATCAGTCGGGCAGCCAGCCATTCCTGCAGTCGTTGCCGTCTTGAACGGGCCTGCCAGTCAGCCAGTGTAATTTCCAGGCTTTGTGCAAAGTCAGTTTCAAATAATTCCGCCACCTGTGAGGCAAAGTCTGTAGCGTTAATTTCCTGGTTCGCATCCAGATTCCAGCGCTGGTTCCAGCGGTCCAGGTTGCTGGAACCTATTGTGCACCAGTTATCGCACAGCCCGATCTTGGCGTGGGTAAAACGGGGCTGGTATTCAAAAATCCGGATGCCATGGCGTAATAAGCGATGATAAAAGCCGCGTGCGGCGTGGGATACCCAGGGATGATCGCTCAGGGGGCCGGGTAACAGCAGCCTGACATCGACACCGGCCCTGGCGCGACGGATCAGGGCACGGCGAATCTTGCGTGAGGGAACGAAGTAAGGGGTGGTCAACCAGACGCGCTCGCGGGCAGTGCGTACCTGTTTGATAAAGCCGCGCTTGATCTCCTGCAAGGCCAATCCGGCGGACAGGGCCACGCGCCCCGATTGCCCGGGGCTGTACCGTTGTTTGCTGCAAGAAGGTATATCCGGTAATTGGCCGGTCACGGTTTTCCAGGTACGGGAGAAGACCTGTTCCCAGTCGACTACGATTGGTCCTTCAATTTGGACCATCACCTCATGCCAGGCCTGCTGTGGATCGAAGGGCGGGGCAAAAGCATCACTCAGGCCGGTGCCGCCGGTGAAGGCCGTGACGCCGTCGACCAGTAGCAGCTTGCGGTGATCACGACGCAGGCTGCGATAAAAGCGCCGGTAACCAAACGGGTTGTAAAAAACCAGCCTGATATCCTGGGCCTGCAGAATCTCGCGGTCCAGCGCTTCCAGGAAGCGGGAGCCATAGTCATCCAGCAGAAGATAAACGGAGACCCCGCGTTGACGGGCCCGAATCAGCGCCTCGATAAAACGGCGGGTAATATGCCCCGATTCCACCAGATAAAGTTCCAGCAAAATAAAATGCGTAGCCTGCTCGATAGTGGCCAGCATCGCCGGGAAGTATTGTTCCCCGTCTGCAAGCAAAGTAAACCGACATCCTGTATGCCAGTCGAACTGATTGACTTGTTTATAAGGCAGCGGCATGGTCAGACCACCGGTAATGACGGATGGCACGTCCAGGGAGAATGTAACCCGGGCCAGTATGTTGTCGCCAGCCGGTTTCAGCTTGCGTTGTGAATTTCCAGCTGTCCATTGTGGATTCGAATAACCGTTTTTCCTTCCAGCATATCGAGCATTGCCCTGCCGGCAATATGCTCGCGCCAGCCCTTGAGTATCGCCAGATCGCGTTCACCCCTGACCAGGCGTTCGATCTCCTTGCGGTTGGCGAGTGTTGCCGGGCTTACCTGGCTGTTGTAAGCCAGGTATTTGAGATAAAGCAGCAGGCTGTCGATGATTAGTTCCTGATCGCGATCGGGAATAAATCGATCCCGGGTTTGCGGGAGTTCGGATTCGGGCAGGGTACGGGCCTGGTGGATTGCTTCGAGCAGCTGGTCAGCGTAATCGCGTACCACCGATTCGGGCAGCCCGCGAATGGCGGCCAGTTTACCCGGCTTGTCGGGTAGCCGTTGTGCCAGGTTCAACAATACATCGTCACTCAGAATCCATTTGCGCGGTTTGTCCAGCTGCTGGGCGCGTTGTTCTCGCCAGGTGGCCAGACCCTGCAGGGCTGCCAGTTGGCGTGGCTTCAGTCGGCCATGACCACTGACCCGTTGCCAGCTCTGTGCCGGGTCGTTCTGGTACAATCCGGGATCGGACAGCGCGGCAAAGTCCTCCGTCAGCCACGTTTCGCGGCCAAGCTTTTGCAGGCGGCGGTCAATTTCCGGATAGAGCTGCATCAGGTAGACCACATCATCGGCGGCATAAGCCAGCTGTTTATCAGAGAGCGGGCGCTGGGCCCAATCAGTCCGGGCGTGAGACTTGTCCAGTTGCACGCCGAGGAGTTTCTCCACCAGTGCGCCATAACCGATCTGGTCGGCAAAGCCCAGTAGCGTTGCGGCAATCTGTGTATCGAACACCGGTGCGGGGACCCGACCGGTCAGATCGTAGAATAATTCCAGATCCTGGCGTCCAGCATGCAAAAGCTTGAGAATGTCGGGGTCGTATAATAATTCGAACAAGGGCTGCAGGTGTTCGAGGCGCAGCGGGTCGAGAATATAGACCTGATCCTCGCTGGCAATCTGGATAAGACACAGCCTGGCGTAATAGGTTTTTTCGCGCATGAACTCGGTGTCCATCGCCAGCACCGGACTGTGGCGGAGGGTTTCGCAGGCCGCTTCAAGTTGCGGTATAGTCTCGATATATTGGTATTTTGACATGGGTGATGACACTACCAGTTCCGCCCGATATTATCTACTGAATCACATGCACTTACATGCAGACAACAGACGCAAAAGCGGGTGGTTGTAATGAGTAACCGGTTGTTGGCCTATGCCAGACCCCTGGTGGCGCGTTTCTGGGAGATCTGTCTGCTGCGCAAGGGGCCGGAGGATGTGCCCTATTCGCCACCTTTGCTGCTGTTGTTGTTGCTCCTTGGCTACGCTGTCGACAACTTGCGAATCAATCTACTGCTGCCCGGGATAACTGCCGGACAACTGGCTGGTATTCTTCTGCTGCACACCCTGCTCATGTTATCGATATCGGCCGGCTTGCTGGCACTATTTGGTTATCGTGCCCGGGTCGTTCAGACGTTAACGGCATTGACCGGAACCGGAATAATTCTCTCGCTGTTGATGTTGCCGCTGGATTTTATCACCCGCCAGAATCCGCAAAACTTTACCATGGCTTCACTGATTATCATGGCGGTACAAATCTGGAGCCTGGTGATTATCGGGCATATTCTTACTCATGCCCTGTCGGTTCACCGGCTGACCGGTGTTATTATTGCCATCGGCTATCTGATCCTGGGGTTGGCGGCGTTCAATACGCTGCTGCCAGAAGTAAACTGAACTTAATCCGGAGCGACACTGGGTCACCCATGCATATTCATATTCTCGGTATCTGTGGCACGTTTATGGGTGGTATCGCCATTTTAGCCCGTCAACTGGGTTATACGGTGACCGGCTCCGATGCCAATGTCTATCCGCCCATGAGCACCCAGCTCGAAGAGCAGGGGATTACGCTGATGGAAGGTTATGAAGCACAGCATCTCGAGCCCCGTCCGGATTGTGTGGTCATAGGTAATGCGCTGTCACGCGGTAATCCGGCAGTCGAATATGTTCTGGACAGGGGGATTCCCTATACGTCAGGGCCACAGTGGCTGGCGCAACACGTACTTTCCTCTCGCTGGGTACTCGGGGTTGCCGGAACCCATGGCAAAAGTACCACTGCCAGTATGCTGGCCTGGATGCTCGAAGCGAACAAGCTTGAACCCGGGTTTCTGATCGGCGGGGTTCCGGCCAACTTCGGCGTCAGCAGTCGAATCGGCCGGGAACCTTTTTTCGTTGTGGAAGCCGACGAATACGACACCGCCTTTTTCGACAAACGATCCAAGTTTGTCCATTACCGGCCGCGTACCCTGATCATGAATAACCTGGAATATGATCATGCGGATATCTTTCCTGACCTGGCTGCCATCCAGACGCAGTTCCATCATCTGGTACGCACCGTTCCCGGCAACGGTCTGATCATTACTAACCCTGCAAGTCCGGCATTGCAGGAAGTGATAAGCATGGGATGCTGGACGCCGGTGGAGTCCATCAACCGTGCCGATGGCTGGTCAGCGAACCTGGTCCATGAAGATGGCTCGGTATTCGACGTGCAGTTTCAGGGCAGGGCGCAGGGGCGCGTTGAATGGACGTTGTTCGGCCAGCACAATGTGGAAAATGCACTGGCCGCAATCGCGGCGGCGCGACATGCCGGTGTGCCGGCCGCTCTGGCGATTGAGTCGCTGAGTGATTTTCGCAATATCAAACGGCGTATGGAGGTTCGTGGCAGGGTCAACGGTGTGACGGTGTATGACGATTTTGCCCATCATCCTACTGCGATTGCCACCACACTTAATGGGCTGCGCCGCCATGTCGGCAAGGCGCCGATTATCGCCGTGCTGGAGCCGCGATCCAATACCATGCGCCTGGGTGTGCAGCGCGAAGCCCTGCCAGCGGCGCTGGAACAGGCGGACAGTGCTATTGTTTTACGCCCGGCTGGTTTGTCATGGGATATGGCTGCTATATTTGAACAGGCTACATTGCCGGTCAGTGTGGCCGACAGCACCGGGGATATTCTCGAGCATATCCTGCAACAGATTGATGGCGATACGCATGTGCTGATCATGAGCAATGGCGGGTTTGAGAACCTGCATCAGCGATTGCTGGAGCGCCTGCAACAGGGTGAGTATGTCCAATAACATCAAGGCTAATCATTATGTCCGAATCGGTTAAACGCCCTGTCATACTGGCCATGACCGGTGCTTCCGGCGCACCTTACGCGCTGCGCCTCCTGGAGTGCCTGCTGGAGAAACAACAGCCCGTGTATCTGCTGGTTTCCAAGGCAGCGCAGATGGTCCTGCAGATGGAGAGCGAACTGGATATTCCCGCCCGCCCGGCGGACATGCAGGCCTGGTTTAGCGATTACTACCAGGCTGACCCGAAATTACTGACAGTATTTGGCAAAGAGCAGTGGACCGCGCCGATCGCCAGTGGCTCACACCATGCCCGCCATATGGTGATCTGTCCCTGTACGACCGGCACGCTGGCGGCAGTGGCCAACGGCAATAGCGATAACCTGATCGAACGGGCCGCGGACGTGATGCTCAAAGAGCGGCGTGAATTGATCATGGTGGTGCGGGAAATGCCCCTGTCAGTCATTCATCTGGAGAATATGTTGCGCCTGTCCCGTGCTGGCGCCACGATTATGCCGGCCAACCCCGGGTTTTATTATCAACCTCAGAGTGTTTCTGATCTGGTTGATTTCGTGGTTGCCCGGATACTGGAGCATCTGGGGATCGAACAGTCCCTGACCCGGGCATGGGGCAACCCTGTCACTGAATGAATGGCATGACCGGCAGTAAAGCGATGAAAACCACCATTCCCCTGTTTCCCCTGAACACCGTTCTGTTCCCCGGTGGTGTATTACCGCTACGCATTTTTGAGCCGCGTTATCTGGATATGGTAAGCCAGTGTTTGCGCACGGATTGCGGTATTGGTGTGGTGTTGATTCAACAGGGCCAGGAAGTCGGCAAGGCTGCCGAAACCTTTAATGTCGGGACACTTTGCAAGATCCGCTACTGGAATCGCCGTCCCGATGGCATGCTGGGTGTGACACTCGAAGGCGAGCAGCGCTTCAGTATCCTGTCCCGCCAGGTAAACAGGGATCAGTCCATTCAGGCCGAGGTGGAACTGTTGCCGGAAATTATCGGCGGTTCACTGGCTGAATCCCGGCAGTACCTGGCCCGCATACTGGATAATATTCTGAGCCAGCTGGAACCGCCCTATTCAACCATGCAGAAACAGCTGGATGACGAGGAATGGGTCGCGTCGCGCCTGATAGAGTTGCTGCCACTGGATATGGAAGTCAAACAGCGTTTGCTCAGTGTCGAAAATGCCAGTCAGAAACTTGCCGAAGTTGCCAGCGTGTTGAAACAACAGTCCTGATATTGAAGGTCCGGTCTCGGGTCATTCCTCAATCGGTTTTTGCCCGGTTTTTACACTGAGCAACATGATCTGCAACGGGCCTGTCTGGTGCCGGGTTGTCAGCATCTGGTTCGGCAGGTCACTGGCAAAACTGTTCAGGGCCCGGTTGAAATCGTCCGCTGTTTTCAGGTATTTGAGTGGTCCGATATGGACCGTATCCAGATACGCCACCTCACCGACCCACAACGGCACTTGCCGGGTATTATGTTCGACGAACAGATCCGATTGCCACAGGCGCACAGTTAGCAGTCGACCGGTTTCTTTATTGAAACGTACAAACAGCAGGTTTTCATAGCGACCTTCATGCAGGTGCGGAATCACTGGCAGTTCGGCGATTTGTGTGGAGGGTTGCAGCCAGCCGCGCCAGTTCGGCTCGCCGGTGCGTTGCCAGCCGAGGTTTTCCAGGGTGGTGATTACCTGTTCCCGGGGCGCCGCCCATTGCAGGTTAAGCGGGTATTTTTGTTGCTGCAGCAGATCAGAACGGTATTGCTGCAGAGCCTGCCAGCCGCTCTGTTGCCAGCCGGCCATTCCCAGGCGGTAATGGCGGGTTGTTTCGACTGTTTCTGGAAGTCCTTTGTCCAGCTGGCTCAGTGGATAGGCCATCAGCAGGATAAGAATCAGCGGCACGGGATAACTCAGGGTCTTGAGCGGTAACGGCGGTAACCCGATATGGCGTCGATAGCCGATACCCAGTAAACCAACCCAGATCAACCCCAGCAATATTCCGCCGAGGATATCACTCAACCAGTGGATGCCAAGATAGAGCCGGGCAAAGGCGATCAGCAGTACCAGCGAAGCACTGATAGCATAGACACTGATGCGCAACACTGTCGGCATATTGCGCGTCAGCATCACGGCGATAAAACCGTATACCGAGGTCGCAACGGTAATATGCGCGCCGGGAAATACCAGACTGGAATAACTGGCGGTGATATCCGGGCGCGGCACATCAAACAACAGTTGCAGGGTATGGACCACAACCAGTGGCAGGGCCAGTGCTGCCAGAAGATGCCAGCCGGCCAGCCAGTTGCGGTACAGCGCCGTCCAGACGAACAGGATCAGGGTGAGCACGACGAGAAACAGATCATCGCCCAGATGACTGAAAAACAACATCACCCGATCAAAGGGTGGGTTATGCAGTTGTTGTAACTGAAAATAGACCAGATCGTTCAGGCCGAGAATCAGCGAGCGTTGGGTCAGAAATTGTGACAGGGCGGTAAACGCCACCGCGGCCAGTAATAACATCAATGCCAACAGCGTCAGGATGCGCATTTCGGGGTGCCGGGGATCGATCAGGGCAGCCGGTACCCGGCCTATCAGGGGATGTCGGTTGATCCAGTTAATAACATAACTGAACAGAGTATCGGTGCGTGGTACGACAAAATAATAGAGCTGGCGAATGAGCCAGAAAGCCAGCCACAACAGTACCAGCAAAATGATCAGCAGCAGTGAAAGACGTCCGGCAAATTCCGCTGCCAGTTCCAGGGACAGACCGAAGGCCATCCCGGGCAACAAGACAATCGGCCCCCAGAGCAGGGCCGAACCGACGTTGGTCAGGATGAAGCGTCGCTGTGGCATGCCAAGCATGCCGGCAATGGCGGGAATCACCGGACGCAACGGGCCAACGAAACGTCCCAGAAGTATGCTTTTGCCACCGTGGCGATGGAAAAATGTCTCTCCCCGTTCCAGCACGCCAGGCCGGTTGCGAAAGGGCCAGAAGTTATACAGCTGTTTGTGATAATGCTGGCCCAGCCAGTAGCTGATTCCGTCACCGGCAATGGCGCCGAGTATGGCGGCAGTGACAGTCCAGCCGTAGTCCAGGTAGCCGGTGGTTACCAGTGCACCGAATACCACCATGAAAAAAATACCCGGTATGATCAGTCCGACGATCGCCAGCGATTCGCTCAGGGCAATGACAAAGACCAGCACGGCCGCGCTGACCGGATGCTGGCTTAACCACTCGAATAACTGAACAAAACTGGCCATCGACATAGGCGGGATAATACCTGAAAAACCTGTCCGGAAAATCTACTACGCCAGCAAAATATGACGACAGGACGGGTTGCCAAGAACAATCTCACCACCAAGACGCCAAGACACCAAGAATATATTTCATTTACTGCCCGCTTCCCCTGGCCGGGAGCACTACTAACCGCAATATGAAACTTGGTGTCTTAGTGTCTTGGTGGTAAGTATTTTTTCGATCAGAGTGATGCGAAAACTTTCTCGGCCGCGTCCAGCGTCGCCTCGATATCCGCTTCGGTGTGGGCGGCGGAGACGAAGCCGGTTTCAAACGCGGCCGGGGCCAGGTAAATGCCCTGTTCCAGCATGCCGTGGAAGAAACGTTTGAAGCGTTCCATGTCGCAGTGGCTGACCTGATCGAAGCGGGTGATGGGATCTTCATCCGTGAAGAAATAGCCGAACATGCCGCCGGCCTGGTTGGTGGTCAACGGGATGTTACTGGCTTTCGCGCGTTGGCGCAGTCCCCCGGTCAGCTGGTCGACCCGCTGACCGAGGCGTTCGAAGAATCCGGGCTGGCTGATCAGGTTCAGGGTGGCCAGGCCGGCGGCCATGGCGATCGGGTTACCGGCGAGGGTCCCGGCCTGGTAGATGGGGCCCAGCGGGGCCACCTGTTCCATGAGCTCGCGCTTGCCACCGAAGGCCCCGACCGGCATGCCGCCGCCGATCACTTTGCCCAGGGTGGTCAGATCGGGGGTGACGCCGAAGTATTCCTGGGCGCCGCCGAGCGCCACGCGAAAGCCGCTCATCACCTCGTCGAAGATCAGCACGCTGCCATGCTGGTCGCACACCTCGCGCAGGGTCTGCAGGAAGCCGTCCACCGGCGGGACACAGTTCATGTTGCCGGCCACCGGCTCGACGATGATGGCGGCGATCTCATCACCCAGTTGGTCGAATGTCTCCCGCACCTGTTCGCTGTCGTTGTAGGTGAGGGTAAGGGTATGCTCGGCCAGCGAGGCGGGCACGCCCGGCGAGGTGGGCACGCCCAGGGTGAGCGCCCCGGAGCCGGCCTTGACCAGCAGCGAATCGGAGTGGCCGTGATAGTTGCCCTCGAACTTGACGATCTTGTCCCGGCCGGTAAAGCCGCGCGCTACACGCAGTGCGGACATGGTTGCCTCGGTCCCGGAATTGACCATGCGCACCATCTCCACCGAGGGCACCAGCTCGCAGACCTTGTCGGCCATTTGCGTTTCCAGTTCGGTGGGGGCACCGAAACTCATGCCGTTGTGCAGTGCCGCCTCGACCGCCTTGATCACCTCGGGATGGTTGTGGCCGACGATCATCGGCCCCCAGGAACCGACATAATCGATGAACTTGTTGTCGTCCTCATCAAACATATAGGCCCCTTCGGCCCGCTTGAAAAACAACGGATCGCCGCCGACGCCCTTGAAGGCACGGACCGGGGAATTCACCCCGCCGGGGATGTGTTTCTGGGCGGCAACAAACAGATCATGCGAACGGGACATAACGCGATTCCTTCAATTATTCGAGAATGACAAATCCGATAACAGCCCGAATGATAACCAAATCCCCGGGTTGACGACAGGGGCGGTTATAGCAAGCGAGGTGGAAGTAACGCAAAGGACGCAAAGGCGCAAAGAACGCCAAGTAAAATAATCTATCCAGAATTATCATTGTTTATCAAAAATGGTACGTCGCAAGCCGGTTTTTAGAATAACTCCCTTTGCGACCTCTGCGTCCTTTGCGTTTATCAGGCGATCTCACTATATAACCGCGTCAGTCGAAGCAGCGGCTCAGGCGGCGGGCGGCGGCTTCGATGTCGCTCTGGCCGAACAGGGCGTTGACCACGGCCAGCATGTCGGCGCCGGCGGCATGCAGCTGCGCGGCGTTGTCGGGGGTGATGCCACCGATGGCGGCAATCGGTAAATCGATCTGTTGGCGTGCTTCCTCGAGCAACGCCAGTTCGGCCTGCGGGGCGTCGGGCTTGGTGCTGGAGGGAAAGAACCGGCCGAAGGCCACGTAGTCGGCGCCGGCCTGTTGGGCTGCCAGCGCCCACTGGAGGCGATTGTTGCAGGAGACGCCGATCAGTTTGTCCGGCCCCAGCTGCTCACGCGCGACAGCCAGCGGGGTATCGCTCTGACCCAGATGGACCCCGTCAGCGCCCACCGCCAGGGCCAGTTCGGTATCGTCGTTAATCAACAGCAGCGCGCCCTGTTCATGGCACAGATGGGCCAGTCGGGCCGCTTCGTCATGACGGCGTTGTGTCTGACCGGATTTGTCGCGGTACTGCACGATCCTGACTCCGCCGGCCAGAGCGGCCTGCACGGCGGCGAGCAGCGGCTCACCTGAGAGCCGGCCGTCGGTGACGGCATACAATCCGTACAGACGGGGATCCCGCATTATTCGTCGTCGCCCCGGGCCCAGAACAGCCGGTTGGGGATGTGCTGGCCCATGCCGGGGCGAAAGCCCTGCTGCAGGGCGTGCCAGGTGAACTCCTGGGCCTCGTGGATTGCCGCGAAGGGATCGAGTCCCTGGGCCAGCAGCCCGGCGATGCCCGAGGACAGGGTGCAGCCCGAACCGTGATAGGAATGGGGCAGACGATCCCAGCTGAAGCTTTCCAGCTGCCGGTGGCTGGCATACAGGTGATTGTCGATATGCGGTCCCGGCTCATGACCTCCGGTGATCAGCACATATTCGGGGCCCAGATCGAGCAGCTCCTGGCCACAGGCATGCAGGGTGTCGGATTCGGGGGCGAGGCGCCGGGCCTCCACACTGTTGGGGGTCAACACCGTGGTTTGCGGCATCAGCAGCGTCTTCATGGCGTTGACAATGGCTTCGTCGGCCAGCTCACCGCCACCGCCGGCGGCCAGCACAGGATCCAGGACCAGCGGAATATCCGGATAATCAGTCAGGATCGAATGGATCGCCTCGATCACCTCGACACTGCCGAGCATGCCCAGCTTGAACGCGGCGATGGGCATATCTTCGAGCACCCCGCGTGCCTGCTCGATCAGCAGCATCGGATCCACCGCCTCGAAGCGCTGGGCCGACTGCGTATCCTGCACGGTCAGGGCCGTGATAATCGGAGCGGCATGGCCCCCCATGCTGGCGAGGGTCTCGATATCGGCCTGGATACCGGCACCCCCGGTGGGATCCAGCCCGGAGAAGCACATCACCACGGGGATCGGAGACTCGGACATAATAGCAACCTGGACAAAATGACTGTAATCCAACGACATGGAGTCTAGCACGGACAATTCAACCGATTCCTATTGGCCGGCGAAAATGCGATAATAGTTGATTCAAACAGTCAACGATGTAGTGGTAATCATGGAATACAAGCAATACATGTGTGTCGTATGTGGCTTTATCTACGATGAAGAACAGGGTCTGCCCGAAGAAGGCATCGCCCCCGGGACCCGCTGGGAAGACATCCCCGAAGACTGGCAGTGCCCCGAATGCGGCGTGGGCAAAGAAGACTTCGAAATGATCGAAATCTGAAAGATCGCAGAGGTATCACTTTTCTTGCTAAGTTAAGTACGCAAAGAGCGCAAAGACGCCAAGAACGCAAAGTTTATAATTTAAATTATGTAGAATGAGTACTGACGCATCAATTCAGTGCAAAAGATTCGATTGAAAACCTGAACCTTCAAAATTCGTGGGTTTTTTAATAATCTTCTTTGCGATCTCTGCGTCTTTGCGCCCTTTGCGTTAATATCATTTCCCTCTAGGCAGAGTTCCGGCCAGCTGTGCCAGCCAGGCGGTTTTGGCGGACAGTTCCAGTGAGCAGTTCCACTTGTAGGCCAGGTTGATGCTACCGGCCTGGGCATAGACGCCGTGGCCGCGAACCACGGTGATTTTGTGTCTGGCGAGGGTATCGGAGACCTGTTCCGGCGCTTCGGCCAGGTAGTTGTCGTAGGCAATATTCAGTACCGGCACCGTGCCAAAGTAATAGTTTCCCTCAAAATCCGGCGGTGTGAAGTCCTTGCCGTTGAGTGTGAGGGCGACGGTGTGTGCGCCGTGACCGTGCAGTACCGCGCGGGCCTGTTCGTTTTTCTGATAGACCATCACATGCAGCCGTGCATCCAGGGACGCGCCTTCTGCCAGCGTGCCGTCGATATCACAGGCAATGAGTTGATCCGCTTCGAGCATATCCGCGCAGGCGCCGGTGGGCGTGACCCAGATGGTGTTGCCTTCGCGTACCGAGGCGTTACCGCTGTGTGAATCGTTAATGCCGTACTGGCGCAACCAGCGGTAATGGCGGATCAGATCATCTTTGAGTGTCATAAATGATTCATCTTTAGTGTTGTAACGGAACTGTCAAGAACAGGTCGTATCATCTCCCGGAATCCGAAAGTACAAAAACCGTTACGGGAGCAAGTATCATGATCGCTATTTTGTCCAGACAAATCAATCGGCTGCTGCTGGTTGTGGCCGCCCTGTCGATGGCCGCCTGTGCCGCCAATACCACCACGGCGGAAAAAGATGATCTTCTGCTGGAAGTCCACGACCACGGCCGTATCCATATTTTCTATGACAAAGAGACGTTTGCCGGGTTTATGCAAAACGGTGAAACCTCTTATCGCCTGACCCGGATCGGCGCCGGCCCCAACGGGGAAACGATCGTTTTCGGTCTGACCGGCGAAGACAAGAAAAAGCGCAGCGGCATTTCGGCAGTGGAAATTTTTGATGGCAAGCGTCAGAGCGGGGAGTTTTACGGCGAGATGTATCGTCACGGCCGGATTTATGTTTTCGATAACTACCCGGATATGAAAGCCGTGCGCGATACCGGTCATGCAGCTTATTTCTATACTGAAATCGGCTCCGGACCGAAAGGCGAAACCGTGGTTTACGTGCTTAACAGCGATAACAAGAAAAAGAAACCGATTGAGCTGATCGAAGCGTTCAGGGAGTTTCACAACAGTTAATACTGAAGCGTCGCCGGTGGCGGCAGGCCCGGGCTCTTGCGGTCATACTGGTCGCAGGGTCCGGGTTATTTTTTGTCTGTGGTTTTTGTAAGCGCCGGGTGATTGGGATCGGGGCGATCCAGATAGTAGCCCTGGGCCAGATCGACACCGATATCCCGGATCATTTCCAGGGTGGCCGCATCCTCGACAAACTCGGCGATACAGATCTTGTGCAGACCACGGGCCACGCCCACCATGGCTTTGACAAAGGCCTGGTTCTCCGCATTGTTGGGCAGATCACTGATGAACTGACCGTCGATCTTGAGAATTTCCACACCCAGGTGTTTGAGGTAGGTAAAGGTGGAAAAACCGCTGCCAAAATCGTCCAGCGCAACCCGGCAACCGGCGCGGTGCATGGCTTCGATGAAGGCCTGGGCATCCTGCATGTCGGTGACCGCCGCGGTTTCGGTCAGTTCAATAATCAGGCGCTGCGGATCCAGCTCATATTCTCTGAGCAGGCTGCGGATATATTGTGGCAGCGCCGGATCGTCGAAAGTCCGGCCGGAGACGTTGACCGCGATAGCCGGCAGGTGAGGCAGTTCCGAGAGCGTTCGCACCACGCGTTTGATAACCCAGCGATCCAGATCGACGATGGTGCCCGATTTTTCCGCAATCGGAATAAACTGGCCCGGCATGTACAGCTGCTCGGGATTGAGAGGATCGCGCATGCGCACCAGTGCTTCGAGATGGCTGATGCTGCTGTTGGTTGTGTGGTAGATTCCCTGGTAATGCAGCTCCAGTAAATCCTTTTCCATCGCCTGCACGATACGCTGGTTCCAGCTCAGGCGTTCCACCATGGCCTGCGAGGTATCCCGGTCGGCATCGTAGATGGCCCAGGTGTTTTTGCCCTGGCTTTTGGCCTGATACATGGCGGCGTCGGCGCGGGCAACGAGATCTTCGGTATCCAGACCGTGATCCGGGAATACCGCCACGCCCAGGCTGGTGGTCATGCGTAGATGCCGGCCGCGAAAACGAAACGGCAGAGAGGAAACGGCACTGACGATACGACTGGCCAGGGCGCTGATCTCGTTGTTCTGTTGCAGCGCGGTCAGCAGTGCGAATTCATCCCCCCCGAGCCGGGCCAGTGTCTCACCGCCGCGCACCAGGGCCTGTACCTCGTTGGCGATACGAATCAGGACCGAGTCACCGGCACTGTGACCGAAGGTGTCGTTAATGTATTTGAATTCATCCAGATCAAAATAGAACAGGGCGAAGCGGGCGTTGTTTCGCTGGGCATTGATGATGGACTGTTCCAGCTGCTCCTGAAAACGATGGCGGTTATAGAGACCGGTCAGCGGATCCCGCTGGGCCAGGTAGAGCAGTTGCTGGGCTGTCTGACGTTCGTTGGTAATGTCCTCATAGATCCAGAGCCGACCCAGTACCCGTTCGTCGTTATCGAGTACCGGATAGGAGATCTGGGTCAGCACGCGTCCGTCGTACAGATCCAGTTCGAAGCGCTCGCTGATCTCGTGCGTATCGAGTACCTGCAGGACATATTTGGAGGCATGATCGGGTCGCGCAAACCGGTGCGTGGACTGCTCCAGAACTGTAATGGTTTCGCGGTCTTCCAGCACCTCATGCTCGGGGATAGCCCACATGGTACGAAATGCCGGATTGACGTATTCCACAACGCGGTTGCGATCTTCGAACAGGATCCCGATGCTCATTGCCGAAAGCAGTGCGGCCATGCGTCCCTGTTCGCGTTCGGCTATCAGGCGCAATTCCCGTTGGGTCTTTTCCGACTGGCGTAATTCCTCCAGTACCTGTTCCAGTGCCAGCTGCGCCTCGACGCGGGCGCTGATGTCCTGCACCGTGCCGATGCCGTAGGTCAGTTCGCCCTGGTCGTCGAATTCCAGCTCGGCATTCTCGCGCACCCATTTAATGCGATCGTGAATAATGATTCGGTGCTCGACTTCATAACCGGCGCCGGCCAGTGCGGCCTGCCAGTTACGATTGACCATCTCCTGATCTTCAGGATGCACTGCATCGAGAAACATCTCGTAGGTGAGGGTTTTGCCTTTCGGAATACCGAAAATACGATAGGTCTCGGGGGACCATTCCAGAAGGTTCTGTTTGACATCCAGGGTCCAGCTGCCGATCTGGGCGATCGCCTGGGCCCGGTTCAGGTCCCGTTCGCTCTTGCGCAGGGCCTGTTCCGTTACCCGGTGTTCCTCGATCACCTCATTGAGCTGGTCATTAACCTCCTGTAATTGACGGGTGCGGGAGTGGATGCGTTGTTCCAGCTGGCTGTTGAGCTCGAGATAACGGCGGGTGGTTTCGTTTTCACGCTGACGACTGTCGTTATTGAGGCTACGCAACAACAGCCCGAGACCGAGTGCGATGACGATGGCGGCCAGTGCGCGCCACAGCTGCACGGGCGTGCCGGTGACCTCCAGAAACAGCGCCTGGGTGGGCAGTACCACGCCAATGCGCGGGTCGCTGGCGATCAGGGCAGTCAGCAGGCCATAGGCGATGAATCCATAGGCGGTCAACTGAAGTGTCCAGCCGGCCCGCATCTGGCTCAGGCTGTGATGATGCACGCGTGCGTAGCCGAGCAGCCCCAGGCCGGTAAGCAGGGCGCCGGGCAGACCAATGAACAGCCGAATGGCGGCGTCCAGGCCGCTGGATAACTGACTTGCCAGAAGGGTGAGGAGAATCAGGCCGAGTCCGGCGCCGGCATAGAGAGCGGGCGGCAGGGGATGCTGGAGTAGGATCCGGGTGTCGTTGCTGCGAAACTGGCGACCGATGCGTCGGCCAAACTCAAACAGCGGCAGATAGGAGATCAGCAGCAAGCCGTTGCTCAGCCAGACAATAGCCGGGTGCCGGGGTTGATAGGCCAGTTGCCACCAGTCAAATAGTTCCTTGAATCCATGCAGCAGGCCGAACAGGCCAATGAGCCAGAGATACGGGGCGAAGTGCAACGCCCGATCTTCCTTGGGCTGAAGTAAAACGACAAATCCGAGCAACAGAAAAGAGAAACCGTAAACGACGTAAATTTCGGCAAGGTGATCGGCTAGAAAACTCACAATACGGCCCGTTTATTGTTATTGACTGGCAGGAGGTTGTTCAAATTTACCAGCAATAGCCGGGGAAAGACAGCGTGACCGGGATGGGTATTGCCTCTTTGAAGACACAGGAAAACCCTCGGGATAGCACTCGGGGGAACTGGTGAAATCCGTCAGATCGGCTATATTTAGTATCAATTCCCCTGATTGTTGTCATCCTATGAGTGTCACCGCTGTCGATCTGGTTCGGGATATCAAGCAACTGGTCTCGCTGCCGGAAGTCTCCTTGCGTATCAGCCGCATGGCCGAGCAGGGGGAATGTACCGCGGTGGAGCTGGGCCAGGTGATCAGCCAGGATGCCTCCCTCTCGGCCCGACTGTTACGGATTGCCAACAGTCCGGTTTACGGTCTCTCCAGCCGGGTTGATACGATTTCGCGCGCGGTGACCCTGCTCGGTTTGCAACAGATTCGGGATCTGGTGATCAGCACCACCGCAACCCGGGCGTTCGACGGGATTCCGACCGATCTGGTGTCGGTAGAGGATTTCTGGCACCACAGTCTGTATTGCGGTCTGCTGGCACAGGAACTGGGGGAGGCATCAAGCGCGTCGCGTTCGGAGTCGCTGTTTCTGGCCGGGTTGCTGCACGATATTGGTCAGCTGGTGATGTTCTACAAGTTGCCGCAACACATGCACTCGGCACTGCTACGGACATTACAGGTAGAAGATCCGCTGCCGATGTATCGGGCGGAGCGGGAAGTGATCGGTTTTGATCATGCCCAGGTGGGCGAAGCCCTGGCCCAGTTGTGGAAGTTGCCCACCAACCTGCGAGAATGTATTGCCTGTCATCATGAGCCTGGGCGGGCAAAACTGTTTCCGGTCCAGGTGGCACTGGTCCATGTGGCCAATACGATTGCGTCTCTGCCTTACATTGAGGAGAGCGATCTGGACGACTGGAGCGGCATTGATGCCAGGGCATGGGAAATCACTGCGCTGTCGCGCGAACAGGTTTTCGGTGCCATCGGGCGGGCCTGCCAGCAGTTGCAGGAGGCCCGGCAGGCCTATTTTTCCTGAGATGGTGCGACCCTTGTTCGGCCGCTGTTTTTTAAGCCGGGTGATAACTCAGTGCCGGCGGTGCTGACGGGTCTTGTAATAGCGAATCCCCCACAACCAGAGGCCGCTGCAGGCCAGAAAGATCAGTGCCACGGCGATGAAGTCAAAAAAATAAATGCCACCTTGCTTGAGTAATCGGCCACTGTGCAGATCCAGAATCACCCGTTCCAGATCCAGTCCCTTGCCACGGTAAAGTTGCAGCATCTTCTGCTGGACCTCGTCCGGCAGGGTGGATGGCGCGGACCAGCGGATCGCTTCCACGTTCCGGTGTTCCCAGGTGATGAGATCTGCATCGGCGACATAATTGCCGTGAGCCGCCTTGACGGCGACATGGTTGTCCGAGGTCAGGCCGAGTGCCCACATGCCGGCCGGCACGCCCTGGTAACCGCGCAAGGTTTCGATTACGTCACCTTCGGGTGTCAGCAATAACAGCTCGCCCTCGAGGGCAACGACCAGCATGTCGCGGTAACTGACCGCGCCCAGTATCTGCCCATCATAATGACCGAGATCCTTTGTCCGGGTTAACAGCCGGGAATCCCACTGGCTGATCCAGTGATCGCGGGTTCGGTAACCGCTGGTTTGTTGCGGTGCCTGCACGCCGTACCAGTCCAGTAACCAGTTACTCTGTACATAGCGCTCATCCAGGCTCATTTGCTCGGTATGGTTGAGCATGATACCGGTCACGCTGATCAGGATGACAAACAATGCCGCGCTGATACCGATATAGCGATGCCATTGATAAACCGATTTGAGCTTGAATCGGGAACGCTTGTGCCGGGTCATGGTGAAGCGGTGACCTGTTGGTGGAAGTAGAGTGCCAGTCGGCTGAGTTTTTTGAGGGCGCGGACCGAAAGCGTGGCGCCGGTAATGCCATCGATCTCCGTATTCAGCTCAAGCCCGGAATCCAGTTTGGCCTGTTTGAACTGGTTGGTAAAAAACGGGTATTTGACTTCCCAGCCACGGCTCTCCCGGAATATCAGTACTTTGACGGTCTCGATACGATCTTTGTCGATAATGATTCCGACGGTGATCGGTTGTTCCTTGCCGATTTCTTCCAGTATCCAGGCCGTGCGCTGCTCGCGTTGCCAGTAACGGGTGCGCAGACTGCCGGGTTTGTGTTGCAGGATACGCTCGGCGGTATCGCGCACATCACCGCTGATCCAGAGCATTTGTGGATCCGGAACAGTATTGTCAAAAGCCGCTTGTAAAAATGCTTCTGGCTGTTGATAAACCTCGGCGATAGCCGGCTGTCCAGCTGTCGCCAGTAATACAATAAAATATCGATAGAGTAATTTCATGGCGCGTAGCATAAATCAAAAAGGCCGGCTATTCCCAACGGAATAGCCGGCAGTGGGCTGCAATGGAGGAGTTCGTTCAGCCTTGAACTTTAGAACTGATAGCCGATGCCGACATTGAAGCCGTCGTACTCATTTTCACCGGCAGGCGCATCCTGTGTCTGATAATCCATCTTGATGACCACGTCTTCATGCGGCCAGTAGTTGAAACCGACATCCGTCTGACTGTACTCGGTATCGGCGCTGCTGCCGGCCTGGTTGTCCCAGACATTGTGGCGGGCAAAGACACCGAACTTGCTGGTCAGCTTGTAGGAGGGTTCGATAAACCAGCCGGTCTGTTCGTCGGCACCATTGGCCGCCGGGGCAGTCCCATCCAGATCCCAGGTCGCGTAAAGGGCGCGCAGACCGAAGGCGCCGCTGGTGTAGATGGCATGGGCCTCGATCAGATTGGCGCTGCCCAGGTTATCGCCAGGAGCCTGGCTGATGTCCGTTTGATGTTGCACCGTGGCGGCCAGTTCCAGCCCGGGGATACCGGTGTACTTCAGACGGGCCGTGCTGGCCAGGTCGGAGGCATCGGCCTCGGCACTCTTCTGGCGTCCGCTGCGCACGGCCATGTCGCCGCTCGGATCCAGCTTCAGTCCTTCATGAATACCCAGGTTATAGCTGAAGCCCTGTCCGAAACGACCGGTCAGCTCGGCACCGGCGGCCCACCAGGTGGTCGGGATGATGTTCTTTTCAACCGGATTGCGCTCCACCCCGTAGAAGGTCGGTGGCTCGTGGGTTTCGTTAAGGATGCCCACCGGCAGCAGAAACACGCCGCCTTTGGCGGAAGTCTTGTCGTTCAGGTCGAATTCAACGTAGGCCTGTTCCAGTTCGACCGCGCCGGGCTTGGAACCGTCGGCACTGTCCGCGGCATAGGCATGCTCGATTTCAAGCTCGGAGAAGAAACGAATGTCGTCGGTGTATTCGTAGCCGAAGAACAGCACGAAGCGGTGAAAATCCAGCATATCCTTGTCACTGCCACCGGCGAGGTTGTTGCTCAGGTTGTTGTAGTGCAGCTCACCGTAACCGCCGATGCTCACGGGGCTGGCGGCGCCTGCTGAACGATTGTTTTCGATCATCTCGCTGGTAGCATTGAGCCGTTCCATGATGGTGCGGTTTTCCTGTTTCAGGTTTTCAATCTCCTGGCGCAGCTCCTCGTCTGCCGCCATGGCAGGTGCCGTGCCCAGCAGCCCGGCGATCATCAGGGCAAGTGGTGTTACTCGGTTCATCAGGTTCTCCCCGTTTGAGTTGAATTGTGGATTGGTGAAATCGCTCAAATCAGCAATGTGGAGAACTATAACGAAAGAAAAACCTAAATGCAAACCATTATCATTTGCATATGCGAAAAAACTGATGCTCCCGTGAGCCTGTTATTTCAAGGTAAGTGATTACTAACTAAAAGGGTTTGACGACCGCCAGCAGGACCACGGCGATCAGAATCAGGACGGGAAATTCGTTATACCAGCGGTAGTAGACGTGCGAGCGGGTGTTGCGGTCATATTTGAAATCGACCAGCAATTTACCGCAATGAATATGATAGAGAATCAGGATCCCGACCAGCACCAGCTTGGTGTGCAGCCAGCCGCTCTCTTTATAGGCCGCCCACGCATAATCGACCAGTAACCATAATCCCAGCGCGATAGTAATGATCGCCCCGGGGGTCATGATGCCGTAAAACAACTTGCGTTCCATGATCTTGAACCGTTCCTGGCTGGCGGTATCCTCGGCCAGGGCGTGGTAGACATACAGGCGCGGCAGATAGAACAGGCCGGCAAACCAGGTCACCATGAAGACAATATGCCACGCCTTGACCCAGAGCATGTTCGGTTACCCCCGCGTGCCTGCATTGAGCATGGCCGTGATGCGGGTCCGGATCCGTGCCATGTCCAGTTCGCCGATCCTGTGATGCACGATACGGCCCTCGGGATTGATCAGAAAATGGCTTGGGGTCAGTTTGACCTCGCCGAAGGCCCGGGCGATGGCGCTGTCGACATCCAGCACAATGGGATAGGGAATATCTTTTTCTTCGCGCATGCGCATGACGTGATTGGGCGGGTCATAGGCCATGGCCACCCCGATGATTTCCAGCCCCCGCGGTGCCAGATCGTGATACATCTCGATCAAATGCGGCATCTCCTTGATGCAACCGGGGCAGGAAGTCGCCCAGAATGTCACCAGTACCGGTCGATCCTGTCGTTGCAGCTGCTGCAGGCTGAGGGTTTCCCCCTCGACATTCTTGAAACTGATGTCGGGCGCGCGCTGCAACCCGGAGGGACTGAACCAGATCCAGGCCAGTGCACTGAGCAGCAGCACCACAAATACAGCAATAAACGTGTCACGGGTTTTCATCTTTGACCTTCGGTGGATCCTGTTTGTGCAGATAGGCTTCGGCCAGAGCCTGATAGATCGGCCGGGGGCAGACCACGCTCGAAACCCCGCGCGCGATCAGCGCCGTGGCCATCAGCGGTAGCAGCATACCCGAATTGTCTGTCATTTCCATCACGATGACAAAAGCGGTGATCGGGGTCTGCACCACACCGCTGAAATAGCCGACCATACCGAGCATCACCAGGGCCGCCGCGGGCAGATGGGGCAGCAGCAGCGCCAGATCCGCCCCCAGCCCGGCGCCAACCGACAGCGAGGGCGCGAAAATCCCGCCGGGAATCCCGCTGAGATAGGAGGAGAGGGTCGCCAGTAACTTCCATAGCGGGAACAGCAACGATGCCTCGCCGCCATCGACCAGCGCCCGTGCCTCGATGTAGCCGGTACCGTAACTCTGGCCGTCGGAGACATAACCCAGCACGCTGATGATTAACCCGCAGACAAAAGCCACGCGCACCGGGTAACGCCAGGCCAGGGGCGCCACGTGGCGGGAGCCCTGAATCAGCGCCGTGGCAAACAGCCCGCCCAGCAGCCCCCCGACGACACCGCAGACGATCACCGCCAGCCAGGCGCCGGACAAAGGCAAGGTGGCATCGGTGCTGCCGAAATAGGTATAGGGCCCCAGAATCATCAGTCCCGTGATCCCGGCCAGCACCACGGCAATGATCAGGGTCCCGCTGCTGCGCTGTTCAAAGGAACGGCTCATCTCTTCGATGGCAAACAGAATTCCGGCCAGCGGCGTGTTGAAGGCGGCCGAGATCCCGGCGGCCCCGCCGGCCAGAATCATCGCGCGCAGCAGATCCTGGCCGCGTAACGGCAGGGGGGCGAAACGGCGCAGGGAATACATGAGCGAGGCGCCGATATGCACGGTGGGCCCCTCGCGGCCGATGGACGCACCACAGAACAGGCCGAAAGTGGTCAGGACGATCTTTGCCAGGGCCACGCGCAGTGACAGGACTTTGCGCCGCAGGGCATGTTTGCGCATCGACAGGGCGGCAATTGCCTGGGGAATCCCGCTGCCCTCGCTGCCGGGGAAAAAGCGCCGGGTCAGCCAGGCGATCAGCGCCAGCCCGGCGGGCGGCAGCAGATAGGTCAGCCACGGGCGTTGCTGATACAGATGATGAAATGCCTCATCGGCGGCGCCCGCCGCCAGCGCAAACAGAGCGGCCACCGCCCCGACACTCAGGGCACTGCCCCAGAACAGCAGCCGCACTTTCCATTTGGTGAGGGTAAAGAGCTTTTGCCGGGTGCGTTTGAGATGCGGAAATTCCATGCGCACCGATTCTAGCACGTGGCTGTCCCGCCACGCCGACAAAGCCGCGGGCGGGAAATTGGCGCAAAAAACCGCAAAAAGCCTTGACCTTGTGAATTGTGGGGAATAGGGTGGGAATCCCTTAGGGGAGTAACCGCCAAGCCTTAATAACAATAACGAGTAATATCATCACCTCAAGCGGCTGCAAGGCCGCTTTTTTATTTGCCGCGGCGCAAAGCACAAAGGCACCGGGGTTGAGAGATTCATCACGTATCAGCCTTTTCGTTTATGCCGCCAGCACTTATCATTACCCCCCTCGCATAACCGGGTTGGAATCATGATCAAGGCAGGAATTGTCGGCGGAACGGGTTACACGGGCGTGGAGTTATTACGCCTGCTGGCGTTGCACCCCCAGGTGGAACTGCGCCTGATTACCTCCCGTTCCGAAGCCGGTCAGCCGGTGGCGGACATGTTTCCCAATCTGCGGGGAGTTGTCGATCTCGCCTTCAGTGATCCCGATCCGGCGCAGCTGGCCGAATGTGATGTGGTGTTCTTTGCCACGCCGCACGGCGTGGCAATGAACACAGCAGCGGAACTGCTGGACAAGGGCGTGCGGGTCATCGACCTGGGCGCCGATTTTCGAATCAAGGATGTCGAGACCTGGGAACAGTGGTACGGCATGGCGCACAGCGCGCCGCAGCTGGTGGCCGAGGCGGTCTATGGCCTGCCCGAGGTCAACCGCGAGGCGATCCGCGAGGCGCGCCTGATTGCCTGCCCGGGTTGTTATCCGACCGCGGTGCAGCTGGGGTTTCTGCCGCTGATCGAGCAGGGGCTGGTGGACATCGGGCAACTGGTGGCCGATGCCAAGTCCGGGGTCAGCGGGGCCGGGCGCAAGGCCAGTGTGGGCACCCTGCTGGGTGAAGCCAGCGAAAGCATGCGTGCTTACGGCGTTGCGGGCCATCGTCACCTGCCCGAGATTGTCCAGGGGCTGACCCGGGCGGCCGGGAACCCGGTGGGACTGACGTTTGTGCCCCATCTGACGCCGATGATTCGCGGCATTCATGCGACGTTGTATGCCCGGTTGACCGGCCCGGCCAAGGGCTTGCAGGCACTGTACAGCGAACGTTATGCCGGCGAACCCTTCGTCGACATCATGCCGCCCGACTCGCATCCGGAAACGCGCAGCGTCAAGGGCGCCAATCATTGCCGGATTGCCCTGCATCGACCTGGTGACGGTGATACGGTAGTGGTCCTGTCGGTGATCGATAACCTGGTCAAGGGCGCCTCGGGCCAGGCCGTACAGAATATGAACATCATGTTCGGCCTGGATGAGACGGCCGGCCTGAATACAATCGGCTTGATGCCCTAGGATGTACCGATGAGTCTGGTGGTCAAACCTCACCACCCGTGGAAAACACGGGCGTTATGGGCCCTTGCGGGTCTGTTGATGCTGGCCGGGGGCTATACCCTGTTCGATTACGGGCGCTACCTGGCCGGTTATGACAGCGAGGAAGCCAGCCGGGTCAAAAAAGAACTGCTGCAGGTCAAAAAACAGCTGGAGGGGGAGATCGAGACCCTGCGCCAGGAAAAAGCCCTGTTGCAACGGGCCCGACAGATCGAGCGCCAGGCCTATGATGATCTGGACGGCACCATCAAGAACCTGCAATCGGAAATCCTGGAATTGAAGGAAGAACTGGCCTTTTATCGCGGTATCGTCTCACCGCGGGAAGCGTCCACGGGCTTGCAATTGCAGAAGTTCAGCCTCGAGCCCGGCGGCTCCGATCGCCGGCTGCGCTATCGGGTGGTGCTGACCCAGGTGCTCGGCAATGACAGGCTGGCCAGTGGCCGGGTACAATTGGAACTTGATGGACTGCAGGAGAGCGAGTCCAAGTCCTTGACTCTCAAGGATGTAACCGAGAATTCTGTCAACGAATTGAATTACCGCTTCAAGTATTTTCAAAAGCTCGAAGGGGACATCCGCCTGCCGGATAATTTCAGCCTGTTGCGGGCCACGTTGCGGATTCTGCCCCGGGGCAGTGCGCGTAACAGTATCGAAAAAACCATCGACTGGTCGATTGAGGAGAATAAATAGCATGTGGGGGAGTAACAAGAAGCCTGGCCGGACGGCACAGATCGATTCGTTAATCGGTCAGAATACCGAAATCCGGGGCGATGTCATTTTCAGCGGCGGCTTGCATGTGGATGGCAGCGTCAAAGGCAGCGTGATTGCCGAAGAAGGCGAGGAGTCCCTCTTGACTTTGAGCGAACGCGGCACCATAGAAGGGGAAGTGAAGGTACCCAACGTGGTCGTCAATGGCACGGTCATCGGGGATGTCCACGCGCCCGGACATGTCGAGCTGGCCGCCCAGGCGCGGGTACACGGTAACGTCTATTATAGCCTGATCGAGATGGCCATGGGCGCGGAAGTCAATGGTAACCTGGTGCACAAGAGTAGTGAACACTCACGTAAGGCGCCTGACAGTGGCACAGCTGATTCTTGATTAAAACAATCAGGAATCGCATAATAGGCCCTGTAGATATCAATCCTGGTGGAGAGAGATTATGAGCAGCACAGCAACCGATACAGCAACCGAAATGCCCAGCCCGCTGGTCTTTACCGATTCCGCGGCCGACAAGGTCCGGCAGCTGATCGAGGACGAGGGCAACAACGATCTGATGCTGCGGGTGTTCGTCACCGGTGGCGGCTGTTCCGGGTTCCAGTACGGTTTCACCTTCGAGGAAGACGAACAGGATGGTGATACCCGGGTGGAAAAAGGCGGTGTTACCCTGCTGGTCGATCCGATGAGTTTCCAGTACCTGATGGGCGCGGAGATCGACTACAAGGAAGACCTGTCCGGAGCCCAGTTCGTGATTCGCAATCCGAACGCCACGACCACCTGCGGCTGCGGTTCGTCCTTCGGCGTTTAAGCCCGACAACGCTCGTACAGAAAATGGCATGGCTCCGGTCATGCCATTTTTGTTTGCGGCGAACAAAATCAAAACCGGAGCCGCCCGGCATTCAAGCGCCAACTTTTCTGTTGCCCTTGCCGATGCCCCGGGTTTTTTTTGTTATTCTTGGTATAACGCACTGTTTTCAAATACAGGGAGTCTTTCATGAGTGAAT
Source organism: Pseudomonadota bacterium (assembly GCA_034190045.1). Taxonomy (GTDB): domain Bacteria; phylum Pseudomonadota; class Gammaproteobacteria; order UBA6429; family Thiohalophilaceae; genus Thiohalophilus. The sequence continues at coordinate 25,028 of JAXHTI010000027.1, forward strand.
ACCTTCCGGGGCTGGCCGGCGTTCCCGCCACCAAATCCAATATTTCGGATATCGACGGCGAGAAAGGCATTCTCTCCTATCGCGGTTATCCCATCGAGGAACTGGCCGAACACAGTACTTTCGAGGAGACCACCCTGTTATTGCTCGACGGGCGCCTGCCGACCCGCGGTGAGCTGGATGAATTCAGCCACCAGATCCGGGAAAACCGTCGCATCAAGTTCCATACCCGCGGCATGATGAAAAATTTTCCCAATACCGGTCATCCGATGGAGATGCTGCAGACCGTGGTGGCCAGTCTGGGCATGTTCTACCCCGGGTATGAATGCCTGACCGGCGGGGATGCCTGCGAGGATGTCAATTACATCCACAACATGTCGATCAAAATCATCGCCCGCATGGCGCCGATTGTGGCCATGTGGCAGCACATCCGCGAGGGCTACGATCCGGTCGAGTCCCGCGATGATCTCAGTTATGCGGAAAACTTCCTGTGGATGCTGACCGGCAAGGAGCCGGAGCCCCTGCTGGCGCGGATCATGGACGTTTGCCTGATACTGCATGCCGAACACACCATCAATGCCTCCACTTTCGCGGTACTGGTGAACGCCTCCACGCTTTCCAGCCCCTACAGCGTGATCGCCGCGGCGATCGGGGCATTGTCCGGGCCCCTGCATGGCGGTGCCAATCAGCGGGTGCTGGAAATGCTGGAAGATATTGGCTCTCCCGAAAACGCGGAAGAGTATGTCGACAAGCGGCTGGCCAACAAGGAAGTGATCTGGGGTATGGGGCATCGCGAATACAAGACCAAGGACCCGCGCGCCATCATTCTGCAAAAACTGATCGACCAGTACATGGAGGCCAAAGGCGGCAATGTGAACCCGATGTTCGAGGTCGCCAAGGCAGTGGAGCAGGTCTGCGAGGATCGTCTGGCCCACAAGGGCGTCTACGCCAACGTCGATTTCTACAGCGGAATTCTCTATACGGAGATGGGCATTCCGGCCGATCAGTTCACGGCCATTTTTGCCATCGCCCGTTCCGCCGGCTGGCTGGCCCACTGGCGCGAACAGCTGGGCGATAACCGGATCTTCCGGCCGACCCAGGTCTACACCGGCGAGCCGGTCCGCAAATACGTCCCGATTAACAAGCGTTAATCACGCTTGTTAATCGGGACAGGCGCTAGATACTCGGGGCCAGTGAAGAGAACCCGTGACGAGAAAAAGCTTCACCACGAAGACACCAGGACACGAAGGGGCACGAAATACTTCGTGTCTTCGAGACGTCGTGGTTAGATAATAACTCAGTACTCAGTACTCAGTACCTGGTATCTAGCCCCTGTATATCCCTCCCAGCACCACCGGACGCGAGGCGCCCGTGACCGAGGGCAGGTTGCCGGGCTGGCCGTTGAGGGTTTGCCGGGCGAGCCAGGCGAAGGCGGCGGCCTCGACCCAGTCGGGATCGATGCCGGCCTCGGTAGTACTGGTGACCCGGGCCGGGGTGAGCAGTTCTTCCAGGCGTTGATACAACTGGCGATTGTGAACGCCACCGCCACAAATCAATACCTCTTCCACACCCTCCATTGTTACCTGCAGAGCCTCGGCAATGGTGCGGGCGCTCAGCTCGCATAATGTCGCCTGCACATCCCGGGGGGCGAGATCCGCAAACGCGGCCAGGCGCGGTTGCAGCCAGTCCAGGTTGAAGTATTCGCGTCCCGTACTTTTGGGGGGTGGGCGTTCGAAATAGGGATCGTTTAGCAGCCGCTCAAGCAGGCCGGGATGCACGTGGCCGCTGGCGGCCCATTC
>JAXHTI010000270.1:0-2220 GCA_034190045.1 Pseudomonadota bacterium
CTCGGCTGAACCGAGATTGATCATCCGCAGGCTCACCTTCGAGCAGGGTCGGGTTGATGCCAAAGTGACACCCCTTGATAAGAATTACGAGCTCGAGCTCCCCAGTATCAATATGACCAACCTGGGGGGGCGCCAGGGTGCAACGCCGACCGAGCTGGCCAGGGAAATAATGCAACGGTTGATGGATGCCGCGAAAGAAGCGATCAGGAAAAAAGGGATTGATGCCGAACTGGACAAGCTCAAGGCCGGCGCCAAAGCGCGGGTGGAGGAAGAAAAAGCCCGGCTGAAAGATGAGGCGGACAGCAAGCTCGAAGAAGAAAAACAGAAAGTCGAGGACAAACTGAAAAATCTGTTGCGCTAAATAAAATTTACATTACCCGATCCCCAACGTAGGGTGGAACAAGCGCAGCGGTTCCACCTGAAACCGGAAAATCTGGAACCGCCGCGTTGCTCCTTGCTCCAGGCAGCCCGGTAAAATGGAGCGGTATTCAGGACGTTTATTTAGAGACAAATACAACAGGGATATCGATCTTGCGGTTACCGATCGGAGCGGGCTCAGGGCTCGCTGATACTCGCGTGTAACATTATTGCGGCGTCAGCCCGGCGGGGCATCGAGAAGTTCCACCTGGACCTGCATATCACTGAAAGTGGCAGGCGGGCCGAACTGGGTATAGATCGCCACATCTGCCGCGTCACGCCCATAGGCCACGGCGAGTCGACCGCCGCGCAGGACACTTTCGGTCGGGTCAAAGGTGTACCAGTGATTGTCCACATAGGCCTCGAACCAGGCATGCATATCCATCGGTTCCAGTGCATGCAGATAGCCCACCACCAGACGTGCGGGAATACTGAGTGCGCGGCACAGGGCTATGCCCAGGTGAGAAAGATCCCGGCAAACCCCCTCGCCCTGCAGGTTGACCTCGGCGGCTGACAGCGGGAATGCGCTGGTCCCCGGCGCATAACGGATCGAGTCACGCAGCCAGCGGGTGATTTGTGCCACCTGGTCATAACCCAGTGGCAGCCCCTCAACAATTTCCCTCGCCATGTTGCCGAACCTGTCCGATTCACAGTAGCGGCTGGGAAGCAGGTACATGAGCACGTTGTCGGGCAGATCCGGAATTTCGACAAAGCCCCCGCCCGGCGCTTCTTCCAGGCTGTCACGGGTTATGACATCGGCGGAGGTACGCACGTAAAACTCTCCGGCCGGTGCAATCAGCCGCTGGCAGAGATTGCCGAAGATGTCGGTGTATTCCTGTACGGGGACAACGGGAGCAAATGTATAACTCTCCCGGGCAATCCACTGCCGCAGTCCGCTGCGGGCACGAAGCATCAGAATCAGCGGCGTGGGGTACGCCAGCTGGAACTCAAGATTGCAGGTTGTTCGCATCCACATGCAGGGGCCTCGGTCGGATTGGGCGGACGGGATTGGCTCGCCTTTGAATAGCCTAACAGGGAGTGTATTCCAGGGATAGCAGTCGCAAGCATCTGATTTTAATTGGTGGTACTCCTTACGCGCCGCGGTCTTCTGGATCGCGGTTCAGGGGTCGGGAAAGATCCGTCGAGTACTTGAATGATCGCTCAATTACGGCTACAGTGATGTTATTATTGAGCGGTCGTTCATAAACGTCGCTCTCAAGGAAAATGGCACAATTGAAGGAGGTTTTTATGGCTGATCAGGAACTGGATGCGAAGGGGCTGAACTGTCCGCTACCGATTCTGCGCGCCAAAAAGTCGATTGCCCAAATGGAATCCGGTCAGGTCCTGCACATCGAGTCCACCGACCCGGGCTCGGTCAAGGATTTTGAAGCCTTTGCCAGGCAGACCGGTAATGCCCTGCAGGAGTCGCGCGAGGAAAACGGGACGTTTCATTTTTTGATTCAAAAGGCCTGAGAGCGGGAGGTTGCGCATGAGTGATGAAAAGAAACTGGCGATTATTGCCACCAAGGGCACGCTCGACTGGGCGTATCCGCCGTTTATTCTGGCTTCTACCGCCGCGGCATTGGGTTATCAGGTGCAGATATTCTTTACCTTCTATGGCTTGCAACTGTTGCGCCAGGATCTGGATCTGAAAGTCTCGCCACTGGGTAACCCCGGTATGCCGATGCCGCTGGGAATGGATAAATGGTTTCCGGTCCTGGGGACCGCGATTCCCGGCATGCAGTCCATGATGACCTCGATGATGAAAAGCAAGCTCAAGAGCAAGGGCGTGGCCAGCGTGGA
>JAXHTI010000271.1:0-2187 GCA_034190045.1 Pseudomonadota bacterium
ATGTGATGGCGGTCGACCAGGGCGATAAAATCCCACTGGGTATAACGACTCAGTGCCGATTTGCAAAAATGGGGATTATGCGAGAGAAAGTTGTCGGCACTGATCTGGTAATTGGTGAAATTACACCGCCCGCCGCCGGACATCAGGATTTTCTTGCCGGGTTTGTTGGCATGATCCAGCACGATCACCCGGCGTCCGCGCTTGCCTGCTTCGATGGCACACATCAGGCCCGCGGCGCTGGCGCCGATGATTATAACGTCTGTTTCCATGCTGGATCGGTCCAAAGAAGGTCGAGAGTTGATGCGCAGGGGCCATGTTACCGGCAGAGGCGCTTTCGGGTATAGTCGCGGTTATGGATATTTTAACCCAGGGCTTGATCGGCGGTGTACTGGCCCAGGCCGTGGCCCGTCCGCAGGAGAAAAAGATCGCGACCCTGGCCGGCCTGTTTGCCGGCCTGCTGGCCGATGCGGATATCCTGATCCGCTCGTCCGGTGATCCCCTGCTCAATATTGAATATCATCGTCATTTTACCCATTCGCTGCTGTTCATTCCATTCGGCGCGGCGATCGCCGCGCTGTTGCTGTGGCCGTTATTGCGCCGGCATCTTCCTTTGAGGCGGCTGTATCTGTTTTGCCTGGCCGGTTTCAGCCTGAGCGGTATTCTGGATGCCCTGACCAGTTACGGCACCATGCTGTTCTGGCCGTTTTCCGAACAGCGGATCGCGTTCAACCTGATGCCGATCGTCGATCCGCTATTTACATTGATCCTGTTACTCAGTCTGATTCTGGGCTTATGGCGGATCCAGCAGCCCGTCACGCGCGTCGGCCTGCTGTTGTGCCTCTTGTATATTGGCGTGGCCTTTGTTCAGCAACAACGGGCATTCGAGACCGCGCAGCAGCTGGCTGGCGAACGCGGGCATGAGCCCCGGCGGCCGATCGTCAAACCGACACTGGGCAACCTGTTGCTGTGGCGATCGGTCTATCTGCACGAGGGACGAATTTACGTGGATGCGGTGCGGGTCGGCTTACTGGCCGAAACACGCGTTTATGCCGGCCAATCGGTTCCGTTGTTCCGGCCGGCCGCGGCATTGCCCGCGCTTGAACCCGACAGCGTTCTGGCAAACGATATCCGGCGGTTTAGCCGTTTCTCCGAGGGCTATGTGGCCCGGGATCCGGAACAGCCACAGGTACTGGGCGATATACGCTACAGCATGTTGCCCAACAGTGTTCGGCCGTTGTGGGGCATCGTCATCGATCCCGGGACACCACAGACGCATGTGGATTATCGATTTTTCCGTGAACACACGCCGGCATTGCGCCAGACTTTCATGGCGATGTTACAGGGAGATTGCGATCTGCCCGAATGCCGGATCCGCCCGGATTAAGCGCCGCCGGTTCCGGTTGGTAAGCCGGCGGGCGACTGCTATGATGATAAACACGGAGTGTAAGGCGAGTTGAACATGAGCAAATCGGATAATGACAAACTGAACCGGGTCGTGGCCGAGGCACGCCGTGCCAGTGAATTGCGCGAGCAGGGCTATCGTGAGCAGGCGCTGAAAATGTATCCGCATGTGTGTGGACGTTGCGGGCGTGAATTCAGTGGCAAGAATCTGCGCGAGCTGACCGTGCATCATCGCGATCACAACCACGATAACAACCCGCCCGACGGCAGCAACTGGGAGCTGTTGTGCCTCTATTGTCATGACAATGAGCATCAGCGACAGCTGGAAGCGCAACAGGGCAGCGGTACGGCTTCGGCGTCGGGCAACAAGCCCGCCGGTGCGACATTCAATCCCTTCGCCGATCTCAAGTCCTTGCTGGACGATAAAAAATGACTGGCCGGTTTCGGCCCGGTGCCTTTAATCTGAAGCGTGGCCTGTGACGCCCTGGCAGCTGCTGGACACCGCGACGGTGCCCGGGAACGGCGGCGAATTGCAGTTGTATCAACGCGGCGCCGAGTTCTCGATCAAGCTGGCCGGTCGCGGCGAGCTGATGAGCAGCCGGGTTCACGGCTCCGAAGAGGTGCTGGCCGAACAAACCTGTGTTCGTCTGACTGCGGAACATCCCCGTTTACTGATCGGTGGCCTGGGCATGGGGTTTACCCTGGCAGCCGCGCTGCGCCATGTCGGCGAACAGGCCCGGATCACGGTCGCCGAACTGGTGCCGGCGGTGGTGAGCTGGAATCGCG
>JAXHTI010000272.1:0-2178 GCA_034190045.1 Pseudomonadota bacterium
GCGGCGCTGATGATGTGGACAGCCTGGATTGCCATGTTGGGCATTTCTGCGATCACCAGTGCATTCCTGGCCCTGTTGCTGGTCAATGGTGCCGATACTGCCCGTGATACTGCGCGTCTGGCCCTGGTGCAAGCCGAGCGCGCGGCCGGGGTTGAAACCGATGCCGTCCAGACCGCCACGGCGCAGCTTGAGACCTGGAGCAATAATGCCGCTCGCGCCCGGGAGGATTATAGCCGCGCCGGGGCACGGCTCGCCGAAGCCGAAACCGCCTATACCGATTGGCAACGCGCAACAATGGAGCGTTTTGGCCAGGGGTCTGCCGATGGCAACCGTCGTCTCAACAACCCCAACCATTACGAACACAAGCCCTATCTGGACGCGATTGCATCGGCGAAAGCCGATCTGGCTGCTGTTCGGTCCGATCTATCAACCGCCGACCGCAAGGTCGATGCGTGGGAAAGCCAGGTGGGTGCCGCCAAAGCAACGCAGCGTGAGGCTTTTGACCGCAGTTCTGCGACCGCTGCGACCGATGCCAGCCCCTGGGATGAAACCATGGCCGATATGGCGGCCATGATGGCCCTATTCGGTCTGACCTTCGAGAGCGGCTCCCAATTCAAGGCCGCCTTTGCCGTCTTTTTTGCCTTGGTGCTGACCCTTGCACCGCCATTCTGGAGCTACCAGACCGGGGTCAGCGTCGCCCCGGAAGTCGGCCGTCAGGCCACACGCATGGCCCAGATTGACCAGCGTGCCGACGAGGCCCGTAAAAACTTTCGCTTTCGCAATGGTACGACCTCAGAAGCACGCGCAGGGCTGGCCCCCTCCTCGTTCGCGGGGACTGACGAGACCGCTGCCCCCATGGCCAAATCAGAGACAGGTAGTATGGGCACCATGGTCGATCTGGCCATGGGGATCGCCGATCCCGATCCCGTCTTGCCTTGTGGGCTTACTCAAACGCGGTTCGAGAGAGTGCGAGCGCTGAATTACGACAAGGTGCTGCGCCTCATCGAAGATGCCGAAGGGCGACTGCTCGCCCAGACCGGCGTCGGAGCGCTCAAGAAAAAATATGGCGGCAATGATGATGTCGCTAATATGCTCAAGCATGTTCTCTTTCTTGAAGGCTTCGGCGAATATGCCGCCGATGGGTCGATCACCCTCTTTAATCCAGCAGAGGGCACCGCATGATGAACAGAGTGATTTTTGCGCTGCAAACCTTCGATCCTGTCGAGACAGCGCTGTTATGTATGGCAATGATGACAGGGCTGATCCTGGTCGATTGGCTCCTGTATCAAAAAGAAAGCCTCATCGCATCGAAACCAGGGCAGGCTGTTGCTCAAATCATCTGTGTCGGCCTGTTCGCAGTTTTGCTTGTCGTGACGCTGCAAAGCTATTTTGTCACCACGGTGCTGCTGGGCATGGCGCGGGTTTTTGCCCAGGAACCCGATGTGGCAATGGCAACCCTGTGGGTTGTCTATGCCACCAGCGTTTCGATCGTGCGTCTGCTGGGTGCCCGCAGCCTGCAAACCCTGTTCCAACGGCTGGTCATGGGGGCACAGCGTATTGTCACGGCGATCATGATGGCGGTCATCGCCGTCGTCATATGGCGCAGCGGCACCGATTTCTGGGGAGCGCCCCTCTTTATCGCCCTGGCCATATTGGCCTGGTGGAGCTTGCGAAGCGGTGAAGCCCGAATCGACCGGCGCGACCGCCTCACAAGCGTCGTCAGGCGCTATATGTGACCTCTCAACCCGAACCGGTAAAGCCCTTCCTGTCAGGGAAGGGTTTTAAGACCAGCGGGTTATTTCGTGGTCCCGCATGACCCTACCGATTGTCGCGGTCGAAACCCGAAACAGACGCGCCATATCTGCCCGCGTTTTCTCCCCCTTACCCACGCGCTCGACGATTTCGCGCGCTTGTTCCCCGGTAAGCGCCCGAGGACGCCCCCCTATACGCCCTTCTAAGCGTGCAGCTTTCACACCCGCCATGGTGCGTTCTCGGATCATAGCCCGTTCAAATTCTGCGAAAACGCCGATCATTTGCAGCATCATCACGCCACCCGTGTGGCTGTGACCAGGCCATCTACTGGCGGGCCGATGAGGCCGGAATCTGGCAGATCAGGGCCAGCGCCCTGAACGGTAGCCAGCAACGAGTCATTCGGGAAGACATTGGTCACAGTGATGA
>JAXHTI010000273.1:0-2160 GCA_034190045.1 Pseudomonadota bacterium
GCGGCTTCACCGCAGACCCTCTCCCGGTCTGCCGCAACCATTGTAGAGGTCGGGAAGGGAACAGCCCATGACCGGCGACGCTTTTTAGGCCGCTTTTTATTAAAGGGCTTTGGCCGGCTCGACCCCCGTCTGCCGTTTTTTCAGATGCACCAGCAGCAGGGAGATTGCCGCCGGCGTAACCCCGGAAATGCGCGCCGCCTGGCCGAGGGTGGCCGGACGGATGCGATTGAGTTTCTCGCTGACTTCGGCGGACAGTCCCTTGACCGCGTGATAATCCATATCGTCCGGCAGCGTGGTCTCTTCGTGCCGCCGCTGCCGGGCGATCTCATCCTGCTGGCGCTCGATATAGCCGGCATACTTGGCCTGGATCTCCACCTGTTCGGTGACGACCGGATCCAGGGCGGTTTCACTGTCGCCCCTCAGCAAGGCCAGGTCGGCATATCGCACTTCGGGACGACGCAACAGATCGTGCAGGGTCGCCTCGCGTGACAGTTTCTTGCCCAGCAACTGTTCCTGTTTGGCGGTCGGGATCTTGTCCGGGTGGACCCAGGTCGAACGCAGTCGCTGCAGCTCTTTTTCCACGGCCTCGCGTTTTTGCTCGAACGCCGCCCAGCGCGCGTCATCGATCAGCCCCAGCTCGCGGCCCTTTTCAGTCAGGCGCAGATCGGCATTGTCCTCGCGCAGCATCAGGCGGTACTCGGCGCGACTGGTGAACATGCGATAGGGCTCCTGGGTGCCGGCAGTAATGAGATCGTCCACCAGCACGCCGAGATAGGCTTCATCGCGGGCCGGACACCAGGGCGCTTTGTCCTGCACCTGCAACGCGGCGTTGATCCCGGCCAGCAGCCCCTGCGCGGCGGCCTCTTCGTAACCGGTGGTGCCGTTGATCTGCCCGGCGAAAAACAGCCCCGGCATGTGTTTGGTTTCCAGGCCCGGTTTGAGACCGCGCGGATCGAAATAGTCGTATTCGATGGCGTAACCGGGGCGGGTAATGTGCGCGTTTTCAAAACCGGCAATTGAGCGCACCAGTGCCAGCTGCACATCGAAGGGCAGGCTGGTGGAGATGCCGTTGGGATAGACTTCGTGGGTGCTCAGGCCTTCGGGTTCGACAAACACCTGGTGAGCGTTTTTATCGGCAAAGCGGACCACCTTGTCCTCGATCGAGGGGCAGTAACGCGGCCCGACCCCTTCGATCTCGCCGCTGTACATGGGCGAGCGATCCAGTCCGCCGCGGATGATGTCGTGAGTCCGCTCGCTGGTGTAGGTGATGTGGCAGGGGACCTGCGCGGGATGTTCTGCCGTATCCCCCATATACGAGAAGACCGGCAGCGGATCGTCACCGGGCTGGGCTTCCAGTTGGGAAAAATCGATGCTCTTGCCGTCGAGCCGCGGCGGGGTGCCGGTCTTGAGCCGGTCGACCGTGAACGGCCGCTCGCGCAGGCGTCGGGACAGGGCATTGGCCGGCGGGTCGCCGGCGCGGCCGCCCTCATAATTGGACTCGCCGATATGAATGCGCCCGCCCAGGAAGGTGCCGACGGTCAGCACCACTGCCCGGGCGGCGAACTTGAGCCCCATCTGGGTCTCCACCCCGACCACCCGATCGCCCTCGACGATCAGATCCTCGACCGCCTGCTGGAACAGGGTCAGATTGGGGGTGTTCTCCAGTTCCAGGCGTACCGCCTGTTTATACAGCGCCCGATCGGCCTGCGCGCGGGTGGCGCGCACCGCCGGCCCCTTGCTGGCGTTGAGGATGCGAAACTGGATCCCGGCGCGGTCGGTGGCGCGCGCCATGAGCCCGCCCAGCGCATCGACTTCCTTGACCAGGTGCCCCTTGCCGATACCGCCGATAGCCGGATTGCAGCTCATCTGGCCCAGGGTCTCGATGTTGTGGGTCAGCAGCAAGGTGCGCACGCCGGCCCGGCCCGCGGCCAACGCCGCCTCGGTCCCGGCGTGGCCGCCGCCGACCACGATGACATCGAATTTATCCTGATAAAACATTGGCTTGAGTCTTGATCGCACGGGCTGCTAAGGGGGGCGCTATTGTACGCCGCTGGCGAGAAATGCGCCAACATTCGCTGCCATGCGGCCGAACGATCCCAGATGAAAAATAGTATTGACAATCATTCTCATTTAGATATAGTAATACTCAAGACTCAACAC
>JAXHTI010000274.1:0-2160 GCA_034190045.1 Pseudomonadota bacterium
CCTTGGCCAGGGCGCCCATGACCACATCCACGATGCGGCTGCTGGTTTCGACATTACCGGCGGCCACCGCGGCCGGGCGCCGGGCATTCACCAGGCAGCCTTCGGGCGCCTCGAGTTTGATCGGCCGAAAACTCCCGGCGCAGGCCGGGGTCTGGGCCGGCATCAAACACCGGAACACGTAATAGACCGCGGCGGCCGCCACCGACAGGGGGCAGTTCACATTGCCCGGGGTCTGCGGCGCGGTACCGGCAAAGTCGACGGCGACCGTGCCGTTGTTCACCTGCAGCGTGACCGCGATGGCCAGATCGGTATGACCGAGCCCGTCATCGTCCAGATAGTCGACAAAGCGATATTCCCCGTTCGGGATCACCCGCAGGGCCTCGCTGGCCAGGCGTTCGGCGTAATCGTTCAGCTCGACCAGTCCGCGGCTGAACGCCGCCGGCCCCAGCGCCTCGACCCGCTCGGCAAGCCGCGCCAGGCCGGCGCGATTGGCGCTCATCTGGGCAGCGAAATCACCCCGACCGGCAGTCCCGCTGCGCACCCGACGCAGGATACTGTCCAGAAACGCGCTGTCCAGCTGCCCCGCCCTGACCAGTTTGGTCGGGGCCAGGACCAGCCCCTCCTCCTCCAGGGAGCCGGAGATCGGCATGGAACCCGGCGACTCGGCACCGATGTCGGCATGGTGGGCGCGGTTGGCGACAAAGGCCAGCAGCTCATCGGCCACGAACAGGGGCGCGATGACAGTTACATCGGGCAGGTGGGTGCCGCCCAGATAGGGATCGTTGACGATCACCATGTCGCCCGGCTGCCAGTCGATCTGGCGCACGATATCCGCCATGGCATAGGCCATGCTGCCCAGGTGCACCGGGATGTGCGCTGCCTGCGCACACAGCTGTCCGCGGGCATCGAAGATGGCACAGGAGAAATCCAGCCGATCGCGAATATTGGGTGAAAAAGCCGCACGTTGCAGCACGGCACCCATTTCGTCGCTGACCGCATCGAGTCGGCTGGCAAAAATACTCAGGTCGACAGCATCCATGAAACACACTACTCTTCTTCGCAAGCGAACGATTGTAGCATTCGCCATGGTCTTTGAATCCGCACCGGAGTCAAACGGGGGTGACCCACGGCGAAATACTATAGTAAAATACTCAAATTAAGCTCTGCAGAACAATCTAACAAACCTAAACCTACAGAGGGGAAGAAACCGTTATGAATCCACTCAAGTCAATTACCGGAACGATCGTCTCGGGCATTATCCTGGCGATCATCATTATTTTTGTGATGGGTCGTGAAGGCGCCATCAACCCATGGTATTTCTGGGTCTGGGTCCACGTCCTGGTCGGCATTACCTGGATTGGTCTGCTCTACTACTTCAACTTTGTACAGGTGCCGGCGCAGGCCGCTGCCACGGCGGACTCTGACGGTCCCGGACCCGCGGCCATCGGCAAGTATGTTGCCCCGCGCGCATTGCTGTGGTTCCGCTGGGCGGCCGTTGCCACCTGGATCACCGGTGCACTGGCCCTGGAAGCGATGCATACGGCCGACGGTTCCGGCTTCGTCGCGGCCTTCACCTTCCAGGAAGGTTATCAGGCGATCGGCATGGGCGCCTGGCTCGGCACCATCATGCTGTTCAATGTCTGGGTCCTGATCTGGCCGAACCAGAAGAAGGTTCTGGGTATGGTACAGGCTTCCGATGAACAAAAAGCCAAGGCCAAGACCATCGCCCTGATGGCCTCGCGCACCAATACCCTGCTGTCAATCCCGATGGTACTGGGCATGATTGCTCACGGGCACGGGTTGCCGTTCTAAAAAAACAGGTTCTGGCTGCCAGGTACTGGTTGCTAGAAAATCATACCTGTAACCGCCCGGTTGTCACTGACAACCGGGCGGTTTTCTTTTGGGAGGCTTCCGTTCCGCCAGGCCGGAAGATGATGTCTCAGGAGGATCAGGCCAGCTTTTAACCCACCTGGCCCCTAGCGCCTGGTTACTAGCCCCGCCCGAAGTCAACAGGTTTTGTTGACTTCGGGCCGCAGGGGACTAGAATTAACGGTTTTCCGGCAGTCCGCGCAGGGCTGCCGTTTTATTTTCCTGAACCGGTAAATTAGCGGAACCTGAAAATGGCCGATCATTTGATGCACAACTATGCGCCGTTGCCTG
>JAXHTI010000275.1:0-2155 GCA_034190045.1 Pseudomonadota bacterium
GTCAAACACCCGGGTCTGTAAGGCCAGACTGATAAAGTCTGAAGCCGCTGACACCTTCTCGTTAGCCACCCCCAGGCGCAGGTTCAGCTGGTAATGATCAAAGGTATGATCGCTGGTCAGATAAACCCCGTAGTTTTCACCGACCCTGCCCGAATTGTCGACGTACGCCGTCTCGGCACTGTTTAACCACAGGCCCAGGCGCCACAGGCTGTTTTGGCTGCGCCAATACCATTCACTTCCGGCAAACACCCCCTTGCCGTCGGCAGTCAGGTCAAACAACTCTGAATAGGATCGATCAGGGTTATCCGCCAGTCCGTTTGACCCTGTCAGCAACAGATTCATCCCCGGGTAACCGCTCTGTCGTTCGAGATGAAAACAGACCCCCAGGGTATAATCAGGAAACGCGATAGTGGGATTGTTAACGAAGGCATTGGCCAGAAACTGCCAGGCCTCGTTGTTGGCGATATTGCTGTTATCCATACGGCAGGTCGGATCCAGCAAGCCAAGGCTCAGTATATTAGCGCCGAATTTTTGCGTGTAGTAAATTTCCGATACCTGCAGCCGGCCCTTGCCATTTCCATCCAGTGCCGACCTCGCATCACCATTGACTTCACCAATCTGCGAGCTGACACCCCCGCTTCGTGGACTGCTATTGCCCTCGATATAAGTCGTGATTCTGCCCGGCCCAATTGGGGCTTCGGCCACCAGGTCGAAAGAGAGCAAACCTTCACTGCGAACTGCAGACTCATTACTGCCCAGGTAGGTTGCCGTTATCCCGCCCTGAACCCGCATCGCTTCCTGGCTATCAAAAATAACCCCGTGACGGACCTGGGGTACATCACTCCAGCCTGCTGCCGGCCACAAACAACTGGCCACAACAAGACTGCGGTAGATTATTTTCACGTATGAGCCCACTCACGGCCAGACATGGCGATAATCTAGCACCCGCACGGCGAAATGCCCAGCCTCGACTTCTGGCTATTGTTGCTCCGAAAATCCCTGGCTCAAGAACAGCTGAGAACATCGCCACGAAGGCACCAACACGAAGTACAAGATCATTTTTTGTCGCCTGCAGGCTTCTTGGTAAGCTCACCCCGTTTCAGATCCAAACTCAGATGCAGGGTGAGCTCTACGCATCCTACCCAACCGCTTTCCATTCATTACCGGCATCCACGTCGTGGGTGCGTTCCTTCGCCTGTTCATCATCCTCATGACCGGACTCCGGCTGCTTCAGCGTCACCAGTTCTTCACCACTGGTGGGATGGATGGCAATCGTGCTATCGAAGTCGGCCTTGGTGGCTTTCATCTTCACGGCCACGGCAAATCCCTGCAGCATTTCATCCACGCCGTCACCGATCATGTGAATTCCGACGACCTGTTCGTCTTTGCCGGCACAGACCAGTTTCATCGCGGTTGCGGTACCGTGCTCCGCCAGCGCATAACGCATCGGCGTGAACCCGGTTTTATATACCGTCATGTCATTGGCGTATTTTTCCCGTGCCTCCGACTCGGTCATACCGACGGTGCCGATCGGCGGGTGGGCAAACACTACACTCGGGATATTGGCATAATCCACTTTACTGAATGCCTGGCGATTGAACAGACGCTCGGCCAGCCGGCGACCGGCAGCGATAGCCACCGGGGTTAACGGGCTGCGCCCGGTAATGTCACCGATCGCATACACGCCCGCGACGTTGGTATTCTGGAACCCGTCCACCGGGACGATACCGTTTTGCTCCATCGCGACACCGGCCGCTTCCAGGTTGAGTTCACGGGTATTCGGTGCCCGGCCCACGGCCCAGATAACCGTATCGAACGCGGCCAGGCTGTCGCCGTTCCTGCCGCCGACCACGATTCCCTCGGCGCTGTTGGACAATGCCGTGACCTGGAAGCCGGTTTCCACCCGGATACCCTGCTTGCGCATTTCCGCTTCCAGCACTTCGCTGATCATGGGATCGAAACGTTCCATGAGGCGATCTTCCATTGCCACGATCGTCACTTCCGAGCCAAGCGCACGCATTACACCGCCCAACTCCACGCCGATATAACCGCCACCGATCACGGCAACCTTCTGTGGCTGTTCGGTTAATTCAAAAAAACCGTCAGAGGTAATCCCAAGCTCGGCACCCGGCACCGGCGGAACAATGGGCTTGCC
>JAXHTI010000276.1:0-2152 GCA_034190045.1 Pseudomonadota bacterium
CGCAGACCACTGATGAGAATTTCTGGAGTACGTAGTGATGGCGATTCGAGCGCTATGGGTGGGCCTGTTGTTGATGAGCCTGCCGTTGTCGGCCCCGGCGGCGCCGGCCGAGGATGAGATCACCCTGTCCGAGACGATCGTGCGGGTGTTGCAACATAACCCGACGATCCGGGCGATGGATTACCGCGCGGCCGCGACGGCGGCGCGGATCGAGCAGGCCGGCCAGGCGCCGCCCTGGCGGGTCGGCCTGGAGCTGGAGAATGTCGCCGGCTCCGGTGTCTACAACGGGACGGATCGACTGCAGTCCACTCTGAGCCTGGCGAAGGTGCTGGAGCTGGGTGATCAGCCCGAACATCGGGCGGATGTGGCGCGGGTGCGGGCCGGGTTGTTGCAGGATGAGCTCGCCGCGCAGCGCCTGGATATCGTGGCCGAAGCCTCGCGGCGTTATCTGGAGGTGTTGATCCTGCAGCAGCGCATTGCGCTGATCGAACAGGCCCGCCAGACCCGCCAACAAACCCTGCAATCGGTCAGTCAGCGGGTCGAGGCCGGGCGTTCGCCGACGGCCGAACGTTTTCGGGCGCAGAACGCCCTCGATCAGACCAAGCTGGAACTGCAACGCCAGCGCCATGCGCTGGAGGTGGCGCGGTTGAAGCTGGCCAACATGTGGGGCGCGGAGTCGGCCGGGTTCGGGGCGCTGTCGGCGGATCTCTATGATCTGCAAGCGCCCGGGCCCTTCGATACCCTCAAGGCCCGGCTTGCGGCCAATCCCCGTATTGCGCAATTCGCCACCGAGCAACGCCTGGCCGAGGCCCGCTACCGCCTGGCGCAGTCGCGCCGATCGCTGGATGTTCAGCTGCGCGGCGGGGTGCGCCACCAGCGCCAGACGGACGACGCCGCCCTGCTGTTCTCCTTCAGCGTGCCGCTGGGCAGCGGTACCCGTGCGCAGCCCTATATCGACGAGGCGCAACAACGCCAGCGGCAACAGCCTTACGAACAGGAACAGCAACGCCTGGCCCTGCTCTCGGCCCTGTACGAGGCCTACCAGGAGATGCGTTATGCCTATGCCGCGCTGGAGACCTTGCAGCAGTCGATCATCCCCGGGGCCGAACGGGCGTTGCGCGATTATCGCCGCGGCTATCAACGCGGGCGCTATTCGCTGCTCGAGTTGAATGATGCCCAGCAGGCACTGATCGACAGTCGCCTGGAGCGGGTTGCCACCGCCGCCACCTATCATCGTGCCCGGTTCGAGATCGAACGGCTCACCGGCACGGCCGTACAGACAGGAGTTTCCCAATGAGTTTGCCGAAAAAAAATCAGGCGATCGCGATCGCCGTTATCGCCCTGCTGGTGCTGGCTGTGTTGCTGGCGATGGTGCTGGACAGGCCGGATGCCACGCTGGCCGGTCAGTCCCCGGCCCATGGCGGACAAGCCGATCACGAGGAAGTCCCGCGCGGTCCGCAGGGTGGACGCCTGCTGGAAAAAGACAGCTTTGCGCTGGAATTGACCATCGTCGAACAGGGCGTGCCGCCGGAGTATCACGTGTATGCCTATGCCGACGGCGAGCCGCTGGATCCCGATAACGTGGATCTGACCATCACGCTCGATCGCCTGGGTGGACAACAGGATCGCATTGGCTTCAAGCCGTTCGAGGATTATCTGCGCGGGCAGCAGACCATCGTCGAGCCCCACTCGTTCGATGTGATCGTCGAGGCAACCTACCAGGGAGAGGATTATCGCTGGCAATTTGAGAACCACGAAGGTCGTACCACGATTCCCGAACCGATAGCGAAGCTGTCCGGCATCAAGACCGAGACCGCCGGCCCGCAAACCCTGGAACGGGGGGTCACGCTGCACGGTCGGGTGCGGATCGATCCCGATCGGCTGTCACAACTGCGCGCCCGCTTCCCCGGCGTGGTGCAATCCATTCGCGGGCAACTGGGTACGCGAGTGAAACAGGGCGAGACCCTGGCAGTCATCCAGAGCAACGAGAGCCTGCAAAACTACGCCCTCAAGGCCCCCATCGACGGCGTAATCCTCAAACGCAATGTGCAGGTCGGCCAGGCCACCGGCGAGGCGGTGCTGTTTGTGATCGCCGATCTGTCGCAGGTGTGGGTGGAGCTGGATGTGTTCGGCCGGGACATCGAACAGGTCG
>JAXHTI010000277.1:0-2140 GCA_034190045.1 Pseudomonadota bacterium
TGGCCGCCAGCCTGGAGCAGAGCTCGGAACACCCACTGGCCCATGCCATCGTCGAAGCGGCAAAACAGCGCGAGATCAGCCTGTCCGATGTTCAGCAGTTCGAGGCGATCACCGGCCAGGGCGTGAGTGCCCGGCTCGATGACGAACCGTGCTACCTGGGCAATGCCCGCCTGATGCAGAGCCAGGGCATCGACATCACTGAACTGCAGGAGCGGGCACAACAGCTGGCCGAGCAGGCACACACACCCATTTATCTGGCCCGAGGACAGCGGCTGGTGGGCATCGTGGTCGTGGCCGATCCAATCAAGGACGATTCGAGTGCCGCGATTCGGCGCCTTCAACAGCTGGGGCTGAAGGTGATCATGCTCACCGGCGACAGTGAAGCCACGGCGCAGGCCGTTGCCCGGCAGATCGGGATCGACGAGGTGATCGCCGAAGTCCTGCCGCAGGACAAGAACCGGCACATCGAACGCCTGCAAGAGGGCGGTGAGGTGGTGGCCATGGTTGGCGATGGCATCAACGATGCGCCGGCGCTGGCCCAGGCCGATGTCGGCTTTGCCATCGGCAGCGGCACCGACGTGGCGATCGAAAGTGCCGACGTGACTTTGATGCGCGGTTCCCTGCACGGCGTGGCCGACGCCATCGCGATCTCGCACGCCACCCTGCGCAACATCAAACAGAACCTGTTCGGTGCCTTTATCTATAACAGCCTGGGCATTCCGGTGGCCGCCGGTATTCTGTATCCCATCATGGGACTCATGCTCAACCCGATGATCGCCGGCGCGGCCATGGCCATGTCCTCGGTCACCGTGGTGAGCAATGCCAACCGCCTGCGTTGGTTCAAATCGGGAGCCCAATCATGATCTGGCTGGTGAATCTTCTGGGGCTGGTATTGATGCTGGCGATCGTCTGGTGGTTCTGGCTGGCCAAACCCGCCAGCGTACAACGCGGCAGCAACAGTGACCGGGTCGATATCCTGGTGGACGATGGTGTCTACACCCCCTCCCGCATCGAAGTCCCCGTCAACCAGCCGATCACCCTGCGCTTTTTACGCAAAGATCCCAGTCCCTGTGCCGAACAGGTGATATTTTCCGACTTCGACCTCAGCGCCGAACTACCGGTGGACGAATACAAGGAAGTCACCCTCACACCGCAGGAAAAAGGCGAATATGACTTCACCTGCCAGATGCAAATGTACCGGGGTACGCTGGTCGTGAAGTGAAGAAAAGCAAACCACCAAGACACCAAGGCACGAAGAATAATATCATTTGGTTTCTTCGGTGCTTTGTGAACCGGTGGTTTAAACGGTTGATGAACAGTAAAAATAGAGTGCGTCTTACTCTCCATTATCCCGGAATCGGGAGCGGCTCGTGAAGTAAGAATAAAGCAAACCACCAAGACGCCAGGACACAAAGATTTTATAATTAATTTTTTACTTGGCGGCTTCGTGTCTTGGTGGTTAAGGGTTTTAATAAATACAGAAGAAATGGATATGTTTCAGATAACGTTCTATTCCTCGAAATATGTCGCCTCGCACCTAGTACCTGGCACCTCGGACCTGCTGTTATGAGCTGGTGGGGCAAGGTCGTTGGCGGGGCGTTTGGCTTCATGCTGGGCGGGCCACTGGGTGCGTTACTGGGGGCGGTGCTCGGTCATCAGTTCGACAAAGGACTGCGGCTGCAGGATCAGCTCGGCGGACCGTTTCGGGCGGGCGATCAGGAACGGGTACAGATGGCCTTTTTCACCGCGCTGTTCTCCACCATGGGTCACGTGGCCAAGGCCGACGGACGGGTGAGTGAGAACGAGATCGAAATGGCCCGCGGTGTCATGCAGCAGATGCGCCTCGACGAACAGCAAAAGCGCGCCGCCATCGACCTGTTCAACCAGGGTAAACAGCCTGACTTCGATCTGGAGGGCGTGCTGGAACAGTTCCGGCAGGAGGCGCGCCGGCGGCGCACGGTGTTGCAGATGTTCATGGAGATCCTGATCCATGCCGCTTACGCCGATGGCGTCATGCACCCCACCGAGCAGAACGTGCTGCGCCATATCGCCCAGCGACTGGGCTTCAGCGGCAGCGCGTTCGAACAACTGCTCGGTATGGTCCAGGCCCAGCGGCAATTCCATCAGCAATATGCCGGTG
>JAXHTI010000278.1:0-2133 GCA_034190045.1 Pseudomonadota bacterium
TGTTAATAACATTGGCGGCCTTTTCCACTTCCGAGGCCAGGCGATCGATCGAGTCGATCGTATTATTGACCACCGAGCGACCTTCTACCGCCTGGTTATCCGCATTACCGGCCGCCTCGGCCGCCGAGTCCGCATTGTTGACCACTTCCTGCACGGTAGCGGTCATCTCGTTCATGGCGGTCGCCACCTGCTCGGTCTCATTGCGCTGGCGATTCACCCCGTCACTGGTTTCGTTGGTGATGATGGACATCTCCTCGGCAGCCGAGGCCAGTTGCGTGGTCGCGCCCGAAACCTGTTTGATGGTTTCCTGAATCTTGTCGGCGAACTTGTTGAAGGCGGCTGCCAGCTGGGCCATTTCATCCTTGCCCTGCACCTCCAGGCGCCGGGTCAGATCGCCTTCCCCTTCGGAAATATCTTCCATGGCGGTAACCGCGGCTCGCATGGGTCGGGTAATCAGCCCCGCCAGTAACAGGCCACCACCGACACTGACAATCAAACCAATAACCAACAGCGTGCCAACCAGTCCCTGGGTGGCCGTCACTTCTGTCAGCAAGGAATGGGAAGAAGCTTCCACTTCGGTGCGTTGCTCGTTAACCAGCCAGTCGATGTCGGTTTTGATTGCATCGACCAGCGGACCGATCTCGGTGCGGATCAAATGGGAGTCGGTCCGCCACTGATCGCCGCTGTGGACCTTGAACAGTTCAGCCTGAATGTCGATATATTGCTGCGCCAGGGATCGGATCGACTCCACCGCATCCAGTTGCTCAAAGGTCAGTAGAGCCTCCTGGGCGGCAATTTTGTCCAGTGCCTCGAGAAAACCTTCGGTATAGAGTCTGGCGTTGGACATGTTTCCTTCACCACGAAACGAGATGAAGGCCCGGTTCTCGTTGAGCACGTTCATCCAGATCTGACGCAACTCGACCATTTCCAGTAGCAGTTCACGACGTTGCGGTGTGGCCGGTTCGGTGCTTTCGGAGCGGATCATCTGGCTCAGGTATTGCTGGATATCGGCGGCCAGCGGGGCCATCTTCGAGGAGGAAAGACCGATACCGGGCTGGTTCTGATCAAAGTTGGTCGCCAGCTCCAGCATACGCGGTTTGTAGGTGGCATACTCGGCGATGTTACGAGCGATATCGTTAATGCGCTGCTTGATTTGCGGGTCGTCGACCCGTTCGGTCAGGGCCTTTAACTGGTTCAGTTCGACATCCAGTTCCTGCAGGTTGCCTTCATACTCCTGTTTGTCATTCTCTTCCTTGCTTAACAGGTAAAAGCCCAGTGCCGCACTGGTTCGATCGAGCCGGTCCGCCAGCTGCATCGATGCCAGGACCATCGGCTGACTGACTTCCACGACCTCGCCCAGTTTGTTCTGTGCACTGTTGAGACTGGTCAGGGCCGTGACGGAGACAATCACCAGCAACACGGCCATACTGCCGAAACCCAGCCACAGCTTGTGACTGATCTTGAAACGCGCGAACAGGGACTGGATGGGATTCCAGAAGGCATTTTTGTTCGACCGGGACATGTCTCACCTCCGTCACTGCGTCAACTCCCTCTGGCACAAGACCTTTATATATAATGGTTTGCTAATATTTCTCGGCGGCGACGATGTCTGTCGCCTTGCCTTACATGTCGGCCTGACAGGCGGTAACTTTATGGTAAGAATCAGGGTTTACCCTTAGAAAATGACGGGACGGGAAATGACCTTGTTGAATACACTGGTTTAAAAAGGGTCAGAACAAGCCGGGTATCAGCTCAGGTCGATACCTAACCGGCGAGCCACTTCCTCATAGGCCTCAACGACACCACCGAGACCCTGACGGAAACGATCCTTGTCCAGCTTGTTGCGCGTTTCGGCATCCCATAGCCGACACCCATCGGGTGTAAACTCATCACCCAGCCACAGCTCACCTTCGAAGCGGCCGAACTCCAGCTTGTAATCCACCAGCAACAAGCCCGCCTGTTCGAACAGTTGTTTGAGAACATCATTGACCGCGAAGGTCAGCTGCTTCATACGTTCGATTTCCTCTGCCGTGGCCCACTCAAATGCCAGGATATGGTAATCGTTGATCATGGGATCATGCAGTGCGTCGTTCTTGAGAAAGAATTCGAACACCGGCGGATTCAACGACTGGC
>JAXHTI010000279.1:0-2114 GCA_034190045.1 Pseudomonadota bacterium
CGGTCTCATCCAGGGTTTTCGCGCTCGACTCGGGCAGACTGACTTCAACGCCCTGGCTCAGCAAGGGGGCGGTCACCATAAAGATGATCAGCAACACCAGCATGACATCAATGTAGGGCACGACATTGATCTCGGACATGCGTTTGCGCTTGACTCGTCCGCTGGTGACTTTCATGACGAATCCGCGGCGCTACTGGTATGGGTTTGACGTTGCAGGATGCTGGAGAACTCTTCAGCGAAAATGTCGTATTTACTGATCAAGCGTTCCACGTCATTGGAATAGCGGTTATAGGCAATCACCGCCGGAATCGCCGCAAACAGGCCCATTGCCGTGGCGATCAGCGCCTCGGCAATGCCCGGTGCCACGGTAGCAATGGTCGCCTGCTTGACCGCGCCCAGACCCATAAACGAATTCATAATGCCCCAGACCGTTCCAAATAAGCCGACATAAGGGCTGGTGGAGCCGACCGTGGCCAGAAAGGAGAGATGATTTTCCAGACGATCGATCTCCCGGTTGAGAGCCACCCGCATGGCCCGCTGGGCGCCTTCAATCACGGCCATCGAGTCCACATTGCGATTCTTGCGCAGCTGGGCGAACTCACGAAAGCCGGACTCGAAGATCAGCTCCATCCCCTCCAGCCGGGCCCGTCGGCTGGAAAGTCTTTTATACAGCTCCCCCAGATCAACCCCGGACCAGAAGCGCCGCTCAAACTGATCGGCGGCCCCTCGCGCGCGTTTGATCACTGCATATTTAAAAAAGATGAGCGTCCAGGAGAGTATCGAGACGACCAGCAATAACAACATCACCAGCTGTACAACAAAGCTGGCTTCGAATATCAGGTGGGTAATCGACATTTCCGGCAACGTGTATTTCCTCTATTTATTGTTATGGGGCGCGGTAATGGACTTTGTTACGGTTAGAATACATCGTATGTCTGAAACAAACGTATTCGGTAACCACCGACAACACCGAAGGCACTGAATATCCCGAAAAGGGTTTTCCAAATTGACAGATACATTCACGAAACGCGCGTCAAACGACCAGTTTCTGTTGCAACGCCCCCGGAATCGCACGCGGTTTGAACGTTAGCGCATCCAGACTGGCAATTTTGACCTCGCCGTCACACAACAGAACATTGTCCGATTCCCGGTGGATGGCCTGGGCAAACGTCAGGCTGGCCTTGCCGGCTTCCGCCACACGGGCACTGACGACCAGCTTTTCGTTAAACCGGGCCGGCTGACGATAATCGATCGTGACCCGGCGTACGGCAAATAGGACATTTTGTTGCGCAATGAGTTCATCCTGCTCGAATCCCAGCGTGCGCAACCACTCGGTACGTGCCCGTTCCATGAACTTGAGGTAATTGGCGTAATACACCACCCCGCCGGCATCCGTATCTTCATAATAAACCCGCACCGGCCAAAGGAACTCGTTCACGCTTCACAACCCCGGCTTGCAGGTATCTCTCGCAGAGGCGCAGAGACGCGAAGATATAATTTTGAATGTTGAGTTTTAAATTTTAAGTTTCGGTACCGCATATCAACATTATTTCTTTCTTTGCGGGCTTCGCGTCTTTGCGAGAGTTATTTGTTAGTTTCTGATGTATCGAACAGATCAAGGGAACTGGCCGCGGTTTCTGTCGTCGGCGCAGGCAGGCCGAAGTGGAGATAGGCGTGGCGGGTTGCCATGCGCCCGCGCGGGGTGCGCATCATAAAGCCCTGCTGGATCAGATAGGGCTCCAGCACATCCTCGATGGTGCCGCGTTCCTCGCCGATGGCGGCGGCCAGGTTGTCGATGCCCACCGGTCCGCCGCTGAATTTCTCGATGATGGTCAGCAGCAGCTTGCGATCCATCATGTCAAAACCATGGTTGTCCACATCCAGCATATCCAGCGCCTCGTGGGCCACGGCGGCGCTGATACGCCCGTCCGATTTGACCTGGGCGTAGTCGCGCACGCGGCGCAGTAGCCGGTTGGTGATCCGCGGCGTACCGCGGGAGCGCCGGGCAATCTCCAGGGCCCCTTCATCTTCGATCTCCACCTCGAGTATCTGTGCAGAACGACGCACGATGCGCAAGAGATCTTCCGGGCTGTAAAACTCCAGCCGCTGCACGA